>CAZJFQ010000037.1:0-22371 GCA_964545335.1 uncultured Gammaproteobacteria bacterium | reverse complement strand
AGTGCGGAGAGGTATGGCCAGCGGTAGTCCTGCGGCGCCAGCTCCATCGTTCGCGTGTAACAGATAATCGCTGCTTCGTACATGTGATGCGCGTGATAAGTCCGGGCCAGACGCGACCATTCCCGGGGTGATTCAGGATTCTCGGTAACCGCCTGCCGGAGTCCGGTAGTCTTTTCCGCGACTTGAGGCTCGGCCTCTGCAAGGGAAATTGTAGGCAATTGGAGGCTGCCCTTTTCAGTGCCCTGCATCACCAGAACGAGAGTGACCACGAGTAATACAATCCCGCCAACTGCAAATGCAGACGCTTTGGCGGCCATCATGTCTCCGGCTCGTCGTCGTTCCCGATTCCGGTGCCCCGCACCACACTAATTGTCTGATCGACCGCAGCACCCGGAAAAGTTTCTTCGGACCCATCCGCCCAGCGTATGCGGATGCTCTCCACGGCATCCGCATCACCCAGACCAAAATGGGTCGTCGCATCGGACGCCGAAAGAAAACTGTAGGCGTGCGAAACGACTCGAACCTGGGTTCCGGACGGCGTAGTCAGATAGACGTAGGCCCCTATTGCATCGCGTGTCCGGTCGCGTTCCAGGGCCCGAATCCTGATCCAGTGACCGCGGGGCGATGACTCATTGCGATACAAACGTGTCGGAGCATTTGAGCCTGTAACGACGACGTCGAGAGCTCCGTCGCCGTCAATGTCACCGATTGTCAGGCCGCGGCCAACCTCCTCACGCTGACACAGGTCCGGCGCGAGATCACAACGATAATCGAAGTGACCTCTGCCGTCGTTGAGAAAAAGCATGTCGGGCTCAGCGTATTCAGCCAGTGTCAAAACGCTTCCGTCGGTCTCAATCGCCGCTGCCACTGTTGCTATATCGGCGTGACGGGATGTTCGGGTCACTTTGCCGTTGGCGACGATCAGATCGAGATCGCCGTCGTTTTCCGCATCAAAAAAAGCCGCACCGAACCCGGTGTAGCGCATACTGGCGGGCCCCAATCCGGAACGCGGTGTGGAATCCTGAAGGCCTCCGCCGGCAATAGCCCGGTACACGGTATTCGTTTCCGCCGCCAGATGTGTCATCAGAACATCGGGCCGCAGATCGCCATCGATATCACCGACGGCGATCCCCATGCTGGCTTCCGGTTTGCCGAAAATATTGACTGCCGCGCCCATGACTACCGCCTGATTGGAAAACGTGCCGTCTCCGCGATTTATCCAAAGATCGTTGTTCTCGCTATCGTTGGCAACCAGGATATCGGGCGCCCCGTCCATGTTGAAATCCAGAGATACCACACCGAGGCCCTTGCTGGCCACAGACCCGATGCCGGATACGTCCGACACATCTGTAAAGTGGCCGTTGCCGTCGTTATGAAATAAGTAATCCGGAATGCCGTCGAACGCTTTGGGGCCACAGTACTCGATTCGACCGCCTGGTCCGGAACAGGATTTAATTCGTGTCAGGCGCACATAGGTGGCGACAAAAAGGTCGAGCAGGCCATCCAGATCGTAATCAAAAAAAACGGCCGAAGTTGACCAGGTGGTCACCGAGATTCCGGACGTCGCACCAACATCGCTAAACGTACCGTCACCATTATTCCGGTACAGAACGTCCTCTCCCAGGTTAGTGACATACAGGTCAACGTCGCCATCGTTGTCGATATCGCCCAACGTTGCACCCATACCATATCCGTTACTATTCAGACCGGCCTCTACCGTGCGCTCGGTAAATGATCCGTTGTCCTCCTGTCGGTAAAGTCGATCGGTCGCGCCCATTCCCGGATCCTGGCCACTATCGACCAGGAACAGATCAAGATCGCCGTCATTATCGTAATCGAACAGCGCGGCGCCGGACCCGATAATCTCTGGAACGAAAAACTCGCCAGCCGGATACGAGTTGTGTCGGAAAACAACGCCTTCATCTTCTGCGACGTCGACGAACCACGACGCTGCGTTCGGGGCGGTGGGATCCGGCACGTACGGTGGAGCGGCCACGGGATGACTTTCTTTCCCGCACGAAACAACCAGGACGATGGCGACCAGCAAAGCGAGGGCTTGTATGGGGCGACCCGAAATACGTCGTGTAGCGCAGAGCAATCTCGGCGAGCTCATCATTGTCATCGGGAGCTGAGCATAACCGAAAGCCAGTAGGCCATACACGAGAAGCCCGTCGGACACTCCGGTAAGCAAGATCCGGACACGCAAACGGGTAAAGAATCCGAATATAATTCTGCGCCATGAGCGAATTCAAGCAGATCAATGACGCTCCGGGTCGCCGGTTGTCAGTTGCCCCAATGATGGATTGGACAGATCGTCATTGCCGCAACTTTCTGCGCCTGATCAGCCCCGGGATACTCCTATATACAGAAATGGTGACGGCTGCCGCGATTTTGAAGGGTGACCGGAAACAGCTGCTCGACTTTTTCCCGGCCGAACATCCGCTGGCTCTACAGCTGGGCGGCAGCAATCCCGAAGATCTTGCAATCGCCGCAAAGATCGGCGAGGAATTTGGCTACGACGAAATCAATCTCAATATCGGCTGCCCGAGTGATCGGGTCCAATCGGGGCGTTTCGGTGCGTGTTTGATGACGGATCCATCTCGTGTGGCCGACTGTGTTGCCGCGATGCAGGGGGCGGTCAAAATACCGGTGACAGTAAAAACCAGAATCGGCGTCGACGACAATGACGATTTCGACTTCCTGACGCAGTTTGTCGATGTCGTTACCGTGGGTGGCTGCCGGACGTTTGTCGTGCACGCACGCAAGGCGATTCTTGAGGGCCTGAGCCCGAAAGACAATCGTTCGGTTCCACCGCTGCGCTATGACTACGTCTATCGCCTGAAATCCGAATTCCCATCGCTCGAGATCATCATCAACGGAGGCATTCAGTCGCTTGAGGAAATCGACGCCCATTTGCGGCACGTCGACGGCGTGATGATCGGCCGCCACGCGTATCATGATCCGTACTGGCTGGCCGTGCTTGAGCAACGCTACTACCCGGGCGATGCGGAGCGGCAGTCACCTTCACGACCGGAAATAATCGAACGCTACCTGCCTTACATGGAAGCCCGGCTCCGCGAAGGTACCCGGCTACACGATATGACCCGGCACATTCTCGGCTTGTTTGCGACTCAGCCGGGTGCCCGACGCTGGCGCCGGTATATCAGCGAGAACGCCCATCGTCCCGGCGCCGGTATTGACGTCGTGCGGAACGCTCTTGGTCATGTACGAATCTGATTGACAGCAATATCGTTTTCCCCAGGATAAAGATTGACAGGCAAGTCCGGCGAATTCTGGCCGACAAAGGCAACACAAACCTCTGGTGTGAATCCTGCGATACATTACAATAACGCGCTTCTATCGCCAGTGAACACACCCGGCTACTTGTCAATCGATCAAAGGGAAGCAGCGAAACCATGGGCAGGCAGAAACGGAAATCGCGAAAGAAAGTCCGCACGGGCCCCGGTAAGGCTGAGACAGCGGATCGTCACGAGTTGTATGAGCAATCCGTCCAAAATGTCGAGGACGAGGTCGAGTTTCTGCAACAGACTTTTCGCGAGATCCGCGGACGCGATCCTGAACTGCTGCGGGAGGATTTCTGCGGGACGGCGAACGCGGCTTGTCAATGGATACGCGTTAATGCCAGACACCGTGCCGTTGGTGTCGATATCGATGAGGCCGTGATTGATTGGGGGAGGCAGCGGCATGTTGCCGGGTTGACCGCGGAACAGCAGGAACGACTCACTATTCTGAATACCGATGTGTTGACTGCCCGCACCGAGCCATCGGACCTGACGGTTGCTTTCAACTTCAGCTACTGGATATTCAAGACTCGCGACCTGGTGCGCCGGTACTTTCGCGCTGTGCGCGATCACCTCAAAGACGACGGGCTGTTCTTTCTCGACGCTTTTGGCGGCTCCGAAGCGTACGATGAAATGTCTGAGAAAACCCGCCTCGACGGATTTACTTATATTTGGGATCAGGCGAGTTTTGATCCGGTTAGTGCAGATTTTGTTTGCCATATCCACTTTCGTTTTCCCGACGGATCCAGACTGGAAAAGGCGTTTTCGTATGATTGGCGTCTCTGGACCTTGCCTGAAATCCGTGAATTACTTGCCGAAGCAGGGTTCAGCAAATCGACGGTGTATTGGGAGGAAGACACAGACGATGATGAGGAAGAGGGCGATTATGTGCCGGTTGAGCGCGGTGTTGCCGATCCAGCGTGGATTGCCTATGTCGTCGCGGAAAAATAGATGTGCCTCGCGGGTATGCCGGTCTCGAACGGTTTACGTATAATGACCCCCGGTCGAGACAACGGCGGGGCTTCTCCCCACCGGTCTTCGTATCGCTGGTTATTTGCACCGAGCTATGAGCAAGGAACTGGAGCTGGCCATCGTGTTCGCCGACGTTGTCGGCAGCACCAATCTCTACGAAGTTCTCGGGGACGTCAGGGCCCGGGAAATAGTGGCTCGCTGTATCGATGCCATGAAACAGGCCACGGACCAGTTCAATGGCACCGTGATCAAGACGATGGGCGACGAAGTCATGTCGACCTTTCCCACGGCTGATGATGCGATGAATGCGGCGCGGCAAATGCAGTTGACGATTCGCAATGACAGCGACCTTGTAGTTGAAGGGGCGCCGGTAGCGATCCGGATCGGGTGTCATTTCGGGCCGGTAGTAGTCGAGAACAAGGATATTTTCGGCTCTGCGGTTCATACGGCGAATCGCATGACCAGTCAGGCCAAAGCGTCGCAGATCATTACGACCTCAGACACGATCGAGAAGTTGTCGCCCGAGTGGCAGGCGTCGACACGTCAGATCGACGTTACGATTGTTAAGGGACAATCCGAGGAGGTCGCTTTGTATGAGGTTCTGTGGCAAAAAGAGGATGTTACCAGCATGGTTCCAACGCTCGATTGGTCAATTCGCGCGGAGGCCGGTGCGGGAAAACTGAAACTGACTTGTCAGGGCAATGAAGTTGTCGTCGATTCCGGTAAGACGAGTATGACCATTGGTCGATCGGAGGATAATGATCTGGTTGTCAAAGGCAATCTCATATCGCGTCTGCACGCGCGCGTCGAGCTCACGAGAAACAAGTTCACGCTTATCGACCAGAGTACGAACGGCACGTTCGTATTGACCAGCGGTGGCGATGAGCTGTTTGTCCGTCGCGATAGTATGACGCTTACGGGGGAAGGGATCATCGGTATGGGACGGCAGGTGCAGAAGGACATGCCCGACGCAATCTACTTCGTTTGTTCAAAGTAAAGTATCCGGCACGATTCCTTTAGTCAGATACTTCCTGGACTAAGCTTTTCCCCAGCGCGTCACTTACGCGCTGTCTTTCCGCATCAAGTTCCGCGGGCAGTCGTTTGCCAAAGGATTGCAGGTAACTTCCGATCTCGTCTATTTCCTGCTGCCACCTGGAGTTGTCGATAGTCAGCAGAGCCTGCATGGTCTCGGGAGAAACTTTTAACCCATTGGTGTTGACATCACCCGGTTCGGGTACCCAACCTATGGGTGTTTCAACGGCATCGACCTGGCCGGCGCACCGATCGATAATCCAGCTTAAGACCCGGAGATTCTCGCCAAACCCGGGCCATAGGAAATTGCCATCCTCGTCCTGCCGGAACCAGTTGACATGGAAAATGCCGGGCAGGTTATCGGAACGTTCCGAAAAGCTGAGCCAATGACTCCAGTAGTCAGCAAAGTTGTAACCACAGAATGGTTTCATCGCCATCGGGTCGCGACGAACCACACCGACCTCACCGGCGGCTGCCGCTGTTGTCTCTGAACCAACGCTGGCGCCCACCATGACACCGTGCGCCCAGCTTCTGGCTTCAAATACGAGCGGTGCAACTTCACGCCGTCGGCCGCCGAATACAATGGCAGAAATCGGTACGCCGCGCGGATCGTCGGCCTTGTCCGAGTAGCTGGGATTCTGTCGGGCCGATACAGTAAACCGGGAGTTCGGGTGCGCCGCTGGCCCGTTGGACCCTGTGTACTTACTGCCGCGCCAGTCATAGGCCGGTTGCCCGCTTCGTTTGTCTTCCCACCAGGGTTCGTTATCCGAAGTCAGACCGACGTTGGTAAATATCGTGTCATGCGTAATCATGTAATATGCGTTTCTGTTGGTTCTGGCGTTGGTGCCCGGAACAACTCCAAAATAGCCAGCTTCCGGGTTAATTGCCCACAGCCGACCGTCCTCGCGCAGGTGCAACCAGGCGATATCGTCTCCCAGCGTCCAGATCTTCCAGCCGGGAAGCGAGTCCGGTGGGATGAGCATGGCCAGATTGGTTTTGCCACAGGCCGATGGAAATGCGGCCGCGATGTAATGTGTTTCGCCCTCAGGATTCTCGAGACCGACGATCAGCATGTGTTCGGCGAGCCAACCTTCCTGCCTGGCCTGCCAGCTGGCGATTCTGAGGGCGTGGCATTTCTTTCCGAGCAGCGCGTTGCCACCATACCCGGAACCATAACTCTTGATGAGAAGTTCCTCGGGAAAGTGCATGATGAAGCGGCGGTCCGGATCAAGTTCTCCAGTGGAGTGAAGTCCCCGGACGAAAGTCCCATCTTGCTCGATCCGTTTAAGCGCTGCGGATCCCATCCGCGTCATCAGATACATATTCGCGGCGACATACGGGCTGTCAGTGATTTCAACGCCGCAGCGTGAAAACTGCGAGTCGATCGGCCCCATGCAGTAGGGGATGACATACATCGTGCGACCCCGCATGCACCCGGCAAACAGTTCATCCAGTTTGCGATGCGCCGCCCCGGGCTCGAGCCAGTTGTTATTGGGGCCGGCGTCTTCCTTATTTTCAGTGCATACGAAAGTCAGATGCTCTACGCGTGCTACATCAGACGGGTCAGAACGATGCAGATAACAATTGGGGTAGGTTTGCTCGTTGAGCTTGAGAAGAGTGCCGTCGGTCAGCATCTGATCGATCAGACCCTGATATTCTGTAGCGGATCCGTCGCACCAATGCGTATGTTCGGGTTGGGTCTGTGATGCAACCTGTTCGACCCAGTTCTTCAGCGCCTCATTCGTCGTACACATGCAATAATTCCCTATGATTACCCGATCGGACCGGCGACAACCTCGCCACGGCCAGCCGCGAAAGGGGCGTATTATACCGACGCATCAAGGGGATTCACGGTTGCCCGGCATCGAAAGGGACCTGAATCCAGTGGCGTGACGACAACGACCGAGGTGCTATGTACCCAAGATCCGAGCTGCTGGCAATGTTTCTGCTGGGCGTGCTGCCAACACTAGTGTGCGGGCAGACGTCCGGTGGCATAGCAACGAAACTGCTGGCGGAAAAACTCGAACTCGTGGTTGACCCGGCAGGCGTCCAGGGGGAACGACTTGTACCCGTTTCTCCGGCTGACCCCGTGGTCCCGGGTGAGGAGGTTATCTATACCGTACGGTTTGCCAATGAGTCTGACCTGCCGCGGGATAATGTCGTTATCGTACAAGCGCTGCCTAAACACATGGTGTATGCCGCGGATACGGCCGTCGGTCCCGGCACCGACGTAACTTTTTCGATTGATGGCGGGGCGACATTCGAATTGCCGGTGGACCTGACTGTCATTGACGAATTTGGGGCCGAGCAAACTGCGCTGCCGCAGGACTATTCCCACATACGCTGGATCATGCGGCACACGCTGGCGCCCCGGGCAATCGGCTATGCCCGCTTTCGGGCCGTATTCCATTACCAGCAACCCGCTCAACCGGCCGCAAGCGAATGATCGGCTCTGACACTCGATCGGGTGGGCAGAAACCTCAGAACTTCGCCGGATTCTTTGGCGGAGATAGTCCGCTCGCGAACGTTTTGCACAACTATTCACCGCGACCCGAGCAACAGATCATGGCCGAGCGGGTTGCGCAAGCAATTGCTGAATCCAATGTGCTGGTTATTGAGGCCGGAACAGGGATAGGCAAGACACTCGCTTATCTCGTGCCGGTCTTGATGTCGGGCCGGCGAGTCATCATTTCGACCGGAACGCGGGCGCTGCAGGACCAGCTTTTCAACAAAGATCTGCCGGCCGTGTCCAGAGCCATAGGTCGTCCTGTTGACATCGCGTTGCTCAAGGGGCGGCAAAATTACCTGTGCCGCCACCGCCTGCATCTTGTCGCCAGTGGTGAGTTAACGAACCGGGCTGTCACTGCCGCCGACGTAGCAGGCGCGAGCAGATGGGGCGCACTGACTGCCACCGGCGATATCGCCGAGGTGGATTACATACCCGAGAACAGTCCGGTGTGGACCCTGGTTACCTCCACAATCGACAACTGCCTCGGTGTACATTGTCCGGACTATGATTCCTGCCACGTCGTAGATGCCCGTCGCCGGGCGCAGGCCGCTGACGTAGTCGTTGTCAATCATCACCTGCTGCTGGCCGATCTGGCTCTGAAAGAAGACGGTTTTGGCGAAGTGCTACCGGGCGCCGATGCAATCATCGTCGACGAGGCCCATCAGCTGGCTGATATCGCCACTCAGTTTTTCGGATTGCACGTCGGCAGCCGCCGGCTTTTCAATCTGGCCCGTGACACGACGGCAGAGTGCATCAACGCTGGCCTGGATCGACAGCTTGTGGAATCACACGTTCATCGATTCGAACAAGTCGTCAGGGAAACACAGTTACTGTTTGCCGGAAACACCGACGAAACCAACGCGATTTCCTGGTCGACTACTGTCGTTGAGGCCCTGGAGCAGATACAGATGCGGACCGACGCGCTTGCAGCGCGCCTCAACGAGATTGCTGACGCTTCAGCTGGGCTGTCCCGCTGCGCGGATTGGGCGGTAACCGTTGCAGATCATCTGGGGCTGCTGCTGGACGAGAGTGGCGAAGTCGGAATCCGTTGGATCGATCGCGGTGAGCGCTCTTTTAGTGCCCGATTTGCCCCGTACGATGTCGCCGAAAAACTCAACCGGGTCATCTACAAGCAATGCCGGACCTGGGTGTTTACATCCGCGACACTTGCCGTCGGCAATGCATTCGATCATTTCACTGAGCGTACTGGCCTTGATGAGCCGGAGACGTGTCTGTTGCAGAGCCCGTTCGACTATGCACGTAACGCGATGTTGTATCTGCCGCGAGGGTTGCCACAGCCCAATACCACGGGCTATACCCGGGCCGTTCTGGACGCAACTCTGCCCGTTCTTCGCGCAACCGGCGGTCGCGCGTTTTTGCTGTTTACCAGTCACCGCGCGTTGCGCGAAGCTGCCGACGACCTGGGAAGAAGTCGAGGCGGTCTTCCTTATCCGATTCTTGTTCAGGGCGAAGCACCGCGCGACAAATTGCTCGACCGATTTCGGGCTCTGGGCAATGGCGTGCTGTTGGGAACCGGTACTTTCTGGGAAGGTGTTGACGTCCGGGGCAGCGCATTGACCGTGGTGATGATCGACAAGCTGCCGTTTGCCTCACCTGATGATCCGCTCCTCAAGGTTCGTCTCGAGCATGTGCAACGCCAAGGCGGCAATCCCTTTGTCCGGCATCAATTGCCACAGGCAGTCATCGCGCTGAAACAGGGCGTAGGACGGTTGATTCGTGATTTTGACGATTGGGGGGTGGCGATGATTTGCGATCCACGCCTCGTCACCCGGTCGTACGGCCGCGTATTTCTGGATAGCCTGCCGCCAATGCAGCAAACAGACCGGTTTGATGATGTTGAGCGATTCATAAGGGAACGATACAAAGAGCCGCCCGTGACGGTAGGCGAGCAATGAAGCTCCTTGCGCTGGACACATCCAGTGACGCCTGCTCCGTCGCGTTGCTTCATGATGGGCAGGTATTGCATCGACACGAGGTGATTCCGCGTCAGCAGGCTCGGCGGGTATTGCCTGTTGTCAGCGAACTGCTGGCCGCGGCAGAACTGGCTGTTCATGATCTGGATGCGCTGGCCTTTGGTCGTGGCCCGGGCTCGTTTACGGGTGTAAGGATAGCCGCCGGCGTCACCCAGGGAATGGCTTTTGGCACTGGACTCGGCGTTGTTCCTGTCTCCGATCTCGCCGCGATCGCACAGGGAACCGTCCGTGAACTGGGGTCATTCTGCGTTCTGGTATGCCTGGATGCGCGTATGGGTGAGGTCTACTGGGGCGCCTACGCCGTCGATCAGAGCGGATTGGTCGCCACTGTCGCTGCGGAACAAATCAGCGTTCCGGTAGGGGTCAAAGCACCTTTTGAGGGTGAATACGCGGGTGCTGGCTCAGGATTTGCCGCTTATCCTGAGCTCGCGCGGCGCCTGGAATTATCGGCTGCCTGCGTTCACCCAGACCGTTTGCCCGACGCGCGGGACATCCTTTCGCTGGCAATCCCTGAAGTCGAGGCCGGCCGAATGGTATCTGCAGCGGAAGCTGTGCCGGTTTATCTGCGTGAGAAGGTGGCCTCAAAACGGGGCGGAATGGGATAATCCGCGTTAACAGAACTGTAATGATCGGCTGCTGTAATGCCGCCGGTTAAGGTCTTCTGTCAGCGCCTTATGACGAATATGAGAATCCTCGTCGTCGAGGACGAAAAGCCGATCCGCGAAATGATCGCTTTCGGGTTGCGACGCGCCGGCTTCGAGGTGAGCGAAGCGTCCGACAGTCGCCAGGCACGGATCGAAATTGCCAATAAGCGACCCGATGTTGTCCTGATTGACTGGATGTTGCCGGATACCAGTGGACTGGAGCTGACGCGATCTCTGAAGCGGGATGACGAGACCAGTGATGTTCCGATAATCATGTTGACGGCAAGGGCTGGGGAGGATGACAAGGTTGCCGGGCTGGAAGGCGGCGCCGATGATTACATCACCAAACCATTTTCGCCACGGGAACTGATTGCCCGAATAAATGCTGTGCTGCGACGCTACGCATTTACAGGTGACGGTGACATCCTGAAATGCGAGGGGCTGGTGATCGATACCGCTGGTCATCGTGTTACCGCTGACGATGTCACCATACGTCTCGGGCCTACCGAATATCGCTTGTTGCATTTTTTTGTTTCTCATCCTGAACGTGTGTACAGCCGCGGTCAGTTACTTGACCGCGTATGGGGCGGCAACGTTTACGTCGAAGAACGTACCGTCGACGTACATATACGCCGTTTGCGTAAAGCGTTAGGCGCACAGGGCTACGACCGATTCATCCAGACAGTGCGCGGTACCGGCTACCGGTTTTCAAGCCTGGAAACCTGATGCTCACGAAGTCCTGGTTGGCCGAACTGAGCCGGATAGCGATACTGGTTTCGGTTGCCATTGCCTTGGGTCTGCTCTTTGGCCACCCGTGGGTCTGGGTTAGTCTCGCGTTGCTCGCCAACATCGGCTGGCTTCTTTACAGTGCCCGTTTGATTGATCGTTGGCTGACAGCACAGGACGAATCCCAGGCGCCGCCGGCAATCGGCGTGCTCGGGCGAATCGCGCAAGAGACTGATTTCTTGCGAAAAAAGAGTCGACGTCGTAAGGAACGTTTGCACCAGGTACTACAGGAATTTCGCCAATCCACCAGCGAAATGCCTGATGGCGGAGTGGTACTGGATGCCAATTTCGGTATGGTCTGGTTCAACCAGGCGGCTGCTGAATTGCTCGGCCTGCAGCAGGGTGAGGACATTGGTCAGAATATCGGCGACCTGATTCGGCACCCGGATTTCACGGCATATCTGGAACAAGGCGATTTCACCAAGCCGATGTTCGTACCGTCGCCACGTGATGACGGGCGAACCTTTTCATGTCAGATCTTAAGCTACGGTTCCGAGCAAAGCCTCCTGCTGGTCAAGGACGAGACCGGGCGGGTGCAACTGGAACGCATGCGTCGCGATTTCGTTGCAAACGCCTCTCACGAACTGCGTTCTCCGCTGACCGTAATCATGGGCTACCTCGAATCGTTGTCATCCGATCCCGGCCAGCCAGACGAGCTGGTTCAGCCACTTGCGGAGATGCACCGGCAATCACAAAGAATGAGCGCCATATTGACCGACTTGCTCGAACTCGCGCGTCTGGAATCACGTCGTCTCGAGACAGACGCTGTTAATATTGATGTTGGCGATATCTTAATATCGGTACGAAACGGCATCGTTGGGCACGACATTGCCGACAGACAGATCGTAATCACGAAACAGTCCGATGCACGAATACGCGGATCGGAACCCGACATCTATTCTGCACTTTCCAATCTCGTGTCCAACGCGGTGAAATGCACGTCGGATGACAGCCGGATCGAGATCAGTTGGACAATCGGCGCTTCCGGGGGCGATCTGTCCGTCAAGGACACGGGCATCGGAATTGCCGCCGAAGAGATTCCTCGGCTCACCGAGCGGTTTTACCGCGTTGATCCCGGCAGATCGCGGGAACAAGGGGGAACTGGGCTGGGGCTCGCCATCGTCAAACATGTCATGCTGCGGCACGACGGTGCCCTGGATATTCAGAGCGAACCCGGGAAAGGCAGTACCTTCACCCTCCGGTTCCCGGCAGACCGTCTGGTTACCGGGCCTGCCAGGACCAAAACACAGTTATCACAAAACTGACACAGAAGCGTAATTTCCCCGCAACATCTGCTCCTTAGCCTTTTGCCGCGACTACCGGTGCGAGCGCCGGAAATCAGAAGCGGATAAACAGTTTCAGGAGCACGGGATCTTGGCAGTGCAGAAAATATTGGCAACAGGCGGTCTGCTGACTGCGGTAGCCTTTGTGGGAACGCCGGCACTGGCAGATATGACGATTAATGTTGGCGGGCGTATCCAGGTGGACGCTGCATACTTCGATGATGACGTGACCGATCTGGACAGCGGCACGGAGTTTCGCCGGGCACGGCTTTTTGCCGAAGGTGACATAGCCGAAAACTGGGGGTACAAGCTGCAGCTGGAATTTGCCACGGGCGACGCACTTATCGCCGATGGATTCGTTTCGTACGGCCTTGCGGGCGGCAAACTGATACTCGGGCAATCAAAGGTCCCGTTCAGCCTCGAAGAAGTTACTAGCTCAAAGTACATCACCTTTATGGAGCGTTCGGCCGTGGTAAATACTTTTGCGCCGGCGCGTCGGGTTGGGGCCATGTGGTACAAGACCGCGGGAAAGATGCACTACGGCGCGGGGATGTTTGGTCAGAACTCGAACCTGGACGTTGACGGGGACGAGGGCCTGGGCATCGGTGGCAGGTTCGCCTACGCACCGATCCTGCGCGACGAAAACGTATTGCATTTCGGGGTCAACGCGTCGCTGCAGGAACCGACCGATACAGACGCCAACACGGTTCGATTCTGCGCCCGACCTGCGGCGCACGTCACAAGGACGTGCCTGATCGATACCGGCGATATTACGGGAGTGAACAATACCTCCTATCTGGGGCTCGAGGCAGCTTATGTAAACGGGCCGTTTTCAGCCCAGGCGGAGTGGATCGGGGCCGGGGTCAATCGTGACGCAAGCGCGGGCGGCGATCTGGATTTCGCAGGCTATTACGGATTTGTGAGCTGGTTCATTACCGGCGAAACCCGGCCGTATAATGGCGGGAGATTCAATCGTGTCACCCCAAAGAGCAAGCGCGGAGCCTGGGAAATTGCTGCACGTTACCAGGGGATAGATCTGACGCACGGAAATATCACCGGCGGTGAACAGGAGACGATTACCCTGGGAGTGAACTACTACGTGAACCGGAATCTTCGGTTCATGTTCAACTACTCGTCTGCTGACGTGACCGACGGCATCAATGGCGACGAAGGACCGAGCGCTTTCATGTTGCGTGGGGCTATCGACTTCAAATAGCAGCCAGATAGCACAAACAGTTTCAATGTTCTGACAATACTCCAGCGTATTTCGAATGTCTCCCAGCCTTGCGCGGAGACATTTTATTGATCCCGCAATTGCGTTACCCTCTACTTGCTTCTAATCAAAGTCAGGGCGACACTCGAGCATCGAACGCACGGCCCATGAATCTGCCATTTATCCGCACCCGCCGGCGAGCAAACCTGGTCGGATTTCTGATTTGTGGCGGCCTCATGGGCTACGCACTTTTCGCCCAGCACGTGCTGAACCTGGCGCCATGCCCGTTATGTATTCTTCAGCGTGTCGCTGTAATCGCAATGGGAATCATTTTTCTTGCCGCCGCCGTCCACAGTCCGGCGTCAACAGGCGCGCGAATGTACTCCCTACTGCTGATTGTTGCAGCGGCGGCGGGAGCCGTCGTGGCGGGTCGCCACGTTTGGCTCCAATCGTTACCACTCGATCAGGTTCCGGCCTGCGGCCCCGGTCTGGGGTATATGCTTGAGTTTTTTCCGCTGTTCGACGCTCTGGATATGATTTTCGCCGGCTCAGGCGAATGCGCAAAGATCGACTGGGTGTTCCTTGGCCTGTCTATGCCGGCGTGGGTATTGATCGTGTTATCAATTCTCGCCGCGTTTGGGGTCATTTCGAACTGGCGGCTAAGCAGATGACCACCGGTGCGATGATCCTCAGTCACCGCAGAAGCAGCTGCTCAGCGATGCGAAAGTAGATATCTGTGAGGTTATCCAGGTCCGCTACCGGCACGCACTCGTTGATGCGATGTATCGTCTCGTTCACGGGTCCGAGTTCCACTACCTCAGCACCACATACAGATATAAAACGGCCGTCTGAAGTACCGCCGCGGGTGGAATAGGCGGGTTTTACTCCCACCGTATCGCAAACCGCACGGCTGGCGGCAGCGGCCAGCTCGCCCGGTGGACAGTAGTACGGTTTACCGTAATGGTGCCAATCGATCTCAAAATCCAGGTTGTGACGGTCCAGGATGTCCGATACTCGTTCCCGTAAGTTATCCGGATCCGCCACATCGGAATACCGAAAATTAAACCACGCCTCAAGCAAGCCGGGGATCACGTTGGTGGCGCCGGTTCCGCTTTCGACGTTGGATATTTGAAATACCGTCGGTTGAAAGTCGGTACTGCCGTCATCCCAGTGTTCATTGCAAAGCTCGGACAACGCCGGCACGGCACTGTGAATGGGATTATCGGCAAGGTCGGGGTAGGCAATGTGCCCCTGGGCGCCACGAACGACCAGTCGACCGCCGAGCGAACCACGACGACCAATTCGAATCGTGTCTCCGAGGGTCCGAGTCGATGATGGTTCACCTACTACAGCCCAGGTGATGGTCTCCCTTCGTTCCATCAGCCGGTTCACGACCTGACGTGTTCCATTCATTGCTGGTCCTTCTTCATCACTGGTGATAAGGCATGCAATCGATCCGGCGCAGTCCGGGTGCCGGTCAACGAATCGTTCGCAGGCGATCACCATGGCCGCCAGCCCGCTTTTCATGTCGGCAGCGCCGCGTCCAAAAAGAAGACCGTCACGTATTTCCGGTTCGAACGGATCACTTTCCCACTCGTCCTCCGGTCCACTCGGTACAACGTCGGTATGCCCCGCGAAACAGAGTAGTGGCCCGGCGTCGCCACGTCTTGCCCAGAGGTTGGATACTTCACCAAAAGGCATCGACTCAACCTGGAATCCGGCCGCTTCAAGTCGCTTGCCCAGTAGTTTCTGACAACCGGCATCATTCGGAGTCAAGGACCGTCGCCGCAGCAACTCCGTTGTCAGATCGAGTGTTTCGCTCATCGGTACCGGACCAGATTCAATTTATCACGTTGTGTGGTTGGATCAGGACGATTACAAATTGCGCAACAGATCATTGATGCTCGTCCTGGCACGTGTGGCATCGTCAACCTGCTTCACAATAACGGCGCAGTAAAGAGCATATTTACCGTTGTCCGCCGGCAGCGATCCCGGCACTACCACGGACCCGGCCGGTACGCGGCCATATGTGACTTCGTCACGCTTGCGGTCATATATCCGTGTACTCCTGCCGATAAATACGCCCATCGACACGACGGCACCGTGCTCGACGATCACGCCTTCAACAATTTCAGAGCGTGCGCCAATGAAGCAATCGTCTTCAATAATAGTCGGTGTTGCCTGGATTGGTTCCAGAACACCGCCGATACCTGCGCCCCCGGAGATGTGTACGTTTTTTCCAATTTGCGCACAGGATCCGATCGTCGCCCACGTGTCGACCATGGTGCCGGTATCGATAAAGGCACCGATATTGATATAGCTGGGCATCAAAACCACATTCGGCGCAACGTAGGCTCCTGCACGGACAGTTGCGGGCGGTACGACACGGACACCCTGGCGGCTGAAATCGTCGTCATCAGAATTAGCAAATTTGAGCCCGACCTTGTCGTAGTACCGGTTGACACCGTCGTCGAATACCCGGTTCTCCGATATTCGAAAATAGAGCAGTACGCCCTTTTTAATCCAGTCGTTGACCGACCAGCCTTTGTCTGTTCGCTCAGCAACGCGAATTTTGCCGGCACCGAGTGCGTCGATGGTCCGGTTGACGGCCTCTCGCAACTCAGCGGGCGTGTTGTCCGGCTTGAGGTCGGAGCGCCGCTCGAAAGCCGATACGATAATCTCGCGCGCGTTTTGCATCAGTGATCCCTTTGTCGGCTCAGTGTTCAGATAAAAAGTCGCGAATTCTTGTCGCCGCCTCGACGCATTGATCAACTTCCGCTACCAGCGACAGCCGAATCCGGTTGCGCCCCGGATTGCCGGCATCGGTATCGCGGGCCAGGTAGGTTCCCGGCAATGCGGTAATATTCTTGCGCGCAAACAACTCGCGGGCAAACGTCTCATCATCGCTGCCCACGTCGGGCCACAGATAAAAAGCCGCCTCTGGCCGGGGCACTGAAAGCACCGGCTCGAGAATCGGCAGTACCGCGGAAAACTTCTTGCGGTATCGCTCGCGGTTCGCTTGCACATGGCGATCATCCCCAAGCGCGGTTATCGCAGCGATTTCAGTATGATAGGGCATGGCGCAGCCGTGGTAGGTTCGATATAGGCGAAATTTTTTCATCACACTGGCATCGCCGGCTACAAAGCCTGCGCGCAGGCCCGGTACGTTTGATCGTTTCGACAAGCTGTGAAAAACAACACAGCGGGCGAAATCATTTCTCCCGAGTTGCTGACATACTTCGAGCAGGCCCACGGGTGGTTGTTTTTCGTCCAGGTAGATCTCGGAGTAGCACTCGTCCGCAGCGATAACGAAATCAAATTTGTCAGCCAGTTCGATGGCGCGAGAAAGAAACTCAACATCGAGCATTTTACCGGTCGGATTACCCGGTGAGCACAGGAACAGCAACTGACATCGGTTTAGATCCGCCGCAGGGATCGAGTCGAGGTCCGGCAGAAAGTCTGCATCTTCAATCGTGTTGACGTAAACCGGTATCGCGCCGGCCAGCAATGCTGCCCCTTCGTAGATTTGATAGAAAGGATTCGGTACGACGACTACCGGGTCTGTGTTCGGATCGATGACCGCCTGTACAAATGCGAATAATCCTTCGCGTGTGCCATTTACCGGCAGGATCATCGAATCGATATCGATCGCGCTTGTCGAAAGATTGAAACGACGGCCAAGCCAATCGGCAGCAACCTGACGAAAGGCGTGACTGCCGGCCGCCATCGGATATCTGCCGAGGTCGCGCACGGCATCCCGCAGGGCATCGACGACCAGCGGCGGCGGCTCGTGACGCGGTTCGCCGATCGACATCGCAATATGCGCGAGCTCGGCAGGTGGCTCGATGCCATATGTCAATTCTGCCAACCGTTCGAACGGATACGGAAACAGTTTGTCGAGACGCGGATTCATTGCTCGGGGGTCGTTTTACCATCGCGTCGTGATTGACTGAAACCGCCAATCAGAGCGGCACGCAATAGTGCGCACTCATCTTCATAAAGCGGACGGCCGGGTGGCTTGCTGAGCGTGAATACATCCTCGGCTCGCTCGCCAACGGTCATAATCCTTGCCGAAAAAAGGTCGACGTGCTCAGCAACCAGGGTATTACCCAGATCGGACAGCAAACCGGGTCGATCTCCGGCTACCAGCTCCATCACCGTGGAATCACCGCCGGACGTGTTGACAAACTCTACCTGCGGAGGAACCGAAAAAATTCTGGCCTGGCGAGGGGGCCGGCGACTGACGGTCAATCCCTCGGTCCCCCGACGCGACATTATTCTCATGAGTCGCCTTTCAATTTCATCCGCACGCCCCGGTTCGAGAACTGCTGCACCACTGTATTCCAGGACGTGATAGGTATCGAGACTGTATCCGTCCGTGGTCGGCGTAATAAGGGCATCGAATATATTGAGGCCGAGTTCGTCGAGAACCGCGGTCGCCCGGGCAAACGCGTCACGACCCCGCCGGGCGAATACGATAACGCTGGTACCGCCCTTTGATTCATGATGGCGCACCCCGATCAGGGGCGATGGGCGCCTCTTGTCGCGGGTTGCGAGAAGTTCTGTGTGCCACGCGATCTCGTCATTTGAATGACGGAGAAAATATTCGTCGGGCAGCGTGTCCCAGATTGCCTGAATCCTTTGTTTGCGAATGCCGGTTGAACGCAGTTCGGACGAAGCGGACTCCTGAATCTCTCGGATCAGGGCCTGTCGGTCAATCGGATGCTCCAGTCCCCGTTGCAGGGCGCGCTGTGTCAGCCGATATAACTTCTCGAACAAAGCTGATTTCCAGGAATTCCACAACATCGGATTGGTGCCACGAACATCAGCAACTGTCAGAACATACAGATAGTCCAGCCTGATCTGGTCCCCGACGTGAGTTGCAAAGTCGTGAATTACTTCCGGGTCCGAGATGTCTTTTTTCTGCGCGGTCAGACTCAGGAGCAGATGATGCCGCACCAGCCATTCGACCAGGTTGGCGTCGTACTCCGAAAGTCCTTGTTGACGACAGAACTGCTGTGCATCACGCGCGCCGAGTTCCGAGTGATTGCCGCCTTCGCCTTTGGCAATATCGTGAAACAGGGCCGCAATATAAGCGAGTTCCGGTTTTGGCAGCGCCTGCATGATTTCGCTGCAATACGGGAACTCGTGGTCGTATCGGGTCAGGGCGAAGCGCCGCAGGTTGCTCACGACGAACAGCGTGTGAGCGTCGACGGTATAGGAGTGAAACATATCGAATTGCATGCGCCCGATAATCCGCCCGAAGGCCGGGATATATCGGCCGAGAACACCATATTCATTCATTCGTCGCAGCTCGTGCGTCACACCGCGAGGTGAGCAGAGAATGTTGATAAACGCCCGGTGGTTGTCAGGCTCGGCGAGAAATTTTCTGTCAATGGTATCCAATGATGCCTGCAGACTGCGGATGGTCTGGCCCCGGAAGCCCTTGAGATCCTTGTCCTGTTGCATCAGCTGAAAGGCCTCAAGAATCCTGGGGGGCTGCTTGCAAAACAGATCATCGTCGTTGAGGCCCAGATAACCGTGATAGTTATGAAATTGTTCGTTCAGGTTTTCCGGTGCAACCGTTGAGTCAAGCAAAATATCTTCGCGCAGGAACTGAATCAGCATGTCGCTCAGTCTTTTCAGATCGTTTACAGTGCGAAAGAAGTTTTGCATGAACGTTTCGACCGCAACGTTTTCCGGCTGCTCCTCGTAGCCGAGCTGTTGTGCAAGTGCTACCTGATGGTCAAACAGCAGGCGATCCTCTCGGCGTCCGGAAATCGTGTGCAGGGCAAACCGAACCCGCCACAGAAACCGGCGCCCGTCATCCAGCATGTGATATTCGTGTTGGGTCAGAAAGCCGTGTGGAATCAGCTCAGCTAATGAGCGCACGCCGAAATGTCGTTGCGTGACCCACCCCAGCATCTGCAAATCTCGCATGCCACCAGGACCACTTTTCACATTGGGTTCCAGATTGTGTGTCGTCTGCTGGTAGCGTTGATGACGTTGCTCCTGTTCATCGAGCTTCGCCCGGAAGAATATGTCCGATGCCCAGATTAAATCTGTACTGATCGCTTTCTGCATGCGGGCTACCAGATCCTGCCGGCCGGCAAGTCGTCTTGCTTCCATCAAGGTCGTTGTAACGGTGATGTCATCGGCTGCAATCTGGCTGCAGTCTTCGATAGTCCGCACGCTGTGTCCGATTTCGAGACCGATGTCCCAGAGAAAGGTGACGAACCGTTCCAGCGCGCTGAGATGCGCCGGTGTTTGGTCATCTGCTTTCAATATCATGACGTCGACGTCAGAGCAGGGATGCAATTCTCCGCGGCCATAGCCGCCAACTGCAACGAGGGCCGCCTGTTCGGCCAGCTCGGGCGCATGTGCCTGCCATGCCCGCAACAGGACTTCATCCACAAGTGACGTTCGGCCCAGGACCAGATCGTCGATCGGATCACCGCGCAGGAATCGCTCGGCCAGGCTGGCTGTGCCCATCCGCAGGGCGTCACGAAACTGACCGGCATCGACCCGGCCGGCCTCCAGGGCCTGGTCGAGATTGCGCATCAATGCGGCTTGCCCCGGGTCGGAAACGCGTGAGCCTGTGTCCATGGCAGCTGACCTGATCAGATGTTCCCGCTGGCGCCCAGCGTGAGGATTTCGTATCCATCCTCTGTGACGAGGATTGTGTGTTCCCATTGCGCCGATAACGAATGATCCTTCGTTACAACGGTCCAGCCGTCGGGGAGCAGCTTTACATGCCGCTTGCCGGCATTGACCATCGGCTCTACCGTGAAAGTCAGCCCGGGTTGAAGCTCGAGGCCGGTGCCCGGTCTGCCGTAATGCAGCACCTGCGGGTCTTCATGGAATACGAGGCCGATGCCGTGACCGCAATACTCGCGTACGATCGAGCAGCGATTGGCTTCCACATACGACTGGACCGCGTGACCGACATCACCGAGGCGACGTCCAGGCCGCACGGCCTCAATACCGCGACGCATTCCTTCATGGGCGATATTGGTCAGCCGCCTGGCGATGACCGACGGCTTGCCGACAAAGAACATTCGACTGGTATCGCCATGAAACCCGTCCTTGATAACGGTGATGTCGATATTGACTATGTCCCCGTTCTTCAACCGGCGGTCGCCGGGGATGCCGTGGCAAACCACGTGGTTGACGGAGGTGCAGATCGATTTCGGGAAGCCCTTGTAGTTCAGTGGTGCCGGCACGGCATCCAGTGTACCCACGATGTACTCGTGGCAGATGCGGTCGAGCTCGCCGGTCGTTATCCCAGCCCCGACGTGCGGGCCGATCATATCCAACACCTGCCCGGCCAGCCGGCCGGCAATCCGCATTTTGTCCTGCTCTGCAGGTGATTTGATCGTGACGGTCATGGTCAAACCAACGCGTCCCGCCCAGGCCCGATTCGCCTGTGGCCGGGCGCCACGTGACGTTTTGCTGTTGGATGATCCGCTCAGATTGTTGCGGGTAACCGTTTATGGTATAAAGCGCGCGCTTTTTTGGCAATAATCCCCGGGCCTGAAGTGGGCCCGGGGAAATTCACACATGTACCGGCACGTGCGGCCGGGTGCCCGACTACTCAATCCCCGAATCCGGAATTGGGGATTTGAACGGTCGGGTTGCCGTACGGGGTACATGGAGGCTTAACCCTTACAAGGAGTACAACATGGCTAGCGTTTCCATGCGCCAGATGCTGGAAGCGGGCGTCCATTTCGGACATCAGACCCGCTACTGGAACCCGAAGATGGCGCCATACATCTTCGGTGAGCGAAACAAGATTCACATTATAAATCTGGAGCGGACTTTACCTCTGTATCTGGAGGCGACAAAGTTCGTGAGAAAAGTCGTTGCTGATGGCGGCAAAATACTGTTTGTTGGCACCAAACGGTCGGCACAGAAATCAATTCGCAGTGAAGCTGACCGTTGCGGAATGCCGTTTGTAAGTCATCGCTGGCTCGGTGGCATGCTGACCAATTTCAAGACGGTACGACAGTCGATAAAACGCCTCAAGGAACTCGAGGAGATGGATAGCGACGGCACCTTCGAGCAGCTCAGTAAGAAAGAAGTGCTTGGTCTGCGGCGCGAATTGTTCAAGCTGGAGCGGAGCCTGGGTGGGATCAAGGATATGGGATCCTTACCGGATGCATTGTTTGTCGTCGATGTCGCGCATGAAGATATTGCGGTAAAGGAAGCCCGCAAACTGAAGATTCCGATCGTGGCCGTGATAGATACCAATTGCTCGCCGGAAGAAATCGATTTTGTAATTCCTGGCAATGATGATGCCATGCGGGCCAATCAACTTTATTCCAGCGGTATCGCGGAAGCCGTTATTGATGGTAAAGCTTCACTCCCCGAGGTGCCCGAGGGTGAAGACGAGTTTGTTGAATTAGATGACGACGGACGGCCCCGGCCCAAGTCCCGACGCAAGAAAAGGGTGCCGGTCCTCCGACCAAAAGCGGCAACGGGTCGCCGTCCGGCAGCGTTGCTCGGTAAGGCAAAACCTGAAGATACTGAAAAGACTGCAACTGTTCCGGCGAAGACCGATGAGAAGATTGCCGAGGCAACACCGGTCGAGACTGCGGTCAAAGAGACGGAGAAGAAACCAGTCGCAGAAAAGCCTG
>CAZJFQ010000036.1:15908-22955 GCA_964545335.1 uncultured Gammaproteobacteria bacterium | reverse complement strand
ACTTTGTGCTGCGGGACATGTACAGATTTGTTTCGAAAATGGAGAATGTTTCTCCGCAGCACCGTGGGAGCTTTCTATGCCGGATTTTGTTGTTATCGATACGAAAGAGAAGTCAGTGTCAACCACAAAGGCCAGCGGACAGAATCGATCATCGCCATTCTCGAGCGTCGAGAGAAGCGACGGCATAATCTACCTTCAGGGAATTGAGGGCGATCGGGCTTTCAGTTTTGTCATCGAGGAATCTTCAGGTCACCTAACCATTGCCATCGTACGCGACGGATTCTCTGTGACCGTGTTCGGCGTTTGCACGGACACCGACATATAGCACAGAGTCAGCATACGGCGTTGTGTCTACAGTACCTAGCGTTTTTACGCTCGGGGGCAGAAATTTTTTCAGACAGAATTTATTTCCAGGTGTTTTGACGCACGCCAACAAACAGATATCGATGAAGGGACGCCCGTTCACATTCTATAAAAACCGCAGCTTTGAGGTCATCGGCCTGTTGCCCGATATGAATGGATTCGGAAAGCCCAACGTTTCGATGGTGAAGCCTATTGTGCCGGACAAGTAAGCACGCTGAAACGTCCGCATTGGGCTACGATGAGCGATTAGCCGTCAAACCAGACATGACATCACGGCTTAACGCCGGCAGGCTCGCTCGTATCTGTCTATGGTGTGGTCGTGAGCGTTCCACGCTCGCCGCTTTTTTATGGCGGCTCCGACGAGGTCACAGCAATTCTGCGAGCTTTTGCATTAACATCCCGGCCGATGGCTCGCAGATTCTTAAGACAAATTGCCTCAATCTTTCGCGTGCCGGTCGTCACGCGCATGCTGCGTTGGAGTTGGCGACTGTTGCCGGTTCTGATCATGATGGATTTTGGCTACCTGATCGGGATATGGCCGGATTGGGAGCTATACACAGAGGGCCCGATCCAGCGCTCGAGCTTCATCCGCAGTTACGAGTTCGAGCAGTACCGTCACGCAGACTGGCCAAAGCTCCGCTGGATCCCGGTGTCCATCGAGACGATCCCGCAAAGTATGGTCCGGGCCGTAATCGTCGCCGAGGATGCCCGCTTTTACGAACACGAGGGGGTCGACATCGAGGCGCTCAAGGAAGCCATGGAATACAACCTGTCCGAAAAGCGCTTGGTCTACGGCGCCAGCACTATCTCCCAGCAGACCGTCAAGAATGTTTTCTTAAGCCCGTCAAGGAACCCCTTGCGCAAATGGCACGAGCTTGTACTGACAATCGGTATGGAAAAAAACCTTTCCAAGAAGCGCATCCTCGAGCATTACCTGAATGTCGCGGAATTCGGCAGGGGCATTTATGGCGTCGAAGCCGCAGCTCGTTACTACTGGGGTATATCCGCATCCAGGCTTACGCACCGTCAGGCGATAGAACTCGCGGCGACGCTGCCCTCGCCCGTCGAGAACAATCCGAAGACACGCACGCGATCGTTTTTGACTCGTGTGGAAAAGATCCGACGTTATTTTTAGCCGCGGCCACGGACCAACGTTGCTGGATGCCGACCTATTTGCCGATACAAAACGTCGAGAAGATCGAACCGAGTAAGTCCTCGGTTGTGAACTCGCCCGTTATCTCTCCGAGCGCACGGTGCGCCAAGCGCAGTTCTTCCGCCATCAATTCGCCCGCTGCGTTTTTTACCAACTGGTGTCGCGCCTCTTCGACGTGGCCGTCGACTATGTCCAGCGCCTGCACATGACGGCGGCGCGCTGACAGCGTGCCGGTTCCCGCAGCCTGAAATCCGACGCACGCTTTCAGATGCCCACGTAATTCGTCGAGACCCGCACCTGTTTTTGCGGAAATGCGTATTACCGGTGGCATTGATTCATTCTCGATACCGGCTGGCTCTCCGCTGAGATCGATCTTGTTGCGAATCACAGTGACCGGCATGTCCCCAAACTCCGCCGCCGCGTTATCTGCCGTGTCTTCTGCAGTGTCGACGGTATCAACAACGAGGAGAATCCGGTCGGCACTCGCTATGGCATCTCGCGCACGCCGCACGCCTTCCTTTTCAACGACGTCGGTTGCATCCGTTAAGCCCGCCGTATCCAGTACATGTAATGGCAAGCCATCGACGGTAATTCGTTCGCGTACGACATCACGTGTGGTGCCGGGAATGTGTGTGACTATTGCCGCGTCGTAACCGGCGAGGCGATTCAGAAGACTCGATTTGCCCGCATTTGGCTTACCGGCGATGACTACCGTCATGCCGTCACGCAGGAGGCAGCCCTGTTGCGCACGCTGTCGTATTTCCGCCAGTTGCTTTGCGATCCCATCCAGCTGCACGACGATCTTCTCGTCCGCAAGCACGTCAAGCTCTTCTTCGGGAAAGTCGATTGCCGCCTCGACGAAAGTCCTCAAGCGCACTATTTCCTGCGACAGTTCATTGACGCGTTCTGAGAATTCGCCACGGAGCGAACGCAATGCCGCCCGGGCTGCCTGCTTCGAACCACTGTCTATAAGATCGGCCAGCGCCTCCGCCTGCGCCAGATCCATCTTGTCGTTCAGAAATGCCCGTTGGGAGAACTCGCCCGGTTCAGCCTGCCGGGCACCGAGTTGCAACACGCGTTCCAGCACCATGTCAGCGATAACCGGGCCACCATGGCCGTGAAGCTCGAGGACGTCTTCGCCGGTGAATGAGTGCGGCGCCGGGAAATACAGTGCCAGTCCATCGTCCAGTGGCTGTTCTGCGTCATCCCTGACGTGTACGAACGTCGCGGTGCGCGCCCTGGGAATATTGCCGAATAGAGCCGACGCGATGTTGCCAACCAAAGCTCCGGATACGCGCACGATCGCAATGCCACCCCGTCCTGGCGGAGTTGCCACCGCCGCTATCGTATCGTTATCAGAATTCGTCACGTTGTCGCTACAGGCCGAGATCAACGTAGTTGAAGCCTACAATTACCACGAACACGCACCCAGGGCACTACCTCATTCAGCGACGGCTTCACTCGGAGCGCACGAACAAAAATTAACAAAAAAAACCAGCATCGCTGGCCCAAAAGATTACTACGAATTTTCCGGCGACCGCCGGCATATCGTCAATCTTTTCTTGGTGTTCTTCGTGGTTGTATCAACTTTAGTTCAACCGCTTCAGTCTGATCCTAGCTAACGACCTGAATGTTCTACTTTGCCGCGTCAGTGACTTTGTTGATGCGCCACTGCTGGGCGATGGACAGGAGTGTGTTGACGAACCAATACAACACCAGGCCGGCGGGGAAGAATGCAAAGAAGACCGTGAAGACGACCGGCATCAGCATCATTATCTTCGCTTGTACCGGATCCGGCGGGGCCGGATTGAGTTTCTGCTGCCCCAGCATCGAAACACCCATCAAGATGGGCAAGATGAAATACGGATCTCTGCTCGACAAATCCTGAATCCAAAGCATGAACGGCGCCTGCCTCAATTCCACGCTTTCCAGCAGCACCCAGTAAAACGCCAGGAACACCGGCATCTGCACAAGCATCGGTAGACAGCCCGCCGCAGGATTTACCTTTTCCTTCTTGTAGAGCTCCATCATGGCCTGGCTCAAAGCCTGCCGGTCGTCCTTGTACCGCTCCTGCAGATGCTTTATGCGCGGCTGCAGCTTTCGCATCCTTGCCATCGAGTGGCCGCTCGTTTCGGACAGTTTGTAAAACAGCAGCTTGATCAACATCGTCATGATAATGATGGTCCAGCCCCAGTTGCCGACGAACGAGTAGATCTTCGATAGCAGCCAGAACAGCGGCTGCGAGATGATCGTGAGCCAGCCGTAATCGACGGTCAATTTGAGCCCGTCAGCAGTAGCCGCCATCTGATCCTGCAGCTTCGGACCGACAAAGAGATCCTGTTCGAAGATCTCCGTAGCCCCTGCTGCGATCAGCTTGCGCGGTCCGGCCACCGACAAACGATAATCACCGTCACCATAACGGGCCGACATCCTGACGTTTGCGTTCCGGTCCGGAATAGCCGCCGCCAGAAAGTGATTCTGAATGACAGCAATCCAGCCCCGCGAAACCTCGAGTTGTACCGGCTCGTCCTCGAGGTCATCGACATCGAGTTTGTCGTAACTGTCACCGTCGTAGATAACCGGTCCCCTGAAAGAGTAGGATTCCACCGAGGTAAAAGATCGCTCCTGCTCAATATGCGGGCGGCGAATCTCAAGATAGGCGGTAAGGTCCTGATCCACCTGAGTGCCGTTAATCACCTCATAACGCAGCCTGACGTGGTAGCTGCCCCGCTGATACGTGTATGTCTTGTTGATGAGCAGACCGCTTTCGTGTGCGTAACGGAAATTCACCTCGAGCGTATCTGCATCAGGTGCGAGATTGTATTCGGTTGCCGTGGCTACATAAGGTAATCCCAGATCGAATGTATCCGGGCTTATCAGCGTCGAGGAAATCACGCGACCGTTTTTACCGTTCCGGTTCTCCAGTGTGACCAGTACATCAGGTTCTTTTTTCTGAACCGGATAGCCCAGCATTACCGCTTTGCTAATATCGGCACCCAGGGTATTTATTGTCAGTTCGAGAACATCAGTGGTTACGGTGACAACAGTTCCGACATGCCCTTCGGACGGCTGTTCTGCGCCGGGCGATTCCTGTGGCTCGGTTGCGCCGGGCATCGTAGGCAGTTGCGGACGCTCCTCGTCCGATTTAACGGGTGGCGCCCCTTCGCTTACCTCCCCGGGCGCATCCAGCACGGGGGCTGGCTTCGTTGCGTAGTCCTCCACCCAGGCCTGGTAGGTAAGCCAGAGCACCAATGCAAGGGCTACCCACAAGAACAGACGTTGATTGTCCACTACGCCGCTGCCGACCTCTTGCGATCGTTTGTCGGCGGCACCGGATCGTAGCCACCGACGTGGAACGGATGACATCGGCACAGTCGTCGCGCTGCAAGTCCGGTACCTTTGAAGACACCATGACGTTCGACTGCGGTCGCCGCATAATGTGAACAACTCGGGCTAAACCGGCAATTCACGCCAAGCAGAGGGCTCAGCGCGTACTGATAAAACTTAATCAGATGCAGGAGAATGCTGCGCATGTTTCTTGATCTGCCGGAAGTGCCAGTCGAGACTGGCGGATAAATCGCTGCTGCTGCTGCCACAAACGGCCTGCCGCGCAATGAACACCACATCTACCGCAGGCAAGTCTCCCTGGTGCGTTCTGAAATACTCCCGCACCAGCCTTTTAACGCGGTTACGAACAACTGCCTTGCCGGTTGCCTTGAGGGAGATGGCCATCCCAAGGCGCGCATAATCCCGGTCGTTCGGACTCGCCATAACGGTAAACAGCTTATCAGAACGGTTTTTGCCCTGGCGAAAGACACGGGTGATCTGTGCTGAAGTGCAAAGGCGGCGTTCGCCGGGCAGTTTGAATCTACGCCTAGTCGCCAAGTAAAAAACAATACCTTGTTGCCGGAATAGTGTCAGGGCGTAAGGCGGACACGGCCTTTTGCCCGACGCCGGTTCAGGACTTTCCTGCCCGCCTTGGTTGCCATACGCGCGCGGAACCCGTGAGTTCGTGCGCGCTTGACGCTGCTTGGCTGGTATGTGCGTTTCATGACTTCTTGCCTAAAAGCGGGTCAGCTGCTGGGTCACCGCGGGCTCCCCGCCGACTCGGAAGCCGGCAAGGGTACGTGTGGGCCCTTGGGGTGTCAATAGAATGCACTCGCGATTGTCTCAATTGTTTTCTCAATCAGGGCCTGTGGATAACCTCTGTAAACAGGTATAGACTCGATGGCTTCCCGTCGTTTATCGCAACATAACAACTCCAAGGAGAGCTGTAAGTGGCGGCATCGCTCTGGCACCGTTGTGTCACCCAGCTGCAAAACGAGCTTCCCGAACAACAGTTTGATACCTGGATACGCCCGTTACAGGCGGTCGAGGAAAACAATGTTCTGAAACTTCTTGCACCGAATCGATATGTAGTCGATTGGGTGAAAGCTAACTTTTACCAGCGAATTTCCGATGTCGTGGATGCTACGGCAGAGGGCAATATACCTGCTGTCGTTGTCGAAGTCGGGTCGCGTCAGCAACAGCATCTTAAGGTCCCTGACGTATCCCTCCCTGGAAAGTTACAGCGAGTACATGCACCGGTAATTGGCAGCCAGTTGAATGCCGAGTATGTGTTCGAGAATTTTGTCGAGGGTAAAAGTAATCAGCTCGCGCGGGCGGCCGCCACACAGGTTGGCCTGAATCCAGGCAAAGCCTACAACCCATTGTTTATCTATGGTGGTGTCGGCTTGGGCAAAACGCATCTGATGCATGCAATTGGAAGCATGATGCTCGCCAATAATCCCCAAGTCCAGGTTGCCTATGTGCACTCCGAGAGGTTTGTTGGTGACATGGTTCGCGCTTTGCAGCACAACACAATCAATAATTTTAAACGTGCGTATCGGTCCCTCGACGGCCTTCTGATTGACGATATCCAGTTTTTTGCCGGTAAGGAACGATCACAGGAAGAATTCTTTCATACTTTTAATGCTTTACTGGAAGGACAACAACAGATTGTTCTTACCTGTGACCGTTATCCAAAAGAAGTAAATGGTCTGGAAGAACGGTTGAAGTCACGTTTTGGCTGGGGCTTGACGGTTGCAATTGAGCCACCGGAACTGGAAACCAGCGTTGCTATCCTTATGAGTAAGGCAAATCAGAGCGGTATATTGCTGCCGGATGAGGTGGCATTTTTTATCGCACAGCGGATTCGGTCCAATGTGCGTGAGTTAGAGGGTGCACTGCGTCGGGTTATCGCAAACTCGCATTTCACTGGCCGCGCTATTGACCTCGACTTTGCGAAAGAAGCGCTTCGCGACTTGCTAGCTCTGCAGGAAAGGCTTGTCACAATAGACAATATTCAGAAGACCGTTGCAGAATACTTTAAAATTCGTGTTGCGGACTTGCTTTCAAAGCGCCGTAGCCGTTCTATTACACGACCGCGCCAGATCGCTATGTCCCTTGCAAAGGAATTGACAAATCACAGTCTGCCGGAAATTGGTGATGCTTTTGGCGGCCGCGATCATACAACTGTCTTGCATGCTTGC
>CAZJFQ010000036.1:14005-15808 GCA_964545335.1 uncultured Gammaproteobacteria bacterium | reverse complement strand
CAATGAATTTCAGCGCTAAGAGAGAACTCCTATTACAGCCTTTACAGGCAGTTATCGGGGTTGTTGAAAGACGGCAGACGATGCCCATACTCGCTAATGTATTGCTGATAGTAAAAGACGGAGCCTTATCGGTAACGGCTACGGATTTGGAGGTCGAACTGGTTGCTACAGCGGCACCGGATATTCAAGAAGAGGGTGAAATCACTGTGCCCGGACGGAAGCTATTAGATATCTGTCGTGCATTGCCAAATGAGGCTGTGATTAAGGTTAGTCGTGATGGTGAACGAGTACTCATAGTTTCGGGGCGGAGTCGCTTTAATCTTGCCACACTACCGGCGGCCGAGTTTCCGGTTGTGGAGGATATCAACGCTCCGCAAACGCTAAAGGTGACTCAAAGCAGTTTTAAACATCTCCTTGACAAGACACATTTCTCAATGGCTCAACAAGATGTACGGTATTACCTTAATGGCTTGTTGCTGGAGGCTGAAGGATTACGGTTACGTGGTGTTGCAACCGATGGGCACCGTCTGGCACTTTGCGATATAACACTGGATGATGATGCTGGTACTCAGCAACAAGTGATTGTGCCTCGTAAGGGTGTAATGGAGTTACAGCGTTTGCTTGGAGAGGATGGAGATGTTGTTCTTTATATCGGGAGTAATCACATTCGGGCTGAGCTGGATGGGATTCGGTTTACGTCCAAGCTGATCGATGGCCGATTTCCGGAATACGAACGTGTTATTCCAGCTGATGCGAGCTCTTGTATCCAGGCGGACCGTGAGATCCTGCGGCATGCTTTGCAACGGACTGCTATCCTGTCGAATGAAAAGTACCGAGGTATCCGGCTGGATGTAAAGGGAGACACACTGGTTATTCAAGCAAATAATCCGGAACACGAGGAAGCTCATGAGGAAGTGTCTGTTGAGTATGCGGGTGACGACCTTGAGATTGGTTTCAATGTTAATTATCTCCTGGATGCTTTAGGGGCTGTAGATAATGAAACTGTAGAAGTTGGGCTATCGGATTCCAACTCCAGTTGCCTGATCCGTGAACCTGGGTCTGATATCTACCGCTATGTAGTTATGCCGATGCGGTTATAGTGGTGCCGAGGGCACTGAATGTGGCTTGCGTCGCTTAAAGCGGCATCCTTCCGCTGTTTCGAGACTATCTCTCTCGATCCCCATCCGGGGTTAAATCTTATTTTTGGCCCAAACGCAGCTGGCAAGACCAGCCTGTTGGAAGCCATTTACCTTTTAGGGCGTGGGCGGTCATTTCGGACCAGCTTAAATCGGGCACTTATCCATGACGGCTCGCCAGAGTTTCGAGTCAGCGGCAGAATTGAAGATGGCAAACGCGGCCGGACAATTTCTATTGATGGTCGGGTTGGACAGACGATTGCTCATATTGACAATGATCTGGTAGAAAGGCGATCAGTGCTGGCAGATTGTTTTCCGGTCGAGGTTGCCAGACCTAATATCCACGATCTGGTTGCGGGGGGACCAGGGCAGCGCCGTCGGTTTTTGGATCGGGGAATGTTCCACGTGGAACATTCCTTTCTCGACCACTGGCGGCGTTATATTAGGGCAGTCCGTCAAAGAAATGCTGCATTGCGGCAAGAGGCGGCGGATGTCGTTGTCAGGGGATGGGATCAGGAGTTGATTAAAGCCACAGAAGCAATTACTGAGAAACGGAGATCTTATGTTGAGGTCATCGAGGTTGAAGTCAGTCCGCTAGCGGCTGCTCTGGGGCTCGAATCGTTGACGCTTGATTATCGCCCGGGTTGGTCTGGCGAGTCCTTTGCGG
>CAZJFQ010000036.1:0-13905 GCA_964545335.1 uncultured Gammaproteobacteria bacterium | reverse complement strand
CTCGAATCGTTGACGCTTGATTATCGCCCGGGTTGGTCTGGCGAGTCCTTTGCGGTAGCTCTAGCGGGTGGTTTGAAGCGGGATCGCCGGTATCGGTCGACCCAGATTGGGCCGCATCGAGCTGAACTGGCGGTAACAGTGGGTGCAGGAAGCACGCGGGACCGATTATCCCGGGGCCAGGAAAAACTGGTTGGTGCGGCGCTGTTGTTGGCTCAATCGGCAATGATCTCCAGGCTTACCGGGCAGCCGGGTGTGTTTCTTATTGATGATCCCACCGCTGACCTCGATCGGGAGTCCCTGAGCCGCCTGATGCACGTCATAGAAAGCCAGGCCGTCCAGGTTTTCATAACGGCGCTGGACAGGACTGCTATACCAATCTCGGTGCCTTCCGCGATGTTTCACGTGAAACAGGGCGCGGTAGCGCTGGTGGTATAATGGCTGTTTAGGGTAAAGGGTAAGCCATGGCTGGCAAAAAGGCTGCAAAAAAGACCGCTAAAAAAGTGGTCAGGAAAGCTGACAAAAACAGCTATACCTCCAGCAACATCAAAGTCTTAAAAGGCCTGGAAGCGGTGCGTAAACGCCCCGGTATGTATATCGGGGACACCCACGATGGCACCGGGCTCCATCATATGGTTTTTGAGGTCGTCGACAATTCCGTCGACGAAGCCCTGGCCGGGCACTGTTCGGTTATTTCAGCCACCCTGCATGCGGATGAGTCCGTTACCGTGACCGATGACGGGCGGGGGATACCTGTGGATATTCACCCGGAGGAAGGGCGGTCGGCCGCCGAGGTCATCATGACGATTCTTCATGCCGGGGGTAAGTTTGACGACGACTCGTACAAGGTCTCCGGGGGCCTTCACGGAGTTGGTGTCTCTGTCGTTAATGCCCTGTCTGAATACCTCGACCTTACTATCCACCGGGAAGGCAAAGTTCATCATCAGGAATTCCGGCTTGGTGAACCGGTCGCGGCGCTGAAAGTGACGGGAAAGACCGATCGTACCGGTACGACGATCCGTTTCCGGCCGAGCTCCAAAATCTTCAGTAATATCTCGTTCAAGTACGATATTCTCGCAGCCCGACTGCGGGAACTGTCATTTCTCAACTCGGGTGTCCGTATCGAGCTCACCGACGAACGGGATGAAAAGCAGGACATATTCGAGTACCAGGGTGGTATCCGGGCATTTGTTGAGTACCTGAATCGGAACAAGACCACGATTCATGACAGTGTCGTCCACTTCCGGGCGGTAAAACAGGGCATTCTGGTTGAAGTCGCCATGCAGTGGAATGACGGCTACCAGGAAAACATGTTTTGCTACACCAATAATATTCCACAGCGGGACGGTGGTACCCATCTGGCCGGCTTTCGCAGTGCACTGACCCGCACATTAAACCACTACATCGAGCAGCAAGGGCTCGCTCAGCGGGCCAAGGTCATGACATCCGGTGACGATGCGCGGGAAGGCATGACCGCGGTCCTGTCCGTCAAACACCCGGATCCCAAGTTTTCATCGCAGAACAAGGACAAGCTCGTTTCCTCGGAGGTCAAGGGCGTGGTTGAGTCGGCGACTGGTGAGAAACTCGACGAATTCCTGCTTGAGAGCCCGCAGCAAGCCCGCCAGATAGTCGGCAAGATCATTGAAGCAGCCAGGGCAAGGGAGGCAGCGCGTAAGGCACGCGAGATGACCCGGAGAAAAGGTGCCCTTGATATCGCCGGTTTGCCCGGCAAGCTCGCGGATTGCCAGGAGAAGGACCCCGCGCTGTCGGAGTTATTCATTGTCGAGGGCGATTCCGCTGGCGGTTCGGCAAAACAGGGTCGCGATCGCAGAACGCAAGCTATATTGCCCCTCAAGGGAAAGATCCTGAACGTCGAAAAGGCCCGGTTTGACAAGATGTTGTCGTCCGCTGAGGTCGGTACGCTGATTACTGCACTCGGCACGGGCATCGGCCGTGACGATTTCGATATCGACAAGTTGCGTTACCACCGCATCATCATCATGACGGATGCGGACGTCGACGGGTCGCATATCCGTACGTTGCTGCTGACGTTTTTCTACCGACAGATGCCTAAACTGATTGAACGCGGACATATCTATATCGCGCAGCCACCGCTATTCAAAATAAAAAAGGGCAAGCGTGAACATTACGTGAAGGACAACACCGAACTAAATGCCTATCTGCTCAGTTCAGCACTCGACAAGGCAGCCTTGCATGTCAACGAGGCAGCGCCCCCGATCCAGGGACCAGCGCTAGAATCGCTAGCAAGAAAATATATGGAAGTCGAGGCGATTATCGAACGCTGGTCCAAGCGCTACGATGCCCATTTTCTGCGAAATCTGCTTTACCTGCCCAAAGTCGCGTCGGATCAGTTCGATGACAGCAAGTGGCTCCGGAGCTGGGTCCGGAAGCTCAAAAAACAACTGGTCGACACGGCGGAGCCGGGTACGCGGTATGAAGCAACCGCCGAGGAATCGGAACATGGCGAAGGATTCCGAATCAGCGTCACGCGGATCAGACATGGCCTGACATACGAGCGCCACATCTATCGCGAGATGTTCGACTCGGCGGAGTATCTGCGTATCGTAGATCTTGGCGACGATTTGCGAGACTTGATCGGAGACGGCGCATTCGTAGTCCGCGGTGAACAACAAAGAGCCGTTGATTCATTCGAAGAGGTAATGGCCTGGTTGATGGCCGAAGCGAAGCGCGGTCAGACCGTCCAGCGGTACAAAGGCCTCGGTGAAATGAATCCCGGCCAGCTCTGGGACACAACCATCAATCCGGATACACGCCGTCTGATGCAGGTACGCATCGAACATGCGCAGACGGCGGACGAAATCTTTACGACCCTGATGGGTGACCAGGTCGAACCACGCCGCGAGTTCATCGAACGCAACGCCCTATCCGTCGCCCACCTCGACGTGTAACTCGATTGTTGCAGCGCAGCAATCCCATGGAGGGATTGTGGATTTAGGCTCTTTATGACCACGAAGAACACGCAGTAAAGCAACAAATAAATTGGCCAGCAATGCTGGGGGCTTAGTTTTTTAAAGGCCGGCTTATGCCGGCCTTATCCATTTCTCAATATTTCTCTTCGTGTTCTTTGTGGTTATTTCATGTTTTGACCGATCCACTCTGATCCTGGACTGGCTGCTGCGCGTAACTCGCGCTGATCTCCGCCATCTGCGATTCGATCCAGGTCTGGACCTTGCTGTTTATTTCTCTCGGTTCGCCGCTGTCGGTCGAAATCGGTGTGCCGATGCGTACGCGGATCGTGCCGGGTTTCTTGATCCAACCGCGGCGTGGCCAGTAATCGCCGGCGTTATGTGCGACCGGCACGATTGGCCGGCCGGTTTCTTTTGCCAGTAGCGCGCCGCTGATGCCATAGCGGCGAGTCTTGCCGGGTGCCATCCGGGTACCCTCAGGAAAGATCATCACCCAGAACCCGTTCTGTAATCGCTGCCGCCCCTGCCTCACTACCTGGCTGACGGCCGAATGCCCCTTGCCTCGATTGACCGCAATCGACCGCAGCGAAAACAAGCCCCATCCGACGCACGGGATAAACAGCAGCGACAGTTTGAGAACGATCACCTGACGCGGAAACAGCTTCAGTTGTGCAAAGGTTTCCCACGAAGATTGATGTTTCAGGTAAACGACGGTGTTTTCCGCTGGAATATTTTCGAGGCCCTCTACCGTGTAGTCCAGCTGGCAAATTGCGCGAAGGGACGCCAGGTTAAAGTCCACCCACCACATCAGCACCCGGTATCGCGCACTGTACGGGGCAATGATCAATATGGCCACCATCAGACCGGTCGGCAACGCGGTCAGAAACATGACAGCTGTAAACAGGATGGATCGAAGAAAAAGCATCAGGTAACGGCTCTAGACGCCAGGTAAAGCGTGCCGAAGGCATATACATTGATTTTCTTCTTGGCGGTCTTCCCGGGCATAGTCTGCGTCAGCGCCGCTTCACTTTCCGTTTTCCGCTTTTAACTCTTTACTAGCCGCTAGCGGTGTAGTCACGCGCGCGGTAGGCAATCGCGATATATCCGCGATCATGAGGAACAACTTACGCAGTCGTTTTAGGAGCGCGAGTCGGTTGTTCCTGAGCTGTTCATCATCGGTCATGACCATGACATGATCGAAAAATGCATCGACGCTTCCTTTCAACGATGCCAGCAACGTCAGTACCTCCGTGTACCGGTGTTTATCAAGTAGCGGCTGGATCTCCTGTTCCAGCTGTGCAACCTGTTCGAACAGCAGCGACTCCTGCGGTTGCTCGAATCGGTTCAGGTCGGGATCGTCGCCAACGGTAACACCGGACTGGCGGAGGATATTCGCGATCCTCTTGTTGGCAGCGGCGAGAGATGCGGCCTCGTCCAGCCGGACAAAAGCGGCGACGGCACGGAGCCTGTAGTCAAAATCCAGTGGCCGCGCTGGCCGTCGCGCTATGACGGCATCAAACATCTCCGTAGTTACCGCAAGTTCGTCGAGCCGCTCGAGGTAATATGCCCGCAATCGCTCCATGATGTAGTCATAAACCTGTGCGGCAAGATCATCCGGAACAGCTATATTTCTGAGTTCGTTCACAGCCGTCTCGATGAGCGCCTCGAGATCGAGATCTGCGCTTTTCTCAATTATTATCCGTAGCAAACCCAACGCGCTGCGCCGTAGCCCGTAAGGATCCCGTGTACCAGTCGGTTTTTCATCAACAGCGAATATCGCTGTAATCGTGTCGAGTCTGTCAGCGATCGCGAGCGCCTGTCCGCTGACCGTAACCGGAAGGTCATCGCCGGCATGGCGCGGCAGATAGTGTTCTTCGATTGCAGCCGCAACCTCCGCTGGCTCGCCGTCGTGCAATGCATAGTAACGTCCCATGGTACCCTGAAGTTCGGGGAATTCGCCGACCATATCCGTAGTCAAATCACATTTCGCCAGCGTTGCCGCGCGAGTTGTATGTGTGGTGTCCCCTCCTACTGCTGCCGCGATTTGTTGCGCGAGACGCGTAACTCTTTCGGTCTTGTCGTGCAATGAGCCGAGCTTGTGGTGAAATACGATATTCCGTAGCCCGTCACTCCGGGATGCAAGCGATTGCTTTTTATCCAGGTTGTAAAAAAAGACAGCATCTTCCAGGCGTGGCCTGACAACACGTTCCGTGCCGGCGGTAATCTCTGACGGGTCACGACTTTGAGTATTGCTGATGGCGATAAACCAAGGCAGCAACGATTGCTCCTTGTCGACAACCGGAAAGTATCGCTGGTGATGTTCGAGGCTGGCGACAAAGACTTCACGAGGGAGGTCCAGGAATCGCTTATCGAGCCGGCCTGCATGAGCGTCCGGCCATTCCACGAGGGCGGTTACTTCATCCAGAACTTGCGGGTTCAATAGCGGTTTGCCGCGTGCCGGTTTTGCTGCTGCAGTGGCCAGTTTGATAATGCGTTCCCGGCGGACGTCGTAATTGGCGATCACAAAACCCTTCTTTTGCAGCAAGCGGGGATATTCGCGGGGCTTCCTCAGATGCAGTGGTTCAGGCGCAAGAAACCGGTGACCGCGGGTGTGATTGCCTGCAGAAATGCCAAAGAGTTGCCCGGCGACGACTTCAGTTCCCAGGAGCATGACGATCCAGTGCACCGGGCGGACAAATTCCGAGTCGTTGTCGCCCCAGCGCATGCGCTTTGGTATTGGGAGAGCCTGCAATGAATCGGCCACGATGCCGTGCAGAAGTTCCGTTGCCGGTTGCCCTTGCTGCCGCGATCGGAACACGAGCCGATCGCCTTTCGGGGTGGCAGTCTTTTCAATGTACTCGAGATCAACGCCGCAACTATCCGCGAAGGCGGTTGCTGCGCGCGTCGGTTTGCCTGCATCGTTGAATGCTACCGCAACGGGCGGGCCCAGCCGTTCAATATCCCGATCGGGCTGATGCGTGCTGACTTTTGCGACGCGCAGCGCGAGCCTGCGCGGTGTTGCAAACGATTCGATTTCACCATGGCTCAGCTGCGACGCTTTCAGACCGTCCGCAAGCTCGCTGGCGAAGGCCGAAATCAGGGCCGTGAGCGCCCGCGGTGGTAGCTCTTCTGTACCAATTTCGACGAGGAAATCTGCAGCGTTAGCCATGGGCCGTTTCAGTTGCGTGCGCTGCGCCGGGGTTACCGAGTGGGAACCCCAGCGCTTCCCGGCTGGCGTAGTAGGCTTCGGCGATGGCACGCGCCATATCTCTTACCCGCAGTATGTATCGCTGCCTTTCAGTGACCGAGATCGCATGACGGGCATCGAGCAAATTAAATGTATGCGATGCGTCGAGCATTTGCTCATAGGCGGGCAATGGCAGATTGTCTCCGATCAGATTGCGACAGGCCTTTTCGGCAGCGTCAAATCGTTTGAACAAATTTGTGGTGTCGGCTTTTTCGAAGTTGTAGGTGGACATCTCTACTTCATACTGATGAAAAATATCGCCGTATGTGTATCGGCGATCTTTACCGTCCAGCCAGGTAAGATCGAATACGCTGTCGACGCCCTGCAAGTACATCGCTATCCGTTCGAGGCCATAGGTAATCTCTCCGGTTACGGGCCGGCAGTCGAGGCCACCGACCTGCTGGAAATACGTAAATTGTGTCACTTCCATACCGTTGAGCCAGACCTCCCAACCCAGGCCCCAGGCACCGAGCGAGGGCGCTTCCCAGTTATCCTCGACAAACCGGATATCGTGAACCAGCGGATCAATCCCGAGCGTCTTGAGGGATTCCAGATAGATGTCCTGGAAATCTTCCGGCGAGGGCTTGAGCACGACCTGGTACTGGAAATAATGCTGGAGCCGGAACGGGTTCTCGCCGTAACGCCCATCGGTGGGTCGCCGACAGGGCTGTACATACGCAGCGCGCCAGGGCTCCGGTCCAATAGCCTTGAGAAACGTGGCGGGGTGAAACGTGCCGGCGCCCATCGGCATGTCAAAGGGCTGCACAACGAAGCAGCCGTGACTGCTCCAGTAATCATGGAGGGCGCGAATCAGTTCCTGAAACGTCCCCGGTTTGGTTTGAGTGGTTTTCACGAATTTGCCGGCCGGCGCAGGGCGGGCAGCCAGTATAGCTTTTTGCGCCTGAGCTTTGCAGACAGACCACCGCCCTGAAAAAGTTTTTCTCCGGTGCCGGTTCACCTTGGAAACCGAATGGTTATAATTGCGCATTCGACGGGCGGCGAACAGTCCATGTCCTTGTACTTCATGTCAGGCCTGATGATCCGATGCAAGCTTGCGATCGGGCTGCGCGGCCGCGTGCGGCCATGTTTGCGATCTGCAGGAGCAGTCTGAGCTATGCTCTCTCGCCACGGACTGGCCTCCCTCACACTCGACCTGTCTCATAGTCACGATCAACCCGTGGAGGATTAATAATGACCCCTGCCGACGTTTTAGGCCTGATGAAGGAAAAAGAAGTGCAATTTGTGGATCTCAGGTTCACCGACACGCGCGGCAAAGAGCAGCATGTCACCTGTCCGTCGCATCAGGTCGGGGAGGACATCTTCGAAGATGGCAAGATGTTCGACGGTTCATCGATCGCCGGCTGGAAGGGCATACACGAGTCCGACATGGTCCTGATGCCGGATCCGGAAACGGCGGTTCTGGACGTATTCGCCGAGGATTCGACAATCAACCTGCGCTGTGACGTCATGGAGCCGTCGACCATGCAGGGCTACGACCGCGATCCGCGATCCCTGGCCAAGCGTGCGGAAGCCTATCTGACCTCTACGGGCATCGCTGACACCGCCTACTTCGGGCCCGAAAACGAGTTCTTTATCTTTGACGATGTCCGGTGGCGTAACGAGATGAGCGGGGCGTCCTATACGATCGATTCCGCGGAAGCGAACTGGAATTCTGAAAAGGTATACGAAGACGGTAACTTTGGTCACCGGCCCGGTATCAAGGGCGGATATTTCCCGGTCCCTCCGGTGGACTCGCTGCATGATATCCGGTCCGCGATGTGCCTGGCCCTCGAGGAGATGGGCCTCATCACGGAAATGCATCACCATGAGGTCGCAACGGCAGGGCAGTGTGAAATCGGCGTCGGGTATGCGCCGCTAACTCAGAAAGCTGACGGCATGCAGATTCTCAAATATGTCGTCATGAATGTTGCGCAGGGTTACGGCAAAACAGCGACATTCATGCCGAAGCCCCTGGTGGGCGACAACGGCAACGGCATGCATGTTCATCAGTCGCTGGCAAAGGATGGCAAGAATCTTTTCAGCGGTGATTCTTACGGTGGCTTGTCGGAGGCCGCGCTGCATTACCTCGGCGGCATCGTCAAGCATGCGAAGGCCCTGAATGCGTTTACCAATGCCAGCACCAACAGTTACAAACGCCTGGTGCCTGGATTCGAGGCGCCCGTGCTGCTCGCGTACTCCGCGCGTAATCGCTCGGCCTCGATCCGGATTCCCTACGTCTCGAACCCGAAAGCGTCCCGTATCGAGGTCCGCTTTCCGGATTCGTCGTGTAATCCGTACTTTGCTTTCGCGGCGATGATGATGGCCGGACTCGACGGCATTCAGAACAAGATTCACCCTGGTGAGGCGCTCGACAAGGATCTCTACGATCTGCCACCGGAAGAGGAAAAGGACCTTGCCACGGTCTGCTTCTCGCTGGAAGAAGCTCTGGGCGAGATGAGCGATGACCGCGAGTTTTTAAAGCACGGCGACGTGTTTTCCGATGACCTCATCGATGCCTATATCGACCTCAAAATGGATGAAGTGATGCGGCTCAGGATGACAACGCACCCGGTCGAGTTCGACTTGTATTACAGCCTCTGAGCTAGCGCTCAGAGGCCGGAGCGGAAAGCGGAAGGTGGAGAGCCCGAAGCCCCGGTTCTTAGGCCTTGCGCTCAGCGGTCCGGCGCCCCGCGTTATGTAAAGCGCCTGATTCCTGCAGCCTGCAGCCTGATGCCTGTGGCCCGGTGCCGGGCCACTTGCAACTGTGCCGTTGTTCCTTTGTCTAACTTACTGAGTAGGCTATTCTCCGGCATATGTATCGAATACTGGCAATCTGCCTCCTGTTGCTCGCCGGTCCGGCGCTGGCGACCACCCTGTACAAATGGGTTGATGAGAACGGCGTTACCCATTGGTCGGACAAACCCAGTGACGGAGCCGCGGCTGTTGAAATCCAGTCGCCGCAGACTTTTTCAGCGCCGCCGCTGCCGGCACGAAGTAGTGATGCCGACTCCGGAGACGATGAGACAGAGAATCCGTACCAGATGTTCGAGATTGCCGAACCGCTGGCGGACAAGACCTACTGGAACCTCGAGGGCAATCTGAACGTCAGGCTGCGTGTCAGCCCGCGCCTCAGGGTTGGACATACGATTTACATGTATGTGGACGGGCAGAGAGTGAACAATTTGCCGACCCGGCAGGCGAACTTTACGTTACCGGAAATGTGGCGGGGAACACATATTCTGACCGCTACGATTGCAGATCGCGCTGGCTCCGTGGTCACCCAATCCGAGCCCATAACCTTCCACATTCAGCAGACGTCGATTCAGAATCCCAACAACCCGAACGTTCCGGGTCGGCCGACACCAACCAACCCGATAGCACGCCCGAATCCCGGCGGCGGGTAACAGCCAGGCTCCTGGCCCTAGGCTCTAGGGACATACAAATGGCATTAGACTGCATCCGATCCCGTCGGCTGCACGCAATATGAAATTACTACCAAGGGCACGAAGAACCCTAAAAAAGTGCTAGATACTTGACCGGCAATTGCCGGATATTACGCAGTATTGACACGCGGACAGCATAGCTGGCCGCTTTTTTATCTATTTCTATCTTTGTTTTCTTCGTGCGACCTGAGCGACGCCACTGCTCGGTAAGGAAGTGCCCGTAGGGCGACTTCGTGGTCATTTTCCCGCGTCAGCGAAAGCCTTGCTGGCGCCAGGCTTCGTAGACCACGACAGCGGCAGCGTTGGAAAGATTGAGGCTGCGGTTGCCCGATTTCATCGGGATCTTAAGCCGCTGCGATGCCGGCAAACTCTCGAGTATTGCGGCCGGCAACCCCCTCGTTTCCGGGCCAAACAGAAACGCATCCCCGGCTTCAAACCCGACCTCGTCATACAGGGTCACACTGCGTGTTGATAGAGCAAACAAACGGGGCTGCTCAAGGTCGGCCAGACACGCCTCGAGATTCTCGTGTTCGCAAACACTGGCCAGATCGCGATAGTCCAGACCGGCACGTTTCAGCCGGGGCTCATCGAGCTCGAAACCGAGCGGGTGAATCAGGTGCAAGGTTGTTCCCGTATTCGCGCACAAGCGGATCATGTTCCCGGTATTTGGGGGTATCTGGGGTTGATAAGCGATCAGATGAAACATCCCGCATCCATTACAATAGCCTCGGGAACACACAAAACTCCATCAAAAGATAGCATGGCCACGGTACCGAAAGATCTGGAGAACCCGCTCGGTGCGGATCTTTGCGGGTTGTCTCTCAATTCACCCATCGTGTTGCTGTCCGGCTGTGTCGGTTTCGGCGAGGAATACACCCGCATCGAAGGATTTTCCAATAACGACGCCGGCGCGATCGTCCTCAAGGGCACGACACTCAAAGCCCGGCTTGGCAATCCTCCGCACCGGATTTGGGAAACCCCGGGCGGGATGCTCAATGCGATCGGGCTGCAAAATCCGGGTGTTGACGCGGTCGTTAAAGATATCCTGCCGACGCTGGATTTCAGCGAGACTCGATTTATCGCCAATGTCTGTGGTGCGACGATCGACGAATATGCCGAAGTGACGCGGCGGTTCGACGATTCACCGATAGATGCCATCGAAATCAACATTTCCTGCCCCAACGTCAAAGCGGGTGGCGTAGCATTTGGTAACTACCCGGAAGTGTCTGCGCGCGTCGTGGAGGCGTGCCGGGCCGTAACTGCAAAACCGATTATTACTAAGCTGTCACCCAATCAGACCGACATCGCCGAAAATGCCCGTTGTTGCATCGAGGCTGGCAGCGACGGCCTGTCGGTTATCAATACCATCATGGGTATGGCCATCGATGTCGAACGCCGCCGGCCAATCATCGGCAACGTCCAGGGCGGTCTGTCCGGCCCGGCAATCATGCCGATTGCCCTGCTCAAGGTTCATCAGGTCTATGACGTCGCACGCCACCACAACGTACCGATCATCGGTCAGGGCGGCATCACGACCACGGAGGATGCACTCGCGTTTGCTATCGCCGGAGCCACCGGCATTGGGATCGGTACGGCGCTGTTCTACGATCCGCTGTTGTGCAAAAAAATCAACGCGGGTATTGCCGATTATCTAAGCCGCCATAAGATGCGGAATTTCAGCGAGTTGGTTGGTAGCTTGGACATCCCCTCGGACGTCAAGGATGCGCCGTCCGCCGGCTAAATATTCAACATTTTCTTAATGTTCTGTGTGTCCTTCGTGGTTAATTTAGTCCGGTTCGAGCGCCCAGACTTTTTTCTGGCTGACGCCGGTTAGGGTCACGTTTCCGACTTGAGCTCCCGCGTCATCAGAGCGTGGACAGCTTCTTTGGCGGGCAGTTCTTTGTAAAGGACCTGATAAACCTGTTCCGCTATGGGCATTTCAACGTCGAGCTTGTTCGCGACTTGGCGCACTGCCCGTGCCGCCAGCACACCTTCGACAACCTGCCCGATCTCGTTCTGCGCCTGTTCAATAGAGACGCCGGCGGCGAGCTTCAGGCCCATACGGCGGTTTCGTGACAGATCATCAGTACAGGTCAGGACGAGATCGCCAATCCCGGCGAGACCGAAAAAGGTTTCTCTCCGGGCGCCAATCGCCTCACCCAGCCGAGTCATTTCCGCAGCGCCGCGGGTGATAAGCGCAATGCGCGTGTTGGCGCCGAAGCCCAGTCCATCGGATATTCCGGCGCCGATCGCCAGCACGTTTTTTACCGCGCCACCGACTTCGACGCCGATAATGTCAGTTGACGTATAGGCACGAAAGTTTTGGCCGGAAATACTTTCGGCCAGGTCCCGCGCAAATTTTTCATTCGGTGCGGCAACGGTCATCGCTGTAGGAAGTCCCCGGCCGACTTCGGCGGCAAACGTAGGCCCGGACAAGACGGCGACGGCTGTGCCGGTTCCCAGAACCTCTTCAGCGACCTGATGCGGAAGTTTGCCCGTGTCCAGCTCGAAGCCCTTCGTGGCCCACGCGAGACGATTGTTGGGCCCGAGCCCGGAGGCGATACTCTCGAGCAATCCGCGAAACGAATGACTTGGTACGGCGACGAGGATGTCCTGCGCCTGGCTTAGCGCGGCAGTCAGCGAAGGCTCGACTGTTAGCTTGCTCGGAAACCTGGCGTCGGGTAGGTATCGCTCGTTGCAACCGGCGGCAGCTATCGCAGCGAGATTGTCCGCGTCCCTGCCCCACAGTACGGTGGGTCTGCCGGTGCGGGCAAACTGGATCGCAAGGGCTGTGCCCCAGGAGCCGGCGCCCAGAACGGAGATTGATTGTTGACTTCGCGAGGTCATGCCGTAGTGGCACGGAGCCGCCGATTAGTCCTTGTCGGAGGAATCGTCCTCTGATTTGGTTGTTTCGTCGCCGGCCGCGGTGGAGTCGGTAGTCTGTTCATCGGCTCCGTCTCCACCAGTCATCCTGAACAGCGAGTCAAAGTTGACGGGCTGTAGCAATAGCTGCGGGAAACCTCCCCTTTGCACAATTTCGGATATGACTTCACGTGCGTATGGATAAAGTGTACCCGGGCAATAGACGTCGAGCAGTCGACTCATGGTGTCTTCCGGGACGCCCTTGAGGGTAAATATGCCCGCCTGCTGAACCTCTGCGAGGAATGCTACGGTATCTCCCTGCGACGCCTGCAGGGTCGTGCTCAGCACGACTTCATAAGTTTCCGGCCCGAGCTGCTTGTTCTTCGTGGCCAGGTTGATCTTGACCTTTGGGTCCAGTGACTCGGTAAAGATCTTCGGACTGTTCGGCACCTCGAAGGAAATATCCTTGACATAGATCTTTTCAATCTTGAGCTCAGTGGCCGTCTGCTCCGTTGCCCCTGTATTGGTTTGTTCTGCCATATTTGCATTCCTGACCTGGTTTTCGTCCTGTCTTCCTTACCTGAAGTGGGATGGAACACGCCATGGGCCGTTGTGACGTGTTGCAGGCTGCGGCGCGAGTTTGCCTGCAAGTTCTTATCTTTTTTTCCGGCCGCTGTCTCAGAGCAATACGTTGTGTCCTAAATGGGCTCGTTTCCTCTTTAAATCAAGGCACCAGGGGGGGTTATTTGCCCTTTTTCACAAGCGGCAGATTATCCTTCTGCCAGGCGCCGATGCCCCCTTTGAGGTTGGCTACCTGAACACACCCGGACTTCTTCAGCAGGGCCGCTGCTCGTGCCCCGGTTGCGCCCACCTCGCCGCAGGTCAGAATGACGCGGTTGGCGCCTTTTTTTACCAGCGATTCGAGCTTCTGCTCAATTTCTGCGAGGGGCACATTGCGGGCGCTGGTGATGTGACCGCGCTCGTATTGCTCCCGATTGCGAACATCAACTACCAGTGCGTTGTCGTTGATGAGCCGCGTCGCTTCCTGTGGGCCTACTTCGTTGATACCGCGCAGACGCAATCGGAGTTCATTGACAATAACCACAACCGTGATTACCGTCGCCGCCGTGACGAGCAGCGGATGGTTGCCGGCAAACTCCAGTAATCTGTTCATGGGTTGGGTTGCACTGTCGTACGTCCTGCGTTCAAAGGCGGCGCATTATATCAGGCCACCTCAGGAGAATCGGCCTACGTTAATGTCATTTCTCGCACGCTATGTCAGGCCATTTCGGCAGAATCGGCCCGGTATGCTAGCCGGCGGGCGGTCGGGTGTCATAAGCCGCTTTGCGTTGTTCCTGCTGATGACCATTACCGGCGCCACACCGGTCGCGGCCGACGAGACGGTCGA
>CAZJFQ010000035.1:17929-22976 GCA_964545335.1 uncultured Gammaproteobacteria bacterium | reverse complement strand
TGGCGGAGAGAGTGGGATTCGAACCCACGATACGGTAATACCGTATACCAGTACTCCAAACTGGCGCCTTCGACCACTCGGCCATCTCTCCGAAACAGGAAAACAGGAATCAGGAATCAGTAGCTCCGCCGATATCGGCGCCACGCAGTCGCCCTGCGGCTGGTTACTATAATCTGATTCCTGTTTCCTGTCGTCTGTTGTCTGGTTTGCATTACTCTTCTTCTATGCGCTCGTAATCTCCGGGCTGTTCGGATTCGGGAACCGTTGTAGGAGGTTCTTCCAGGCATCGAACGTGAGTCGGTTGCGGTTCCGGATCAGGACCGAGTTCCGGGATTACAATACTGTCCCCGTGATCCGGATGCGACAGATCACCGGGGACCTCGAGCCTGGGGTCCTCGGGACTGTTCTTATAGATCCTTTTTTCGTCGCAGTCGTCGCTTCTGAACGTCGAACAACCGCCAATCATGACTCCCAGCGACGTCATCAGGACCCCACGAACCAGCCAGTACATCAACAGATTCCCGTTCACTCCGTACCGACTCCGGCGGCCGACATCGCCATACGGACCTGATCGTGACACCCGGGGTCCAGCCTGGTCAACGGTGATCGGATCCCCGACTGAATCAACTGCATTTTTTCCAGAGCCCATTTTACTGGAATCGGATTGGATTCAATAAACAGTGTCCGATGCAGGTCGCTGAGTTTTGCATCGATCTGGCCGGCCGCATCCCTATCTCCAGTCAGGGCTGTGGCACACATTTCATGCATCAGGTGAGGTGCTACATTTGCTGTCACGGAGATGACGCCATGCCCGCCAGCCAGGATGAACTCTCGCGCTGTCGCATCGTCACCGCTTAACAAATCAAAGCCGTTCGCAGCACTCTCGTTAATCAATTCGACGCGATCAATGTCCGCCGTAGCTTCCTTGACACCGCAAATATTTGGGTGATGCGACAACTTCGCGACCGTATCCGCCCGCATGTCGCACGCGGTACGACCGGGTACGTTGTAAAGGATTACTGGCACGCTGATGGCATCTGCAACTGTCCGATAATGATTCTGCAGGCCATGTTGCGTCGGCTTGTTGTAGTACGGGGTTACAACCAGGCAGGCATCGGCCCCCGCTGATGCCACAAGCGCAGACAACGAGACTGTCTTTGCCGTCGAATTCGTCCCGCTGCCTGCAATTACCGGAATTCTGCCCTGTACCTGTGACACGACTACCCTGACCATCATTTCAAGCTCATCCGCCGTCAGCGTTGGGGATTCACCCGTCGTGCCGCCGATGACGATTCCGTCCGTCCCGGCGTCCAGATGGAAGTCGACAAGCCGCTCGAGGGCGGTCAGATCCAGGTCTCCACCCGGCGCCATGGGCGTTACCAGGGCGACGAAACTACCTTTGAACATGCATATTTCCGGGGCCGGGTCGGTGCGCGATGGTACTGTCGGCTCAGCGGCTTGGCAAGCCAGCCGGCCGCTTGCGCGACGTGGCGAACCGGGTACACTGCCTGCCACATGTCGGCCCGATCAGCCGTTGTATACATTGCATGAATCAGCGCCTTATTGTTACCGCGGTCGCGCCGAATCACAGTAATCTGGTGCTGAAGCTGACGCGTCTGATTCGCGATTGTTCGGCTGACGTTTCTGAATTCCGGATGACCGAACTCGGCTCCGATGTCGCTTTGCATACTATGATAACGGGAAACTGGCACGCGCTGTCGCGAGTTGAAAAGGAGCTCGAGGCCTGCACTGTTGACGAAGGCAGTAACCTGTTTGTTCGCCGATCGGATATCAAGGAAGGCAAAACAGACCTGATGCCCTACAACGTAGATGCAGTTACTCTACGGCAGACCGAAGTGATAACCAGCTTTATCGAATTTTTCAGTATCCGCGATATCGATATCGTTGAACTGAGTACAAGCAGTTTCACAGCACAGCATACCGGTACAGCGATGGCGTCAGTTCAAATGACCGTCAACGTACCTGGAGAACTGAAGATTTCCGTTTTGCGAGAAGAATTTATGGATTTTTGCGACAGCGTGAATGTCGATGCGAATCTCGAGCCTTGTATCAGTTGAACGGATCTGGAAGCATGGCTGTGAAAGTTCAGGTTGGAGGCAAGGTCCCGGCATTCTCGATTCGCGCAACGGGTGAGAAAACTATTTCCCTGAAGGAACTCGCCGGCAGAAAAGTAGTTCTGTACTTCTATCCGAAAGACAGTACGCCAGGCTGCACGCTGGAAGGACAGGATTTCAGAGACAACCACACCAGATTTCAAAGGCACAATACCGTAGTTCTGGGTGTTTCACGTGACAGCCTAAAATCTCACGATAAATTCCGCGCTAGACAGAATTTTCCGTTTGACCTTTTGTCCGATGCGGAAGAGACCTTGTGTGACATCTTTGACGTAATCAAAGAAAAAAACATGTATGGAAGAAAAGTTCTCGGCATTGAGCGCAGCACGTTTCTGATCGATGAGAAGGGAAAACTGCAACACGAATGGCGCAAAGTGAAAGTTAAAGGGCATGTCGACGAAGTCCTGAACGCCGTCAAGAATCTTTGAACTCCCTGTCCACGGCCAGCAAAAACATGCCCTGTGACCACGCCGGTAGTCGGATAGCCCGGGCATCAAGCCACCGGGTTATCGTCCGCAGCATCAATGGCCTCCCAGTTCACGTCAAGCGCTCCCAGCTGGTCGACGACGCTGCAGATGTCCTTTGAGGAGGATGCCGGGACGGAGGATACCGACCGCAGCATCGTCCTTTACATATCTTCACCCGGTGATAAGTCAATGGCCCGGACAGCGGGTTATAATGAACCCGGACCGGCTATTTCTGTCCATTTAGCTGGTAGTCACCATTACAGCTGGTACTAAATCGTTGAAAACACTCGCGGTCATCGTCTGTATCTTCATTACCCTGCTGCCACTCCCGGAGGCGCAGTCTGTTCCCTACGAGAGCCTCCCCGACCTCGGCAGTTTCGCAGATGCCATTCTCTCGCAGAGTGAAGAGAAGAGAATCGGGCGCATGATAGTTCGCGGCCTGCGCGACGCCGGCCAGATACTCGAGGATCCGGAAGTCACGGAATATGTCCAGTCGGTAGCGCATAGGCTCGCAATCCACGCCCACGATGGGGATCAAGAGTTTGAATTCTTTGTCGTCAATAATCCCAACATCAACGCGTTTGCTCTGCCCGGTGGCTTTATCGGGATAAATTACGGCCTGATTCTTGCGGCAGACTCGGAAAGTGAGATGGCCGGCGTTCTGGCTCATGAAATCGCACACGTTACGCAGCGGCATATCGCACGGCAGTTCGATGCAAACAAGAAGATTTCGTGGACCTCTGCTGCGGCCATGGTTGCGTTGATTCTCATCGGCGCCACCGCGGATGTCGACGGCGATCTGATGAATGCAGGAATCGTCGGTGTGCAGGGACTAGCAGTCCAGTCGCGAATCAATTTCACACGCTCGAATGAAACCGAAGCAGACAGAGTTGGTCTCGCGATCCTCGCGGAATCCGGATTTGATCCGGAGGGTATGCCCCGGTTTTTCGAGAAACTCGGGCGATCACGGTCTGGCGCCGATGAGTATTATGTTGTACCTGAGTATTTGAGAACACATCCGTTGGAAACGTCGCGAATCTCGGAAACCCGCATGCGCGCACTCGACTACCCGCAGCGACATGTTCCGAGCAGCAAGGAGTTTCTGCTGAACAAAGAGAGACTCCGAGTGTTTAATTCCGAAACCTCCGGTTCAGCAATCGAATACTATGTTGACCGTGGCAACCAGGAAGCAGCACCCCAGTCCGAGGCGGAAAGATACGGATTGGGTTTGGCGCTCATTGATGACGGGGATGCCGATGAGGCCATAGATATTTTCAGCAACCTGCTCGCTAACGACAGCACTGTGATCGCCTACCACTCGGGACTGGGTCAGGCGCAGATGGATGCCGGGCACCCTGTGGAAGCGCTGGCAACGTTCGAGAAGGCTGTCGCATTGTTTCCACGCAATATCCCGCTCACGATCCGGTATACGGAAGCGCTCCTGCGCGAGGGTCACGGTGTCGAAGCGCATCTCGTGTTACTCGACTTGCTCAACAACGTCAGCCCGACGCCGGATCAGGTCCGGCTGCTGGCTCTCGCGGCGAGTGCTGCCGGAGAGACGGCAGAGGCTCATTACTACATGTGCGAGTACTACGTGATGAGCGGAGAATTAAACGAAGCCATCAACCAGCTTGAACTTGCGCTCTCCGTTCCTGATTTGCTTGCTATCCAGCACTCCCGATTTGCCGCCCGCCTCGTTCAGTTGCAACAATACTTGCCCAAGAGGAAGCGGGCCCGCCTGGATGAGCAGGGTTGAAGCTGCCGGGTTACGATGCCCTTATCGGATTCACCTGTTGCCGTCTTTCGCGGCGCACGACGTGACAGCCACCTACGCTACACTGGCACAATTCGCCAGGAGCTGGTGGAATTCAGACGACATGATCTGATCCGGCGGCTTATACCGCTGACAGTGGTGATGCTGTGCGGCTGCGCTGCGACGGGAACCACAACAGGCAATGTCAACGAAAACACTGGAATCGATCAGTGGGAGTCAATGAATCGCCGACTTTTCGGATTTCACAACGGATACGACCGATTCGTCTGGCAACCGGTGGCGCGGAGCTACAAGGCAGTACTGCCAAATCCGGTGCGCAAAAGCGTCTACAACTTTACGTTCAATCTGAGATCACCAGTTTACATTGCCAACAGCCTGCTGCAGGGAAAACCGAAACAAACACTCGAGTTGACAGCGCGGTTTCTGATTAACTCGACTCTCGGTCTGGCGGGCATATGGGATCCGGCCGCCATCTCAGCCGGCCTGCCGAAGCAGAGTGAGGATTTCGGACAGACGCTCGCCGTGTGGGGCATAAACAGTGGCCCATACCTCGTCGTACCGTTTATTGGCCCGGCCACCGTTCGCGACGGAGCCGGAATTCTTGTCGATATCGCAACCCTCGGTCCGATTCTTTCCATTGCAGACACTACGTTTCGGTACACAACATTGGC
>CAZJFQ010000035.1:6909-17829 GCA_964545335.1 uncultured Gammaproteobacteria bacterium | reverse complement strand
GAGGACTTTGAGGACTTTGAGGATTTTGAAGACGGCGACAAAGAAGAAAACGTCGCGGCCACGTGGTTTAACCAGTCCAACGTTCTCCGGCACTCAGCAGGTCTTCAACCTCACAGATCCGCGCGATTGCAATAATCTGATCCGGGACATTTTTGAAGCTGATTTCACGCACATAGTACTTGGACCAGTTGACCCATTCCAGCAGCAGGGCCAGCCCGGCGCTATCGGCCCACGTGATCCCGCCGAGATCGACTTCCAGCACGTCATACGGAGAAAACAATTCCTTGCTGTGGTCGAGTATCTTACTGACGGTCCGGAAACCGAACTCACCGGACACGGCAAACCGACCATCGCCTAGCACTTCAAGCTGACTATTACTCGCCGTTTTCATCAGGAGCTGAAAGTCCTTCAAGACGCACAATTACAGCGTCCAATCCCTTTTGACGAATCTCAACATTGAAATCGGAACGGTAGTTCTTGATGTAGGAGATGCCTTCGATAATCACGTCCCAGATCTTCCAGCCGTCGTCAGTGAGCCGCAGGCTGTAGTTGACCGGTGCGACCTCTCCTTCATTCAGTGTCACTCGTGTTCTCACAGTAGCCCGGTCGTCGCGCGAACCCGGCCGGTATGGCAGGACCTGTATTTGGGTGCTGGAAAATTCCAGCACGGCATTCGAGTAGGTCCGAATCATGAAACCCTGGAACGCTTCTGTAAATCGCTCACGTTGGTCCGGTGTAGCAGAACGCCAGTGTTTCGCCAGAACCAGTCGACCGACATACGCTTGATCCAGCCGGGGCTCAAAAATCTCTTCAACGACACGATACAACTCAGCGGGATTTGTGGCCAGTTCATCCCGGCGACCTTCGATAGCACCGAACAACTCGTCGGCGGTAATCTGAACCACCGTATTAGGATCAGGCATGTCAGTCGTCACGCCTCCGGCAACGAGCGGCAGTGCAACGACGGCTGCAGTCACACAAGTGACTTTCACTGCCGATCCTCTGTCTTTTTAAACAAGTATTTGCTCACCAGGTTCTCTAGAATAATCGCCGACTGTGTAAACTCGATTTCATCATTGTCTTTAAAGTAGGTTTCCGAGCCGCCCGGTTCGAGACCGACGTACTGACCACCCAGCAATCCCTGAGTACGAATGCTCGCATCGCTGTCGTCCGGTATGCGATCGTACTGCCGGTCAATCCTCATGGTTACCACGGCTTCCAGAGTATGCGGATCGAATTCTATAACGGTAACGCGGCCGATCGTCACACCGGCGATCGAAACCGCCGAGCGGACCCTGAGGTTTCCGACATTGTCGAAACGTGCCGTAAGCTGATAGCCGTCATCACCACCATACGCCTCGCGATTTGACGTCTGCGTGGTAAGAAAGACAATCGCTGCAAACCCCAGCAACACGAATAGTCCGGCACCGAGCTCCACTGCGCGTGTTTGTTTCATAATAAACCCTCTTACATGAGCCACGTAGTCATAATGTAGTCCAGGATCAGGACAACGATCGCTGTAATAACGACGGTCCGTGTCGTGCCGCGACTCACGCCTTCTGCCGTTGGAATAGCATTGTATCCCTCGAAAACGGCTATGGCGCTGGCTGCAATACCAAATGCGAAACTTTTCAGCAGTCCGTCATAGATATCGTCCTGCACATCGACTGACTCTTTGATACCGGACCAGAAGGCGCCGACGTCTACTCCCAGTAGTTCCACACCAACCAGGTACGTACCGAGTAGGCCCATAACGCTGAAAATTGCGGCAAGCAGAGGCATGCAAATGATACCCGCAACAAATCTCGGCAACGCAACCCGCTTGATCGGGTCAACAGCCATCATCTCCATCCCTGCCAGCTGCTCCGTGGCTCGCATCAACCCGATTTCGGAAGACAATGCGGTCCCGGCGCGGCCGGCGAACAGGATGGCGGTCATTACCGGTCCAAGCTCCCGCAGCAATGACTTCGCTGCCAGGATCCCAAGGACTTCGGATGAGCCCAGGCTTTCAAGTGTATTGTGAACCTGCAAGGCCAACACCATGCCGACAAACAACCCGGCGATCATGATGATTACCAGCGACATGGCACCGACCCGGAATATTTGCTGTGCAATCAGCCGCGGGCGCGTAAGCGCATGGGGTATATACGCAATGAGGCGCAGCAGGAAGATCTGCTGGGCTCCGAAGACCTCGACAAAGTTCCTGGTGGTGGACCAGACGTCACGTAGCCAGGAAGTCACACGTCTTTCCGCGTCAGCAGCTGGTCACTGTAGTCCGGCGCAGGATAGTGAAACGGCACTGGTCCGTCCGCCATGCCGGTCATGAACTGCCGAACTACTTCAGAACCGTCTTTTTGCAACGAACTGGGACTGCCGGACCCGGCTATTTTGCCGTTTGAAATCAGGTAAGAAATGTTGGCGACTTCTGAGATCTCTTCTACGTCGTGAGAGACGACAATACTGGTCAGGTTGAAGGCGTCATTCATCTTCTTGACCAGGCGCACCACGACGCCCAGCGAAATCGGGTCCAGCCCGACAAACGGCTCATCATAGATGATCATCATAGGGTCCATGACGATCGCCCGGGCGAGCGCCACCCTGCGCGCCATGCCACCGGACAGTTCTGCCGGCATCAGCTGCCACGCACCCCGCAGGCCGACCGCGTGAAGTTTGGTCAGGACAATATGGCGAATAAGCCGGTCCGGAAGATCTGTATGTTCGCGCAACGGAAAGGCAACGTTGTCGAATACATCCAGGTCAGTCAGCAGAGCGCCGGACTGGTATAACATCCCCATCCGTTTGCGTAATTCGTAGAGTTGCTTTCGGTTCAGAACTGATACATTCAGCCCGTCAACAAAGACAGTTCCGCGATCGGGGAGCAACTGTCCGGTGATCAGCCGCAGTAGAGTAGTCTTACCGGTACCACTTGGCCCCATGATGGCGGTTATTTCACCGCGACGGATATCGATATTGAGACCGTCGAAAATCACGCGATCTCCCCGTGCAAAGCACAGGTCCCGAATTTTGACTATCGTATCCCGATCACTGTCAGACAATGTGGCACCGGTCCATTAGTACGTCAGCCATCGATCAGGCTGCCTCGGCGGCTTCCATCTCCGAAGAATAACGACCGCTTCTCGCCAACCCGTTGAGACGCGCCCGCTTGTACAAGGCCCGCTGACCTGCATCATAATTGCCGGCCTGACCGTGCCAGGCCTTTAATGCCGGGGCCTGTAAAGCACGGCCGTAGGAAAAACTGAGTTGCCAGGGATGCGGTCCGAGCTGATTCATTGCATTGAGATGTTCGGTAGCTGCGATGTCACTCTGGCCACCCGATAAAAATGCAATCCCCGGCACTGCTTGCGGAACCTGTGCAGTAAGACACCGGACCGTTGCTTCGGCAACCTCGCGAACACCGGCACGGGTTGAACACTCAGTGCCCGAAATCACCATGTTGGGCTTGAGCACGATTCCTGTCAGAGCGACTCGATGCCGCTCGAGTTCTGCAAAAACCTGCTCCAGGGTATTTGCTGTTACGTCCTCACACCGTTGCAATGTGTGCAGACCGTCCATGAGAACTTCGGGTTCCACAATGGGAACTATGTCCGCCTCCTGACACAGCGCAGCGTAGCGTGCCAGGGCATGAGCATTGGCACGAATGCAGAAATCCGACGGAATCTCCTCACCAATGGTGATGACCGCGCGCCATTTCGCAAACTGCGCCCCCAGCTCGCTATATGCCTCCAGCCGGTCACGTAACCCGTCCAGGCCTTCAGTTACTTTTTCACCTGCAAACCCGGCCAGAGACTTGGCGCCGGTGTCGACCTTGATACCCGGGATCATGCCTCGATCCGTGAGGTAGCGGGGAAACGGAACGCCATCCGAAGTTGACTGTCGCAAGGTCTCATCAAACAGGATCACACCGCTGATGTATTCCTCGGCACCGGCAGTCGTAAACAGCATCTCCCGATACGAGCGTCGGTTATCCTCTGTCGATTCTGTATTGATCGTATCGAAGCGTTTTTTTATGGTCGGCGTGCTCTCGTCGGCAGCGAGTATGCCCTTGCCGTCCGCCACCATGGCACGCGCAACCTGTTCGAGTTGCTCGAGATTCATCTGTTTTCCCCCGGAGAAAGCCGTGTCAGCCGGCGTGTTCCGTGCGGCCTTTTGTTTGGCGGCAAGGATAGCATGGGGCTGTGGGTAAGTGATGACGGGCCGGCGGCTCGCAACCGGCCTGTGCTCCGACCGGGGCTGACGGGGCTTCACTATCAGAGGTAATAGGACTAAAATAGTCCTATATTGCCCGCAGGAGGCTTTTCATGCTGCGTATGAGCAAACTGACCGACTACGGCACGGTGGTCCTGACCGACCTGGCAGAACGCCCCGAAGGTCTCCATAGCGCCACTGATGTCGCCGCACACACCCATCTGGCGCTGCCTACGGTAAGCAAATTGTTGAAGGCATTGACCCGGGCCGGCCTGGTGATTTCGCACCGAGGCGCCCGGGGCGGCTACGTTCTGGCGCGCCCGGCTGTTGAAATCAGCGCCGCGGAAATTCTGGAGGCCCTCGAAGGACCGGTCGCGATCACGGAATGCAGCAGTGATGACGGCAACTGCGGACTCGTCGCCGTGTGCCACGTCGGCCATGCGTGGCGCCGGATCAATTACTCGATCCGACAAGCCCTCGATGAAATCAGTCTTGCCCAACTGGCTGGACCAGCGCAATCGTTTTCCGCGCCGGATATGAGCCAGCGACTTTCACCGCGGCCATTCGCCTGAGGAGCAGAGCACCCATGACTACCAGTCGTGACAATATCCAAGAACTCGTCGACAAGAAGTACGAATACGGGTTTTACACTGACATCGACACCGACACGGTTCCTCCCGGTCTCGATGAGAGTGTCATTACGCATATTTCCGGCAAAAAAGGCGAACCGGCGTTCATGCTCGACTGGCGCCTCAAAGCCTACCGGCACTGGTTAACGATGTCGGAACCGACCTGGGCGCACGTCCGTTATACCCCCATCGATTACCAGGCTATCTCTTATTACTCGGCGCCAAAAACCGATAAGAATGCGCCAAAGAGTCTCGATGAGGTCGATCCGAAACTTCTGGAAACCTACGAGAAGCTCGGCATCCCGCTGCATGAACGCGCCATTCTCGCGGGTGTCGCTGTCGACGCGGTGTTCGACAGCGTCTCTGTAGCGACAACCTTTAAGGAAAAACTTGCCGAAGCCGGCGTGGTCTTTTGCCCGTTCTCTGAAGCTGTGCAGAATCACCCGGAACTGATCGAACAGTATCTTGGGAGCGTCGTTCCGTATACGGACAATTTCTTCGCCACGCTGAATTCTGCAGTCTTTACTGACGGATCTTTTGTCTATGTGCCGAAAGGTGTGCGCTGTCCGATGGAGCTGTCAACCTATTTCAGGATCAACGCCGCCAAAACCGGCCAGTTCGAACGAACCCTGATCATTGCCGATGAGGGCAGTCACGTAAGCTACCTGGAAGGCTGCACGGCGCCAATGCGGGACGAGAATCAGTTGCATGCGGCGGTCGTTGAGCTTGTCACGTTGGATGACGCCGAAATCAAATACTCGACGGTTCAAAACTGGTATCCCGGTGATAAAGAGGGCCGCGGCGGTATCTATAACTTTGTTACCAAACGCGGGGAATGCCGTGGCCGCAACTCGAAAATCTCGTGGACCCAGGTTGAGACAGGATCTGCAATTACCTGGAAATACCCGAGCTGTATTCTCCGCGGTGACAACTCCGTCGGTGAGTTTTACTCAGTCGCTGTAACCAATAATTTTCAACAGGCCGACACAGGTACCAAAATGACACATATCGGCCGTAACAGCCGCAGCACGATCATTTCCAAGGGTATTTCAGCCGGCCGGGCCCAGAACACGTATCGGGGTCTGGTAAAAGTGCTGCCGTCCGCCGAAAACGCCCGCAATTACACACAATGCGACTCGCTGTTGATGGGCGACCGCTGCGGTGCGCATACGTTTCCATATATCGAAACAAGAAATCCAACGGCACAGGTAGAGCATGAGGCGACGACTTCAAAAATCGGTGACGACCAACTGTTCTATTGCCTGCAGCGTGGCATCTCGCAAGAGGATGCAATCAATATGATCGTCAACGGATTCTGCCGGGAAGTGTTCAGGGAACTGCCGATGGAGTTTGCCGTGGAGGCGCAGAATCTGCTGGCCGTCAGTCTGGAAGGAGCGGTAGGGTGACAAAAGCGGGAAGCGGGAAGCGGGAAGCGGGAAGTAATGCTGTCCGGCATGCGGAGGACGCCGTATGCTGTCTATAAAAGACCTTCACGTCACGGTGGACGGCAAAGCCATCCTCAATGGCTTGTCTATGGAGGTCAGTGCCGGCGAAGTGCACGCGATCATGGGCCCCAACGGTTCCGGCAAGAGCACGCTGGCCTACGTGCTGGCCGGTCGGGAAGGTTACGAGGTTACGTCCGGGTCCATAACCTACAAAGGCGGGGACTTGCTTGCCCTGGCGCCTGAAGAGCGCGCCCGCGCGGGTGTCTTTCTCGCATTTCAATATCCGGTTGAAATCCCGGGCGTCAACAACGTCTATCTCCTGAAAGCGGCTGTCAACGCCTTGAGAAAGCATCGTGGTGAACAGGAACTGGATGCCTTTGAATTCTTGAGCCTGGTGCGCGACAAGATGAAACTCATGCATATGGACGAGAGTTTTCTCGATCGCGGCGTCAATGAAGGCTTCTCGGGCGGGGAGAAGAAGCGGAACGAGATTCTGCAGATGGCCGTGATGGAACCGGTGCTCGCCGTCCTGGATGAAACCGACTCGGGACTGGATATCGATGCGCTCAAGGTCGTCGCCGCGGGCATCAACACCATGCGGACACCGGATCGCGCCATCGTCCTCGTCACTCACTACCAGCGCTTGCTGAATTACGTTGTACCAGATGCGGTACACGTATTATCAGGCGGCCGGATTTTGCGCAGTGGCGACAAATCTCTGGCACTCGATCTCGAGGAGCGAGGTTACGACTGGATCAGCCAGAGTGCCGCCGCGGAAGGCTAACGGGACTCACGATGATCGAGCATTACCGGGAAACCCACGCCAACGTCGCGTCGTCTCTGACGGGAGGCAGCGGCATTACCGCGCTTCGCAAGGAAGCAATGGATCGTTTTCTCGAGCTTGGTTTTCCGACACAAAGGAACGAAGCCTGGAAATACACCAGCCTGCGACCATTGACCCGGCACGCGTTCCAGTATGACGCGAGCACATCGCACGCGGTTACGGCGGAGGAAATTTCGAAACTGGCATTGGCGGATTTCGATTGCTGGCGTTTGGTTTTTATCAACGGCCGCCTGGAGCCCGCCTTATCGGACGCCGTCGACAACCCCGGCGTGAGTGTAAGAAACCTGCCGGATCAGCTGCTTCAGAATGACAAACATCTGTTAACGGAGTTGAGCCGGCGCACTGACGAGTCACCGCAGGCGTTTCGACTTCTCAACAGCGCGTTTCTTGACAACGGGGTACAGATCTCGGTCACAGAAAACGCGGCAGCTGAGAAACCCCTGTATTTACTGATGCTTTCAACAACCAACAGCGAACGGGTCGTTTGCCATCCGCGCCTGCTGCTGCATGCGGGGTCCGGATCGAGTCTGACTGTCATCGAACATTATGTGGGCAATGCACCGAATTTCACCAATGTCATATCTGACATCGACGTGGCGGCAGGCGGTCAGGTCGAAATGTACAAAATCAACGAGGAAGGCGCTGATGCCATCCACATCGGCGGCATGAACATACGACTCGCCCGGGACGGCCGTCTCGTTCATCACAACTTTGCATTGGGTGGTCGGCTGATTCGGAATGATATTTCGGTGTCGCTTGACGAGCCCGGCAGTGAAATCGAACTGAACGGCCTGTACCTGACCGATGGCAGAGAACACGTCGATAACCACACCCGTATCGACCACCGGGCCCCAATGACACGCAGTTTCGAGGACTATCGCGGCGTTCTGAATAATCGTTCGCGTGCAGTCTACAACGGCAAGGTTGTCGTGCATCCGGATGCCCAGAAAACGGATGCCTGGCAGTCCAACCGGAATTTGCTGCTGAGTGCGGATGCCGAGGTCGATACTAAGCCGGAACTCGAGATTTACGCCGACGACGTCCGCTGCAGTCATGGCGCGACTGTCGGGCAGCTGGACAAAGACGCGTTGTTCTATCTCTTGTCGCGTGGCCTGGATCCGGATACGGCCCGCAGCCTTCTCGTGTTTGCATTCGCCGATGAAGTGATCGCGCGTATCGGCATCAGCGGCATCAGGAAGCATCTTGAAACGAGAGTCATCGGCTGGCTCCCGGACGCCAGCCAAATCAGGGAGTTCGTATGAGCGCGCCCCAGGTTGCTGCGCCCGTGCAAACGGATGCAGCGGGTCTTGCACCCGAGGACATTGCCCGGCTGCGTCAGGATTTCCCGATTCTCAAACGGACCATCAACGGCTATCCGCTCGCTTATCTCGACAACGCAGCGTCGGCTCAACGCCCGGCAGCGGTCATCGACGCCGTCGCCGATTTTTACCGCAAGCATCACGCCAACGTACACCGTGGCGTCCATACGCTGAGTCAGGAGGCAACGTCGGCGTACGAGTCAGCGCGGGAAAAGATCCGGAATCACGTTAATGCGGCCAGTCTCACCGAAATCATATTCGTGCGCGGAACCACCGAAGCGATCAACCTGGTAGCCCAGAGTTATCTCCGACCACTGCTCAAAAAAGACGATGAAATCATCGTGTCGCGAATGGAGCATCACTCCAACATCGTTCCCTGGCAGCTTGTGAGCCAACAGACAGGCGCCCGACTTCGCGTCATACCGATCAATGAACGCGGCGAACTCCTGATGGAAGAGTTCGAAAAGTTGTTGAACGATCGCACACGCATAGTGGCGGTCGGGCATGTATCGAACGCGCTCGGCACGATCAATCCCGTTGCAAAGATTATCGAGCTGGCTCACGGGTGGGAAGTGCCGGTGTTAATTGACGGTGCGCAGGCGTTGCCGCACATGGCGATCGATGTTGGCAGGCTCGACTGTGATTTTTATGCATTTTCGGGCCACAAGATGTTTGGACCTACCGGAATCGGTGTCCTGTACGGTAAGTCCGCCCTGCTGGAAGCGATGCCTCCCTATCAGGGCGGCGGAGAGATGATCCTGAAGGTGACATTCGACAGCACCGAGTACAACCAGCTGCCCTTCAAGTTCGAGGCCGGAACGCCGAATATCGCCGGCGCCGTCGGACTCGGCGCTACAGTCGATTACCTGAACAATATCGGGCTCGACAGAATAAGAGCCTATGAACACGAACTGCTCGATCATGCCGTGGCAGCTCTGGAGGAGGTTCCCGGAATACGCTTCATCGGTACGGCCGCCGAAAAAACAGCCGTCGTTGCCTTTGTCATGAAAGACATTCATGCCCACGATATCGGTACGATTGTCGATCACCGGGGCATTGCCGTAAGGACCGGGCATCATTGCGCGATGCCGGTGATGGACTTTTTTGGTGTACCGGCTACCGCCCGGGCTTCTTTCGCGTTTTACAACACGATCGAAGAGGCGGACCGGCTTGCCGATGCGTTGCGGTACGCGACAGAGTTCTTCCGCTGATGGATCTGAAGGAACTGTACCGTGATGTCATCGTGGACCATAACCGAAGCCCGAGAAACTTTCGGAGGCTTGCAGATGCAAGCCACAGCGCGGAGGGATTCAATCCATTGTGCGGCGACAAACTGAAACTTTTCCTGCACGTCAATGACGATGTCATCGATGACATCTCTTTTGAAGGCACAGGCTGTGCGATTTCCGTTGCGTCCGCATCGTTGATGACGGAATCCGTCAAGGGCAAAAGTGTGGATGCGGCGCGAGAAGTTTTTGAGGACATGCATCAGCTACTGACCACCAACGACGCAGAACCGGACATCACCGGTCTGGGGAAGCTGGCTGCGTTGTCCGGTGTCAGGAATTTTCCGACCCGCGTCAAGTGCGCGAGCCTTTGCTGGCATACCCTGAACGCAGCGCTGAGCGACGAATCAGCATCTGTAACGACTGAGTAGACCTGATGATCGGATCCGGTTATGAACCCGTGACACTGGCGCGTGATTGTGCAGCAACCATCGTGCCGGCGGGAGACAAAGTGGTCTTGCCGCAAGGCACCAACGCATACATCACGCAGGCGCTGGGCGGCAGTTTTACGCTCTATATCGAGGGGAGTCTGTTTCGAGTCTCCGGCCAGGACGCCGATGCACTCGGTAAAGAAGCGGTTGACCTGCCTACGCTGGCAGGTGATGCGACTGATGAAGACGTAGAGAATCTCGTCTGGGAGCAAATGCGTAGCTGCTACGATCCGGAAATACCGGTCAACATCGTTGACCTGGGGCTGATCTACGAGTGCCGGATCGAATCCGGGGACGATGGCAACCGCAAGGTTTTCATTACCATGACATTGACCGCACCGGGTTGCGGCATGGGCGACGTGCTCGTTCTTGATGTCCGGGAAAAGGTCGAAATGATACCGACGGTATCGGCTGCCGAGGTCGAAATGACGTTTGATCCCCCGTGGAACATGGGCATGATGTCCGACGCGGCAAAGCTGCAGACAGGGATGTTCTGAATCAGACCCTCGGGCTCCTATCAACGTTAGCTAGCGACAACCCGAAGCGGCTGAAGATAACCCGGATTACCACGAAGGCGCCCTCCGGGCACTGCCTTATTCAGCTATAGCTTCACTCGGGGCGCACGAAGATCACAAAGAAAAATATGCACAGCATTAACCGGCAGCGGCCGAGTATTTCGCAATATTGCTCAGCAACCAGCATTGCTGGCCTTTTCATTATCCATACTCTTAGTTTCCTTCGTGGTTATTTATTCGCGTAA
>CAZJFQ010000035.1:5355-6809 GCA_964545335.1 uncultured Gammaproteobacteria bacterium | reverse complement strand
CCTCAGACCTCAGACTTCAGCAAACCAGGGCTGGCGTCGCCGGATGGTTTTTTTCGGAAGCCCGAAACCCGCTAGCACTCCGGAACATTGACGGCGAGACCACCCTGCGACGTCTCCTTATACTTTGTCTGCATATCCAGGCCCGTCTGTCGCATCGTCGCAATAACCTGGTCTAGTGTTACCTTGTGTGATCCATCACCGCGCAACGCCAGTTGTGCTGCGTTTATCGCTTTTACTGCGCCCATAGTGTTACGTTCGATGCACGGGATTTGCACCAGGCCGGCTACCGGATCACAAGTCAGGCCGAGGTTGTGCTCCATACCGATTTCGGCGGCCTCTTCGATCTGGTCGTGATCACCACCCTGGGCGGCCACCAGCCCGCCCGCGGCCATGGAACAGGCCACCCCAACTTCGCCCTGACAGCCCATTTCGGCACCGGAAATAGAAGCGTTTTTCTTGTACAGCATCCCGATGGCAGCGGCTGTCAGCAGGAACCGGACGATGCCGTCTTCGTCTGCAGATTCATGAAACTCGTGATAAAAGTGCAGCACAGCCGGAACGATACCGGCGCCACCGTTAGTCGGTGCCGTCACTACGCGGCCACCGGCGGCATTCTCTTCATTCACGGCCAACGCGTAGACATTCACCCAATCCAGCGCGTCAAGCACGCCGGGCTGTTCTGACTTCAGTTTCCGATAAAGTCCAAGCGCCCGTCGCCGCACCTCAAGCCCGCCGGGGAGGACGCCCTCGACCGATAGTCCACGTTGAACACAGGCCTGCATGACGTGCCAGATATTCAGTACGCCCGCTCGCACTTCCGCTTCTTTACGCCAGCTCCGTTCATTAGCCATGACCAGTTCCGGGATCGTCATACTGTGATCACGGCACAGTGCGAGCAGCTCCTCGGCGGATTCGAATGCGTAAGGCAACGATTTCTTTTCCGCCTCAACCTGGTCGCGCAGCTCCTGCCGGCTGCGGAGGATAAAACCACCACCGATCGAGTAAATCTCTTCATCGTAAAGCAGCTTACCCTTCGCATCATGGGCACTGAAGCGCATGCCATTTGCATGCAACGGCAGAACCTGGTTCCGTTTGAACAGCAAATGCGTCGCTTCGTCAAAATCGATTTCCCGTTCACCGAGAAGATTGATGCGGTGCTGTTGGCGAATCCGGGCCAGCTGCTTGTCGATGCTGTCCGGTTCAATCGATTCCGGTTCACTGCCTTCCAGACCGAGCAAAATTGCACGATCGGTACAGTGCCCCTTCCCGGTCAGTGCGAGCGAGCCAAATAATTCAATCGAAACCTGATGAGTGTCGCTGAGCAGTGACCGCTCACGCAGATCAAGCACAAACTGCCGGGCCGCGTTCATCGGGCCCATCGTATGCGAACTGGACGGGCCGATCCCGATCTTGAATATGTCGAAAACGCTGAGCGCCATGACGGGTCAGTCCGA
>CAZJFQ010000035.1:0-5255 GCA_964545335.1 uncultured Gammaproteobacteria bacterium | reverse complement strand
AGCGTGAGCCCGTAACCCGTCGCGTTGATCTGTTCCAGGACGTCGTCGATCTCGCTTGCCGCATAACGAATGACGTGCAATACCGGACCGAATACTTCCTGTTTGAGCTGACTCAGCTTCTCGATTTCGATCGCAACCGGCGCGAAAAAGCTGCCATACCTTACCTCGTCCGGTACCGGACACTGGTAGAGGATCTTCCCCTGATCTCCCATGGAGGCAAGGTGGTCGTTTAGTTGTTTCTGTGCACTTGCATCGATTACCGGACCGACATCCGTATGCAGTAGCGCAGGGTCACCGATACACAACTCTTTCATGTAACCCCGGAGCAATTCGATCACCCGGTCTGCAATATCATTTTGAAGGAACAGAACACGCAAAGCCGAACAGCGCTGACCAGCGCTGTTAAACGCAGACTGGACCACATCGAGGACGACCTGCTCCGGCAACGCCGAACTGTCCACCAGCATGGCATTCTGGCCGCCGGTTTCGGCGATAAACACGGCGATCGGACCGTCCCTTTGTGCCAGCTGCCGGTTGATTCGATGTGCAGTGTCCGTTGATCCGGTAAAGACGACGCCCGCGATTCTCGGATCAGCCACCAGTGCATTGCCGATCCCGGACCCTTTGCCGGGCAGGAAATTGAGCGCCCCCGACGGGACACCAGCCTGGTGCAAGAGGCGCACGGCCAATGCGGCTGTCAGCGACGTGCATTCCGCGGGCTTGGCAACCACGGTATTGCCGGCGGCCAGCGCAGCGGCGACCTGTCCGACAAAGATCGCCAGCGGAAAATTCCACGGGCTGATGCAAACGAATACGCCCCGCCCTTTCAGTGACAGTTCATTTGATTCACCAGTCGGTCCGGGCATCCGGGCCGGGCTGCCAAAATCCTGTCTGGCCCCGGCCGCATAAAAGCGTAGAAAATCCACTGCCTCACGCAGTTCGGAAATGCTGTCTGGTACGGTCTTGCCCGCCTCCCGCACACACAGCGCAATCAGGTCTGCCGTATGCTTCTCGAACAGATCCGCGGCCGCCTCCAGAATCTGTGCTCGTTCAGCCGCCAATCGCCCCTCCCACGCCGGAAAGGCACGGAGGGCAGCATCGACCGCGGGTTCAGCGCTCGCCGCATCCGCAAGCAGGATCAGACCCGCCGGCCGGCGTCGGTCAGCCGGATCCAGCGATGCCACCTCGGTACCCGCTTGCTGCTCGCCGTCAATTAGCGGTCGGGCCCGCCAGTTGGACATCATGGCGGCCTGTATCCTCTGTGCCAGAGGTTCCAGCGATATAGGATCAAACAGATTGATTCCTGCGGAGTTCTTCCTTGAATCGCCAAACAGTTGGCCCGGTGGCGGTATGCGCGGGTGCGGAATGCTGTCCAGATTTTCAACTGTCGCCACCGGATCGGAGACGACGTCGTCGATCGGCGCGGCCTCATCGACGATTCGATTGACAAACGAGGTGTTGGCACCATTTTCGAGCAGCCGGCGAACAAGATAGGGCAAGAGATCTTCGTGACGTCCGACCGGAGCGTACACACGACACGGCACATCGGGTTTGTCATCGCCGATAATTTCTTCGTAAAGCTCCTCACCCATACCGTGTAGTCGTTGGAATTCATACCCTCCCGTGTCACCGGCCATATGCAAGATGCTCGCGACCGCGTGCGCATTGTGTGTGGCAAACTGTGGATAACATTTATCCCGCGCCTGCAGTAATTCCCGCGCGCATGCGAGATAGGAGACGTCCGTGTTTTGTTTACGTGTAAACACCGGATAACTTTCCAGGCCCTGCTCCTGGGCGCGTTTGATTTCGGTATCCCAGTAGGCACCCTTGACCAGGCGCACCGGGATTACGCGACCGACATCTCGCGCCAGACCCTGCAACCAGCGAACTACGACTATCGCGCGCCTCTGGTAGGCCTGTACCGCAAGGCCATATCCGTTCCAACCGGCAAGTTCAGTCGCTCTGTAAACAAATTCGAATATTTCGAGCGACAATGACAGGCGTGCGGCCTCTTCCGCGTCGACCGTCAGACCGATATTGTGCGATCGGGCCTGTTCGGCCAGCGCAGTCAATCGCGGTACCAATGCTTTGAGCGCCCGCTTCCGTTGCCACAGTTCATAGCGTGGATAAAGGGCCGACAGTTTGACGGATATGCCTGGCGCTTCAAAAACGTTCTGATCGCTGTCGGCTCCGATTGCATCAATCGCGTGACGGTAGGCGTCAAAGTAGCGATCGGCGTCTTCAGTCGTCAGGGCAGCCTCCCCGAGCATGTCAAAGGAGTGACGATAGATCCGGTTGCCGCCGCTTTTCGAACGTTCGAGCGCTTCCTCGATACTGCGCCCCATTACAAACTGGTGCCCCATGATCCGCATCGCCTGCTTCATCGCCGTACGCACGACAGGTTCACCCATGCGACTCATCAGACGAATCAGGAAGGATGTCGGATTTTGCATGTCGCCGGCGTCCGGCTGGATGATCCGTCCGGTAAGCATGAGGCCCCATGTCGATGCGTTAACGAACAACGAGTCACTCGTCGACAGGTAATCTTCCCATTTACCGCTACCAATCTTGTCTTTGATCAGTTTGTCGGCGGTGACACTGTCCGGGATCCGAAGTAACGACTCGGCCAGACACATGAGAATGACGCCTTCCTGGGATGAAAGATCGTATTGGATCAGAAATGAATCCAGGCCTCCTTTCCGGGCCCGGTTGCGGCGCACCGATTCGACGAGGCCATACGACTTATCGTGAATGGCCTGGCGACTTTCATCACTCAGCGCAGCGATGTTGATCAATTCCCGGACGCTGGCAGTCTCGTCAGCAAGGTATGCGCCGTCGATGCTGCGTGATACGCCGGATACTCTCTTTCCAACCAGAGGGAATACAACCGGAAACACCGGTGGTTTTTCAGATTCGATGGCACGCACAACTTGCTCTGATCATTATTCTGCAAGGAGCGGCAGTATAAAAGATTCCGGCGTAGCAGGCTAAAGCAGGATCGCGTTATGTCTTGCGATAGCCGCTGCAGTATTCAATCAGAATTTCCGCATGATCGAAAGCCAGCGGTGGCGGCGAGTAAGGATCAGCGAGGACGAGATCCCTGGCGTCGTCACCCGCTTTCGGCATGCCGGTCGCTTCCGCAACAAAAACAATACTGACCGAGTGACCGCGGGGATCACGATGCGGATCGGAAAAACAGCCGAGTATTTGTATCAGATGTATATCGAGACCCGATTCTTCAGCCGCCTCCCGGACACATGCCTCCTCTACGGTTTCACCGACGTCGACGAAACCGCCAGGCAATGCCCAGCCCAGCGGTTCGTGCCGTCGTTCGATCAGAACTACCGGCTTTTCAGGCCGATCGACCATTTCGATAACGGCATCTACTGTCAGGAGCGGAGTCACCGGCTTTGTCATAGTTGAAATCCAAAGTCTTGTCTGTGGTCTACAGCCTGCAGGATACAAACAGCGGTCATGTGGTGGAGTAAACATTGAGCCGGACACGGACTGGCTCATGCACTACAGGCTGCAGACTATAGACTATCGACTGCGGGTCAGTCGCGCCCACGCGATAATTGCCGCAGCTGCCGGCGCTGGCGTTTGTCCGGACGCTGCGGTCTTTGTCTGATTGCCCGCTCCATGGCCATCTGTGCCTTGAGTTTTTTGCGTTTCTCGACACTGATGTCTGACTCCTCATACAGTCTGGCCGCTTCTCTGGCTGGTCCGCGGTGTAAAGAGATGTCGAGAACCGTAATCTCAAACTCGTAAACCCCTTTGGTAAACGCAATCCGGTCGCCCGCCCGAAGCGGATGTGCGGGCCTGCTGCGCTTGCCGTTCAGACGCACCTTACCTCCCAAGACCGCCGTCGTTGCCAGGCCCCGGCTTTTATACAACCGGGCGGCCCACAACCACCGGTCGATACGAAGAGTTGGCCCACGGTTGCTCATATGCCTGGTGCTGAGTCCTGAGACTTGAGTCCTGATAAAGCAGTGTGCGGCGGTACCGGGGTTTTCTCAAGACTCGCGGGCTGGTGCCGGCTATAATGCCGGCCCCGCAGCGCGGAGCACTTTGATGGACCAGGAATTTCTCCAGCGGTTACATCACGACACTGAAGAACTCAGGGCAACCGGGCTCTACAAAGCAGAGCGAATTATCACGTCTCAACAACAGGCGTCGATTTCCGTTATCGACGGCGACGAAGTAACCAATTTCTGCGCCAACAATTATCTCGGACTCGCAAACCACCCTGATCTCATCGAGGCGGCCCGACTCGCGCTGGATAAATACGGCTACGGGATGGCCTCAGTGCGTTTCATTTGCGGCACCCAGTCGATCCATAAAGAACTGGAGCAGAGAATTACCCGTTTTCTCGGCACGGAGGACACGATCCTCTATCCATCCTGCTTTGATGCCAACGGCGGCCTGTTTGAAACCATTCTTGGTGAAGAGGATGCCGTAATCAGCGATGCTTTGAATCACGCCAGCATCATTGACGGTATTCGGTTGTGCAAAGCGAAGCGCTTCCGTTACCGCAACAATGACATGGAAGACCTGGAGCGATGTCTCAATGAGGCTCGCGATTGCCGGGTCAAATTGATCGCAACCGATGGTGTTTTTTCGATGGACGGAATCATCGCTAACCACAAGGACATTTGCGATCTTGCTGACAAGTACGGCGCGTTGACAATGGTGGATGACGCGCATGCAACGGGCTTCATGGGCAAAACTGGCCGTGGCAGCCACGAGTACCGCGATGTAGTCGGACGAATCGATATATTGACCGGAACGCTCGGCAAAGCCCTCGGCGGCGCCTCCGGCGGATTTACATCGGGCAGAAAGGAAATTGTCGCCTGGCTTCGACAACGCTCGCGCCCGTATCTTTTTTCCAACACGGTGGCACCGATCATTGCGGCTACTTCGATAAAGGTTCTCGACATGCTGGAATCGAGCACGGAACTGAAGGATCGCCTGCATGCGAACGCCGCTTATTTTCGCGAGGCGATGGGACAATTGGGATTCGAGCTGGTACCGGGCGAACACCCGATCATTCCCGTCATGCTCGGCGACGCCAAACTAGCAAGCGCCATGGCCGATCGCCTGCTCAACGAAGGTATTTACGTTATCGGTTTCTCATTCCCGGTGGTCCCGAAAGGACAGGCCCGGATCCGCATCCAGATATCGGCCGGTCACGAGAGAAAACATCTCGACAAGGCTGTCCGCGCGTTTGAGAAGGTCGGGAAGGAATTGGGGGTAAT
>CAZJFQ010000034.1:8115-23789 GCA_964545335.1 uncultured Gammaproteobacteria bacterium | reverse complement strand
GCAGGCGAGTGAAAAAAGTGTTCAGGCGTAACTGGCGGGTTGCAACCGACAGTGAGGATGCCCGCACCCGACTGACTGCAGAATTTTCGAGTGATGCCGACAAACTCGGCGTCGTACCTTTATACGCAGACCCTTCACTAAGACGGGTTGCGGACTCTGATCGAGACAAACTTCTTGCCGAGATCGGCCTCAAGGCCGGGTATCTATACTTTGTCGGTGGTTTCCGTCAGCACAAGAACTGGTCCGGATTGATTAAGGCCTACGGAAGGTTGCCTGGGAAGCTGCGTAATCAACACCCGCTCGTGTTTTCCGGGAGTGTCGGCCGCGACTTGTCACTCGCGCAAAGACTCATGCAGGACTTCGGCATAACAGACAACGTTCGCATACTTGGCGAAACGCCGGAGCAATATCTTGCAGCACTGTATAGTGGCGCTGAAATCTTTGTATTCCCGACCTTTATGGAAGGTTTCGGCCTCCCGCCGCTCGAAGCAATGCAATGCGGCGTGCCAGTAATTGCGACGAACCGGACGGCTGTACCGGAGGTATTGGGTGACGCGCCGAAATATATTGACCCCGCTGATCCCGATGAAATCGCGACAGCAATTCAAGAAGTACTTGCCGACTCCAGCGTTCAGGACAACATGCGACAGGCCGGCCTGCAAAAAGCCGCCGAGTACAACTCCCAGCGAACCGGCTTAGCGATGGAGGCACTTGTTTCAAGCGAATAGCCGAACACGCGCCATTAAGAAAAGAGCCCCGATAGGGGCCTTGTTATTTTGGCGCAGAGGGACGCCGCGCTGATTCCGCCAGTCGTATTTGCTGACAGTTACGCGCGGCGTGACAACGACTTCTACGAATCGTCTGCAACCTCAATATCCCACCCACGAGCCAAAATGAAAAAAGGTCCCAGGGGGGCCTTGTTATTTTGGCGCAGAGGGACGCCGCGCTGATTCCGCCAGTCGTATTTGCTGACAGTTACGCGCGGCGTGACAACGACTTCTACGAATCGTCTGCAACCTCAATATCCCACCCACGAGCCAAAATGAAAAAAGGTCCCAGGGGGGGCTTGTTATTTTGGCGGAGAGGGTGGGATTCGAACCCACGAGAGGCTATGAACCTCTACCGGTTTTCAAGACCGGCGCATTCGACCGCTCTGCCACCTCTCCGAAACAGACTTCAGGTAACAGGAATCAGGGATCCGTTGCAACGGTAGCGCGCATGATACTCCCATCCTCACCGGCGGGCGCCTGAACGCTGATGCCTGTCGCTGTGACCTGCGTCCTCATTGCGATCTGGCCCGACATGGTAGAATCCGCCTTTCATGCGTGCACTCGAAACGGATACGGCCAGTGAGCTCCCGATCGAATTACCGACAAATCCAAGATCATAATCCTTCATTTCACGTAGTCGTGCCGCAAGACTGATGCCAGCACGGTTTCGATCCGTACGAGCCCCGTTTCACCCGGGGCTTTTTTATGCTTTAGTTGCCGAATTAGGCGGCCGTCGGATCAGGCCGATGCCGCTCGCAACTCGATGACGATCACCTCTGCCAGCCTTTTCTGCCGTGTCCGGGAACTCGGGATCGCTGCAGCGCTGGTATTGTTCGCGATCCCGCCAGGACAGGCACAGGATGAATTCAATGCATTTGATAGTCTCGCCGAACTAAACGCCCTGCAGCAGCAACTCGACTCGGCGCCACCGACCGAGACTGAAGCACTGGAGGCGATGCGGGCGACAGCCAGAGAAGCTCGCCGGAACGCGACAGCTTGTATTCCGCGTGTGGTTCCCGAGGTCGAGAGGCTCGAGCAGGAGCTGGCTATTCTCGGTGAAGCGACGCCGGATGATCCGATCGATATTCAGGAACAACGTAAAGCCGTGCAAACCGCTCTCGGTGAAGCACGTGGGCGCCGCGACAATTGCGAACTCGTAGTCAGCCGCGCCGTAAGCATCATCGGCACGGTCACTCAGATCGAGAACAAGATGGCGCGTGAGCGGATGTGGAGCCGTGACGACCCTATATGGGAACTGTTACCGCGCATTCCGTCTGAAGTAAGCCAATGGCCGCAACGTGTCCGGCAGGCTGTCCAGTTTGAAACCAAAGATCGCGAGCCGGATACAAATCCCCTGGTGCAATTACTACTGATCAGCATTATTGCCGTCGGCATTGGGTTCTTTGTGAGACAGCGGTTTCGCCGCTGGCTTGCCGCGCACGGCTATGATGAAAAGCCGCCGCCGCTGAAGATGCTATTCACCAAGTCGCTTGCCGAACACGCGCCGTGGTGGATCCTTGGTCTCGCAACATCCGTTGTGCTGCTAACGATGATGGCGGATCCCTCCGTCGAAAGCGTACCGCTTCGGATCTCTACGGCCATACTCGCCTATGGCATTGTCGCTATCCTGATTGACCGGTCGACTGGTCCGATGACTCCATCCGCTGAGATCGACGGCCTGATACCCGACTTTCAGACCCCGTTACGGATTCGCTTGCGGCTGTTTTTTGTTGCCAGCATTGCGAGTCGCGTTGTGCTCGGCCCACAGTGGTTCTTTGATCTGCCGGCTCACGACATGCTGTTGCCACATGTGCTCGTCGTGATGGCGCTGGTATTGCCTTTGATCGCCGGTCTGCAACTCGCTCGGCGGATCCCGGGGCTGGCGGGCCGCCACCGACTGGTCCGTTATGCGGCGCTGCTGACTCTGCTCGTTGTGATCGGCGCGGAACTCTCCGGTTTTTACAACCTGGCCAATTACCTGATCTTTGGTGTTGTCATGACCGCCCTTGCGGCCTTCGTTTTGTGGATCCTGCTGTGGCTGGTCGATCAGGCGGCCGATTTCATTGCCAAGGGACAAACGCGTCTGGCCTACCAGGCTCGCACATGGCTGGGCGTCAAACCGCGTGCCGAAGGTGAACCCGGGCTCGGAGCCTACCGGCTGCTTCTGGGTCTCATGTTGTGGATTGGTTTCGGTGTTCTCGTCCTGCAGGTCTGGGATACGACGGGCACGATGCTCGATCAGCTCCAGAGCTGGTTCACGAAAGGCATCGAAGTTGGCGACGCAAAAATCGTACCGATCGCCATATTTTCCGCGGTACTCGCTTTTACGGCGCTCATTATCGGCACTGAGTGGATCAAGCGTCTTATTCAGAAAAGATGGCTGAGCCAGGTCCGTATGGATCGTGGGGCGCGCGATGCCGTCACCGCGATGATCGGCTACATTGGTTTTATTGTGGCCGTCATCGTCGGCCTCAACCTTACCGGCGTTGATCTGACGACCCTAGGGTTCGCCGTTGCTGCACTGTCTGTCGGTATCGGCTTTGGTTTGCAGAGCATCGTGAACAACTTTGTATCCGGTTTGATCCTGTTGTTCGAGCGACCAATCAAAGCAGGAGATTTTATTTCGATCGGGGATATGGAAGGATGGGTCAAGCGAATCAGTATTCGTTCAACGGAGATTGAAACAATGGACAGGCACAATGTCATCGTGCCGAATTCAGACCTCATCTCAGAGAAGGTTACCAACTGGGTCCTGCGCGATCCGCACATTCGGTTGCGGATCGAGGTCGGTGTCGCTTACGGCAGCGATGTAGAGCTGGTGCACGATCTGCTGCTAAAGATAGCCGAAGAGAATGAAGAAGTAATTACGGACGGGCGCGCTCCGGGCCCACGAGCGCTTTTTATGAGTTTTGGAGACAGCGCGTTGTTATTCGAATTGCGTGTTTGGATACGCCACGTACGTAAGCGTTTCCAGGTTGTCAGTGCATTGAATTTTGAAATTGACAAAGCGTTTCGCGAAAACAACGTCACTATACCGTTCCCGCAGACGGACCTGCATGTGAAATCCTGGATCAGTGACGCCGCGCCACCAACCGCGAAGAAAACCTGATCAGCCGGGCGGCACCAGGCGCTCGATACCATTCATGTAGTGTTGCAGCACGCCCGGTACTCGTATCGCTCCGTCATTTTCCTGGTTGTTCTCCAGGACCGCGATCAGCGCGCGACCCGCCGCGACTCCGGACCCATTGAGTGTATGTACCGGTTCCGGTTTCCCCGTCTCCGGATTGCGCCATCGAGCCTGCATGCGCCGGGCCTGGAAAGATTCGTAGTTGCTGCAGGATGAGATTTCTCGGTACGCCCCCTGCCCCGGCAGCCAGACTTCGAGGTCATACGTCTTTGCCGAACCGAAACCGGTGTCGCCGGCGCAAAGCGTGACGACACGATAGGGCAGCTCGAGCTGCATCAGCACCTGTTCCGCATGCCCTGTTAACTCTTCCAGTGCATCATAGGAATTTTCGGGCCTGACAATCTGTACCAGTTCGACCTTTTCAAACTGGTGTTGACGAATCATGCCCCGCGTATCTTTCCCATAGGATCCCGCTTCCGACCGAAAACACGGCGTATGGCAAACATAACGCAGCGGCAGGTCGTCGGCTTCGATAATCGTATCCTGGCAGAGATTGGTGACCGGAACCTCGGCGGTCGGAACCAGATAGAGTTGAGGATCACTCTTCACTGCAAACTGGTCATCTTCGAACTTGGGCAATTGCCCGGTTCCAACAAGTGACTTCACGTTTACGAAATAGGGTACGTATACCTCGGTATAGCCGTGCTTTCCTACATGCAGATCGAGCATGAACTGGATCAACGCCCTCTGCAGACGAGCAAGACCATTTTTCAAAACCACGAAACGGGCACCGGCAATCTTTGCGGCGGCATCGAAGTCCATTGCCTCATGCATTGCGCCCAGTTCCACATGGTCTTTTGTGTCAAAGGAAAATTTCGGCGGCTCGCCCCGACTCCGAACCTCGGTATTCGCCGACTCGTCGGACCCGTCCGGTACGGAATCGTGCAGCAGGTTCGGCATCCCCAATCGCACACGATCCAGTTCGCCCTGCACTTCATTGAGTGCAGCCTCAGATTGCTTGAGCCGGGCACCCAGATCCTGCACGGCGTCCAGCAATGGCTGCGTGTCTTCACCCGCCGCCTTTACCTTGCCTATTTCTTTCGAGCGTTCATTGCGTTCCTTACGCAGGCCGCTGACGTCGAGTTCGTGTTTTCGGCGACGCTCCTCAAGTGCCTTGAACTGTTCGACATCCAGTTCGAAACCTCGCCGCCGGAGATTTGAGGCAACGGCCTCGGGCGATGCCCGCAGTATTTTTGAATTCAGCATGAAAATGATCAGTCGTGCAGGGCCGGAGCCGAAACGTCGTAATCGGTTTCAGGATTCATCAAGCCCGATGACGTCGACCCCTTCCGGCAGTGAAATATCGAATAACTCGTCGTGTAGCACGGCATTTCGCACCGCATCCGCAAACTCGATGCGTGTTACCTGACCCAGCCGGTCATGCAGTTCCATGACGCGAATGTCGCCGGACACAAAGCCCAGACGCAGTTGTACAAAATCGCTGTTGTCAGTCTTCGGGGTCAGGTCCGCCCAGGCCAGGCCGTCTTCTGAGCCCCCGTCACGCACCACGAAACCCTCGGCGATATCGGTGTCGCCACTCAACAGCATGGCCGGCGTACTGGCCAGGGCATCATCGACCTCCCGAACCGTAGCCTGTTCGAGATCAGCGTCATAGACCCACAGGTGCTCGCCATCTGCGAGAATGATCTGACTGTACGGTGTGTCATAATCCCAGCGAAAGCGGCCGGGACGACTGATAGCAAACGTACCCGTAGACTCTTCGACAATCACCAAATCAGAATCAAACAGCGTTTGTTTGAACCGGGCCGAGAACGTCTGTACGTCGGCCAAAAATGAATCCAGCTGCCGACTGCCGCTGTCCGGAGCCGCCAACGCAGGTACGCCGGCCAGACCGGCAATGATACAAACGGCGACCGGCAACAATTGATGAAATCTCAATATGCGCTTCACAGGTGAACAGAACATTTCGTTGCCATTATCGGTCTGATTTATCGGAGCCCTACTCGTCCGGGGGCGGCGGTACGAGTACCTCGCGCATTCCGTTTGATTGCAACGGACCAACCACACCGGCTGCCTCCATGGACTCAACCATACGGGCAGCCCGGTTATAACCGACTTTCAGGCGTCGCTGAACGCCTGAGATCGAGGCGCGCCGTGTTGTAGTCACTATGTGTACGGCCTCATCGTACAGCGCATCCTCTTCCGCGTCGGCGGCGTAACGGTTATTGTCAGCGCCCGGCAAGTCGGCCGGGCCTTCAAGCACATCGTCCAAATACGCCGGTTCACCAGCCTTCTTCAATTGTTGGACAACTCGATGCAGCTCGTGATCCGAGACGTAGGCCCCGTGAATCCGTGTCGGTACTGATGTCCCGGGTGGCAAATACAGCATGTCGCCGTGACTGAGCAGATTCTCGGCGCCCATCTGATCGATGATGGTGCGCGAATCTACTTTTGCCGACACCTGGAACGCGATGCGGGCGGGTATGTTCGCCTTGATCAGCCCGGTAATCACATCGACGGAAGGTCTCTGCGTGGCCAGAATCAGGTGAATACCGGAGGCCCGTGCGCGCTGCGCAAGCCGGGTAACCAGTTCTTCGACCTTCTTGCCGACGACCAGCATCAGATCGGCCAGCTCATCGATCATAACGACCACATAAGGCAACGGGGTCAGATCCGGCGATTCAGGAACCTCATCATCTTCCTGTAGCGTCGGCGGCTCGAACAACGGATCCTTGAGTGGCTCGCCCTGTTCAATGGCGTCTTTGACCTTGCGGTTATAGCCACTGATATTGCGTACGCTCAATGCCGCCATCAGCTTGTATCGCCGCTCCATTTCAGCAATCGCCCAGCTGAGCGCGTTTGCCGCTTCGCGCATGTCGGTCACTACCGGGGCCAGCAGATGCGGAATACCCTGGTATACCGACAACTCGAGCATTTTCGGATCGATCATGATCAAACGAACGTGTTCGGGCGTCGATTTGTAAATCAGGCTCAAGACCATGGCATTCATGGCCACCGATTTCCCGGAGCCGGTAGTTCCCGCAATCAGGAGATGAGGCATTCGGGCCAGGTCGGCCACCATCGGATTGCCGCTGATGTCCTTGCCCAGCGCCAACGTCACCGGCGATGACATCTCATCGAAGGCTCTGGATTTGACGATCTCGCCAAGAGTAACCAGCTCACGGGTTTCGTTCGGTATCTCAAGACCAACAACAGACTTGCCGGGTATGACCTCAACCACGCGCACACTGATAGCCGACAATGCCCGGGCCAGGTCCTTGGCCAGGTTTGTGATCTGGTTTACTTTGACGCCCGGCGCCAGCCTCAACTCGAAACGAGTAACCACCGGACCCGGATACACAGATACGACCTCGACCTCGACGCCAAAGTCTTTGAGCTTGAATTCAACCAGCCGGGACATCGTTTCCAGCGCATCCTCAGTGTAACCGCCTGTCGGTGGCGGCGGATCATCGAGGAGCGACAGCGGCGGAACTTCGCCCGCGGCCGGCGCGTCGAACAAGGGTACTTGGCGTTCTCTCTCCGCGCGCTCGCTGCTTTCAAGCGCTTGTATTACCGGTTCTATACGCGGGGGTGTCCGTTGCGATGATCTGTGCTTTTCGCGCTGGACGATTTCATGCCGCATCTGTCGCCGCCGGCGTGCATCTATCATCGCCATCGCTCGAGCCGCCTGGCTCCCGATCCACCCAAAAAAGTCGAGGGTCCCACGCCCGACGGCATCCATGACCCCCAGCCAGGACATGCCCAGAAACAGGGATACCCCCGCCAGCCACAAGGCCAGCATCAGCAATGTGGCGCCCAGGAAGCTCAACGCGGCAGCCAGGCTGGTACCGGTCAGATCACCGATGATTCCACCGGCAGTGTAAGGCAGACCGGTGGCGTCAAAATGCAGGGTCGCCAGACCGGAACTCGTGGCGAGCGTGAGGACAAAACCCGTCGCCCTGAATAGCGCATCGGTAGGGTTCCGGTCTTCAGACCGGTCGCGCGCCTGGTAGATCAGCCAGCCGGCAAACACCAGCATCAGCGGAAACAGGAAGGCCGGTCTGCCAAACAGTAGAAAGAAGACGTCAGCCAGCCAAGCGCCGACCGGCCCGACAGCGTTCTGTACCGGACCGGCCTCTCCGGTATACGAGAATCCGGGATCGCCCGGGTCATAACTGACCAGGGCGGCAAATAGTATGACGCCGAGCGCTGAGAACACCCACAGAGCGCTTTCTCTGAGCGCGCCGAAAATGGTCAGACCCAGCAGTGCGGCGCCGTGCCGGGTTCGGATCGCCTTCCTCAAAAACTACAACCTAAATGACGGGTAGTCCCGTAACCGCTTGATTGTAATCAAAGCGGACCGGGATTTGCACTTACTGAAGAAGTTACTTGCACAATGCCGGGTGCACCACCTTGCCATTTTCTACATTGATACCCTTGACCAGGCCCCGATGTTCACGCCAATTGCCGTCGGCGAGCCTGGCCGCGTAAGGGGCGATCGCCGCCGACAGTGCTTGCGATGATGTGCGCGGAACGGCGCCCGGCATATTTGTTACCGTGAAATGGATAACCCCCTCCCAGACATAGGTCGGTTCATCGTAGGTTGTCGGCCGTGTGGTTTCGATGCAGCCGCCCTGGTCAACGGAGATGTCAACCACCACGCTGCCAGTCTCCATCGTGCGCACCATGTCTTCGCTGACCAGATGGGGGGCCCGCTCTCCCGTGATCAAAACCGCGCCGACCAGGATGTCGGCTGTTCTTACGGCATCGGCAATATCGCGGGTATGAGGATACAACGCGGTAACATTGGGACCGATGCGGCGCATTTGCTCCAGCTTGTCGCGGTCCTTGTCGAATACAATGACTTCGGCGCCCAGCCCGGCTGCCACGACGGCCGCGTTGCCACCGGCAACTCCGGCTCCCAGTATAACTACCTGGCCGCGCCTTGCCGCCGGCACACCACCAAGCAGTATCCCCTTACCGCCTTGTGGCTGGTGCAACAGGTGTGTCGCCACCTGGATAGAAAGCCGACCGGCAATATCGCTCATCGGAGCAAGTAACGGCAGCCGACCGTAATCGTCTTCAACCGTTTCAAACGCGACTGCCGTCAAGCCTATATCGCACAGACGCCGGGTTAATTCGGGCAGCGCCGCCAGATGCAGATAACAGAACAGCAGATGGTCGCGAGCCAGGTACTCCAGATCGGGTTCGATGGGCTCCTTAACCTTCACGATCATGTCGGATTGCCCGAATACCGCTTTGGCGTTTCCTGCAATATTTACACCGACCTCGGAGAATTGATCGTCCGAATAGCCGCTATTTACGCCGGCCTGAGTCTCGACAATGACGTCATGGCCATGCCGAATAAGTTCAGCACAGGCAGCCGGAATTAGTCCGACCCTGCCCTCCAGAGGTTTCAGTTCACGTGGCACCCCTACACGCATTGGGGATTTCCCCGTTCGTATGCTTTGCCGTGCGCATGCGTTTTACTTACCATTACGCCCGTTTCCGATCCTGACAATGCGCCGGCGCGAGCCGGTCCGAAAGATCTGCTCTTTTATAGTGACAACTCGCAGTATGGCCGCAGCAGCGACAGTTGAAATGAGCCCCGACCGACCGCATCTAGATAGTTTCCAGCCGCGCTGGATAATCAGTCAACGCACTTTGTTTTTATTTGTGCGCAGGAATTATACATGAGCGATCCCCGACATTGCCGACTTCTTATCCTCGGTTCGGGACCAGCCGGGTACACAGCCGCTGTCTACGCGGCCCGGGCCAACCTGGACCCGGTTGTCATTACAGGTCTCCAGCTAGGTGGTCAATTGATGACCACCACCGATGTTGATAACTGGCCCGGTGATGTGGAAGGACTGCAGGGCCCGGATCTTATGACTCGCATGCAAAGCCATGCCGAGCGATTTGATACCGACGTCGTTTTTGATCACATCAATTCCGTTGATCTCGGCCAGCGTCCTTTTCAGCTGGATGGTGACCAGGGGCGCTATTCGGCCGATGCTTTGATCATTGCGACAGGCGCTAACGCCAAGTATCTCGGCCTGGACTCCGAACAAAGATATCTCGGCCAGGGCGTCTCGGCCTGCGCTACCTGCGACGGTTTCTTTTTCCGCAGCCAGCCGGTGGCTGTGGTTGGTGGCGGCAATACCGCGGTTGAGGAAGCGCTTTATCTGTCAAATATCGCGTCGCAGGTCACTTTGATACACCGGCGGGACGCGCTGCGATCGGACAAGATTCTGCAGGACAAACTGTTTGAAAAGGCGAGCGATAACGGCAACGTCACGATCATGTGGAATCATGTAGTGAACGAGGTGCTCGGGGATGACGACGGAGTAACGGGCATTCGACTGCGCAGCACCGCCAATGATTCTTCAACTGAACTTGCCGTCGATGGCCTGTTTATCGCTATCGGTCATACGCCGAACACGGAGTTGTTCGACGGCCAGCTCGACATGAAAAATGGTTACATCAAAATCAACTCGGGTCTTGACGGGAATGCAACGGTAACAAGTGTACCGGGCGTCTTCGCAGCCGGCGACGTGGCAGATCACGTGTATCGCCAGGCTGTAACGTCAGCAGGTTCGGGTTGCATGGCGGCACTGGATGCCGACCGTTTTCTGGATGAATCCGGTGCCGGTACCTGACGGCCCTGATCCACGTTTAGAAGGTTAGCTACGTCTGCTGACCTACGAGTACGCACGGCGACCTATAATGAGCGGCATCAAATGGCTTGCTGCGGACGATCGCCCGGACGCATTTCCCGATCCGTCGACGGCGCTGACCTACCCCAATGGCCTGCTCGCCGCGGGCGGTGACCTGGCCCCGGACAGACTGCTGGCCGCTTATGCGCGGGGCATCTTTCCCTGGTACGAGGAGGACCAGCCGATTCTCTGGTGGTCGCCAGATCCACGGGCAGTTCTGTTTCCCGATGAGCTCCGGGTGTCACGAAGCCTCCGGCGTACCATCCGCAAAGCCCGCTTTCGCCTGACAAGCGACCTTGCGTTTCATCTCGTTGTTAAGGCCTGTTCCACGCCCCGCCCAGGTTCCGGTGGCACCTGGATTACGACAGCGATGATCAATGCTTACACCCGCTTACATAAAATGGGTTTTGCCCATTCCGTCGAGAGTTGGCTGGGAAATCAGCTTGTCGGGGGGCTATACGGGATCGCAATCGGCAACATCTTTTTCGGTGAATCGATGTTCAGCAAGGAAAGTGATGCGTCAAAGGTTGCCCTGGTACATCTTGTTGAAATGCTGAAGCGCAAGGGATATCGACTCGTCGACTGCCAGATCCCATCCGACCATCTCTTCAGCCTCGGCAGCCGGGAAATTCCTCGCGACGAGTTTCTGGACCTGCTCGCGCAGTTTTGTTTCAACAACGGCATACCGGGTAAATGGCGATGACGACGCCGGCCGCCTGCGCCATTTCATTGCATTCACAGGGCACATTCTGCACAATTCCGCACCTCACACCCGGCTCGAGCACCCGATGGCGAAAGAAGAAGCGATACAGATGGAGGGGCGCGTAGTGGAAACGTTGCCCAATACAACTTTTCGCGTCGAACTCGACAACGGCCATGTAGTCACAGCGCATATCTCCGGCAAGATGCGCAAGAACTACATCAGAATCCTGACCGGAGATCATGTCAAGGTAGAATTGACGCCGTACGATCTGTCCAAGGGTCGTATTGTTTATCGCAGCCGTTGACTACGGCGTCATTCCTGTTCTGCTGTCTCTGTTGTCTCGGCGGCCGTCGCCGTTAACACGAGCTTATCGTCATCCCCGACGCTCACGTTGATATGCCCGCCCGATGCCAGCTTGCCAAACAACAGCTCTTCAGCTAATGGCCGCTTGATATTTTCCTGTATGACCCGGGCCATGGGCCGTGCGCCCATTTTTTCGTCGTAGCCCTTGCGCGCGATCCACTGTCTGGCGTCATTATCGACATCCAGGCTGACTCCCTTGTCGTCCAGCTGTGTCTCCAGTTCAATAAGTAGTCTATCCGCCACGCGCACTATAGTTTGTTCATCGAGCGGTGAAAACTGAATGACTGCGTCGAGCCGGTTGCGAAATTCCGGAGTAAAAGTTCTGCGAATGGCCTCCAGGCCTTCGGAGGAATGATCCTGCCGGGTAAAGCCTATGGATCGCCGACTCATTTCCTGCGCGCCGGCATTCGTCGTCATTACGACAATGACATTGCGGAAATTGGCCTTGCGACCATTGTTGTCCGTCAGCGTGCCATGATCCATTACCTGCAGCAGAATGTTGTAAACGTCCGGATGAGCTTTTTCGATCTCGTCCAAGAGCAACACACTGTGAGGATGCTTGGCAATCGCTTCGGTAAGGAGGCCACCCTGGTCATAACCGACGTATCCGGGGGGCGCCCCGATCAGACGCGACACGGTGTGTCGTTCCATATATTCCGACATATCAAATCGAACGAGTTCGATACCAAGTGCCATGGCTAGTTGACGCGTAACTTCAGTTTTGCCGACGCCTGTCGGGCCGCAAAACAGAAACGTCGAAACCGGTTTTTCGTCCTGACCCAGACCCGAGCGAGCCATCTTGATCGCGGCGGCGAGACTCGACACCGCTTCATCCTGGCCGAAGATAACGAGCTTCAGATTGCGTTCGAGGTTTTTCAGAATGTCTTTGTCGGACGCGGACACTGTTCGCGGTGGAACCCGCGCGATCTTGGCAACAATTCGTTCAACGTGGTCGACGGTTACGATCTCCGCGCGTTCGCCGATTGGTTTTAGTCTCAGGCTTGCCCCGGCTTCGTCAATCACGTCTACAGCCTTGTCGGGCAATTTGCGCTCGCTGATATGCTTTGCTGATAACTCAGCCGCGGCAATCACAGCGTCTTCTGCATACCGAACCCCGTGGTGTTCCTCGAACCGGGACTGCAGACCCTTCAAAATCTCGATGGTCTCTGCGATGGTCGGTTCAAGAATCTCGATTTTCTGAAATCTTCGCGCCAGAGCGTGATCTTTCTCAAAGATGCCGCGGTATTCCTCATATGTGGTCGAGCCAATACACCGAATCTCGCCATTGGCCAACACGGGTTTGATGAGATTCGAAGCATCCATCACGCCTCCGGAGGCCGCACCGGCACCAATCACGGTGTGAATTTCATCGATAAACAAAATTGCTCCGGGAATATTTTGAAGTTCTGCGATCACGCTCTTCAGCCGCTTTTCGAAGTCACCTCGATACTTCGTCCCTGCAATCAGGGCGCCCATATCGAGCGCGAACACAGTTGAGTCGCTCAAGACCTCGGGTACTCGTCCCTCGACGACCAGGCGTGCCAGGCCTTCTGCAAGGGCCGTCTTGCCGACTCCCGCGTCGCCGACGTACAGCGGGTTGTTTTTGCGTCGACGGCACAGGATTTCGACCGTACGTTCAATTTCGAGTTCGCGCCCGATCAACGGGTCGATGCGGCCTTCTTCCGCCAGCCTATTCAGGTCGGTCGCATACTTGTCAAGCGCTGTAGCGGCGGTGTCGCCTTCCTTTTCACCTTCGGCGGTGTCACCCGTATCTCCGCCCTCTACGTCGTCGGGAGAGACCTTGGCAATACCATGCGAGATGAAATTCACAACATCGAGGCGCTCGACATCGTGCAAATTGAGCAAATATGTGGCCTGTGATTGTTTTTCCCCGAAAATCGCCACCAGTACGTTGCCCGTCGTGACTTCCTTATTGCCACTGGACTGTACGTGAAACACGGCCCGCTGCAGGACCCTCTGAAATCCCAGCGTAGGCTGCACCTCGCGGTCGTCGGCTTCCCTTAATCGAGGCGTGGTATCGGTTATGAACCCGGTAAGTTCGTGCCTGAGCCGGCTGATGTCGGCACCGCATGAACGCAGAATTTCAAAGATCTTTGGAACATCAATAAGTGCGAGCAGAAGATGCTCGACTGTCATGAATTCGTGTCGTTCGCGACGCGCGCCGCGGAAGGCTTCATTCAGACAGAATTCAAGTTCGCTGCTCAGCACATTCAGGTCTCTTCCAGCGTACACAGCAGCGGATGCTGATGCTGCCGCGCGTACGAATTAACCTGGGCAACTTTTGTCTCGGCAATCTCGTACGTAAATATGCCGCAAATTCCTTTGCCTCGTGTATGCACCTCGAGCATGACGCGCGTCGCCCTGGTGCGGTCCATGGTGAATATTTGTTCCAGAATTTCTACCACAAAATCCATCGGGGTGTAATCGTCATTTAACAAAACCACCTGATACCGGGGTGGCCGCTTCAGTTCCGGGCGCGCCTCTTCGACGGCCAGTTGATTGGATCTTTGCGGAGTCTGATCGGTCATTAAGTATCACCGTGCCTGACAATCAGATACACACGACGATAGTGTCGGGCGATTCTGGTCGCTGTCGTCACCGGTTTTGCTGCCGGGTCCGGCGCAAATTATCTCATTTATGCATAGGAAATTCGAAGCGAACGCGACTTGACCCGGAAGTCGAAACCTGCACCGGGTTCCCGACCCCAGTGACTGCGGTTTTTTGGTAGTGCCCGACCTCGATGCCGCCTGCGGGCGCCGCTTGAAAAAACAGCTTCTTAACCCTGCCCGGCCCGGCAGCGCGTTAATGAATGCAGCCGATGATGAGGGCCCCGTCATGCCGACCGGAGCCGGATGGCGCGGATTAAGTTAAGCGCCCGCCGATCGTGATGGCCGTCCGTGCGAATTCGCCATCCCTGCGGGCTTTTGATCGCTTGTTAGGGTCATGCGAGAGACCGTATTATGGGCAGATCAGGCGCTAGCAACGGCCGGCCGGAAGACCCCGCGTGAGCATCAGAGCACAGGTTATCGCCTGATTCCTTGGATCATGGATCTCGCAAACAAGATTGCCGGTTTTCGCCACTCGCCACCCGAGCAGATGGTTGCGCGTGCCAGCGAGGTATTGCCTCCCTGGCTGACCGTAGTCCTCGTTATCGCCCTCGGCTGGCAGCTCGCCCGGCTTACCTGGTTGCTGGTGCCACATGACGTAACGCCGACTGCGTCGGTTACCGTGGGTTCGGCCCCGGTGTCGGACCCGGTTGCCGAAACCCCGATCAGCATCAAAGATATCAATGAAATGGCCCTATTCGGACAGCAGACCGTTACGGATAGGGAAGCTCCACCGCCAGAGGATCTCGAAGATCTTGCGGAAGACACGGAGCTGACCCTGCGCGGTATTATCGCCGATGTTTCGCCCGATGAGGGACTGGCCATCATCAGCGAAGAGAACGGTGAGGAAAAGGTCTACAAAGTCGGCGATGCCCTGCCGCGCGGACGGCAGCTCCGATCCGTTTACCGGGATAAGGTGGTCGTGCTGGTGCGAGGCGAACCAATGCAACTTACGCTGCCGAAGGAACTGGCGGACAACAGTTTCCGTCGCGCCCCGTTACGGCGTGCGTCTGCGCAGCCCAGCCGTGCACGGAGTATCCGCGAGACGCTGGCCAAAAATCCCGCGCGTCTGACCGACATAATACGACCGCAACCCGTATTTGTTGACGGCAGACAGCGGGGCTACCGGGTTTATCCGGGCCGGCAGCGTCAGCAGTTTGCCGCTCTGGGTCTCAAGCCCGGCGATCTCGTCATCGAAATCAACGGCATGGCCCTGGACGATCCGGCACGGGGTATGGAAGTGTTTCGGTCCCTCGGGGATGCGACGCAGGTATCGGTGACCGTCGAACGCGATGGGCAACCACAGGTCCTGACACTCGATACGCAGATTCTGCAGCAGGAATCCGG
>CAZJFQ010000034.1:2983-8015 GCA_964545335.1 uncultured Gammaproteobacteria bacterium | reverse complement strand
ATCAATGCCAAGGTCACGATGATTTCGAATACGGCGATGACACCGGAGGCCTTTTACGAGGCGTTCCTGTCTATTCTTCAGGTACACGCCTACATTGCCGTTCCGGCCGGTGACATTATCAAGATCGTCCCGGATGCCAATGCACGGCAACTGCCGGGGAACGATTTGCCGTCGCAGACAGATGGTTTGGACGAGATCGTGACCCAGGTTGTGCAGGTGACGCATGTCAACGCGGCGCAGCTGGTCCCGATTCTGCGACCCTTGATTCCACAGTATGGCCACCTTGCCGCTTATCCGTCCTCCAACATGCTCATTATTTCCGACCGGGCCGCCAACGTGTCGCGCCTGGTCCGCATAATTCGCCGTATCGATCAGTCGGGCGATGAGGACATCGAAGTGATTCCGCTCGAGCACGCTTCGTCCGGTGAAACAGTCCGGGTCCTGGCATCACTGCAGCAGGGTGCAGTACGACCGGACACAGCCGGAAAGCAGGTGACGTTTGTCGCTGACGCGCGCACCAACAGCATCCTGATCAGCGGTGATCGTGCCAGCCGGCTTCGATTCCGGGCGCTGATCGCCCACCTCGATACGCCGCTGGAGGATGGCGCCAATACGCGCGTCCGGTACCTGCGGTACGCCCAGGCTCCGGAACTGGCCGAGCAGCTCAAGGAACATGTTCAGCAATATCTGCGCCCGGAAGTGGCAGGCGCGGTGCAGTCGGGTACCGGCGCGGGCCAGTTGCCCAACATTGCGATCTGGGGCGAGGAAATGACCAATGCGCTGATTGTCAACGCACCGCCCAAGGTGATGCGCGAGATCATGTCCATCGTCGACAAACTGGACATCCGGCGCGCGCAGGTCGCCGTTCAGGCGATTATCGTTGAGGTCTCCGCCGATCTGGCCGCGGAATTCGGCTTTTCATGGGCCGTGTTCGATCCCGACACCTTTGCCGGCATAAGCAACTTTCGCACCGGCGGTCTCGGCATAGCCGACGTTATCGGCGCAGCCCTCGATGGTGATCTGAGTTCAGATGACGTGAATATCGTTCCAGATGGTCTTACAACCGGCGGCGGCTACATCAACGAAGATGGCGCAAGTTGGTTGGTAATGCTCCGTGCATTTGCCGGTGACGCTCACACCAATATCATTTCGACGCCGTCCATTATCACCATGGACAATGAAGAAGCCGAAATCAAGGTAGCGCAGGAAGTGCCTTTCCTGACCGGTTCGTTTACCAGCACGGGGGCGGCCGCCGGCGCAGTGAATCCGTTCCAGACCATTCAGCGCCAAGAAGTCGGCACCATTCTGAAGATTACACCGCAGATCAACGAAGGTAACTCGATCAGCCTGGCAATCCAACAGGAGCAGTCGTCACTTGCGGCCAGCTCGGAGGGCGCTGTGGATCTCGTGACCAATAAGCGGACGATAACCACCAACGTGATAGTGGAAGACGGCGGTGTCGTCGTCCTGGGAGGTCTCATCGAAGAGAGTCTGCTGGAAAGCGAAGGCCGAGTTCCGATTCTGGGCAGCATTCCGCTGTTGGGACAGTTGTTCAAGACGCGTCGGACGGATCTGGTAAAGACCAACCTGATGGTGTTTATCCAGGTGACGATCCTGCGCAATGCCGAGGACACGGCGATCGAGACCAATCAGAAGTATCAGTACATGCGTGATTTGCAGATTCCCCAACAGGATCAGGGAGTGCAGCTGATGCCGGGCCAGAAACGACCGATACTTGATGCAACGCCAGGCAGTACACCGGCACCCACGACAGGGGCAGCGGAGAAAGGAACGGAAGAGAATGGAGAGTAGCCCGGAGCCGCAGTTGCCTGGTCTTACCGACCAGGTTGAGCTGAAGCGACTGCCGTTCGTGTTCGCCAAGCGGCACGGCGTGCTCATTCGTGGTGTTACTGACGACCGGACCGACGTCGTTTACAGAAAAGGTGTAACACCGCTGTGTCTGGCCGAACTGCGTCGGCACACCGGCATGCGGTTAAAGCTGATGGCGGTAACGGCGGACGAATTCGATGAGATGTTGCGTGAGGCCTACGAGAGCGGATCGAACTCCGCGATGCAGATGGTCGAAGGCCTGGAAGGAGATACCGATCTGTCGCTGGTTGCGCAGCAACTTCCCGAGCCATCCGACCTGCTGGAAAGCGAAGATGACGCCCCCATCATCCGCCTGATCAACGCCGTTCTGACGGAGGCTGTGAAGGAAGATGCCTCGGATATTCACATCGAACCGTTCGAGAACCGGCTGGTGGTCCGATTCCGAGTCGATGGCGTTTTACGTGAAGTTCTGCAGTCGAGGCGCGCAGTGGCCCCCCTGGTAGTCTCGCGAATAAAGGTCATGTCCAAGCTGGACATTGCGGAGAAACGTTTGCCGCAGGACGGTCGTATCTCATTGCGCGTTGCTGGTCGGGCGGTGGACGTGCGCGTGTCAACAATTCCATCCGGTCACGGCGAGCGAGTAGTACTTCGTCTGCTCGACAAGCAAGCCGGACGACTCGATTTGAGTCAATTGGGAATGGCAGAGCATACCCAGGACAAAATGGACGAACTGATCCACCGGCCTCACGGTATTCTCCTTGTGACCGGGCCCACGGGGTCCGGCAAGACAACGACATTGTACGCTGGGCTTGAACGAATCAACGACAACACCCGTAACATCATGACGGTCGAGGATCCGATCGAGTATTACATCGACCGTATCGGGCAAACCCAGGTCAATACGAAAGTCGACATGACGTTTGCACGGGGTTTGCGTGCGATATTACGGCAGGACCCCGACGTCGTCATGGTTGGCGAGGTGCGCGACCTGGAAACCGCCCAGATTGCGGTCCAGGCGAGTCTCACCGGCCATCTGGTCATGTCGACGCTGCATACCAATACCGCAGTTGGCACCGTTACGCGACTACGCGACATGGGTGTCGAACCCTTTCTGCTCTCCTCCAGTCTGATCGGTGTCCTGGCGCAAAGACTGGTACGGGTGCTGTGCGAAAGTTGCCGTGGACCGTACACGCCGTCGGAGCATGAGCTTGGTGTCCTGAATATCAAGAAAACCGGCGACATAAAACTTTACCGCGCCGAGGGTTGTGATGCCTGCAATCAAACCGGGTACCGCGGCCGCACGGGGATCTATGAACTGGTGGCGATCGACGATGAAATGCGCACCATGATTCACGACGGTGCCGGCGAACATCGGCTCGAAGCTCACGCCAGAACTGACAGCCCCAGCATCCGGGCCGACGCACGGCAAAAGGTGATAAGCGGAATAACCTCGGTTGGTGAGGTCTTGCGCGTGACCCAGGAAGACTGATGGGGGCATACGAATACACGGCGGTCGATCCATCCGGCAAACAGCATAAAGGCGTACTCGAGGGCGATACGCCCCGGCAGGTTCGTCAGCTGCTTCGGGATCGCGAACTGCTGCCGCTGGCAGTCAGCGAAATCGCGTCGCAGGAAAAACAAGGCGGCCAACGGACCCTTTCGCTGCGACGCGGTATAAGCCCGACCGATCTCGCGCTGGTAACCCGGCAGCTGGCGACGCTGGTGCGATCGGGCATGCCGCTGGAAGAAGCGCTGCTGGCAGTCGGCCAACAAAGTGAAAAACCGCGGCTCAAGAGCATCCTACTTGGAGTGCGTTCGCGTGTGATGGAAGGTCACACGCTGGCTGACGGGCTGGCAGATTTTCCGCAGGCGTTTCCCGACATTTACCGTGCAACTGTCGCCGCCGGTGAGCAGTCAGGCCATCTTGACGCGGTCCTAGAGCGCCTGGCCGATTACGCGGAAAGCCGGCAGCAGCTGCGGCAAAAAATCGCCGGGGCCATGGTCTATCCGATAATTCTTACTGTCGTTGCTGTTTTTATCGTGGGATTGTTGCTGGTGTACGTGATGCCGAAGGTCGTGCAGGTATTCGATAACTTCAACCAGGAACTGCCCGGCCTCACCAGTACCCTGATTGCTATCAGCGATTTTTTGCAGGCCTACGGCTTGCTGACGCTCGTAATACTTGCCGGTCTCGTATTTGCTGTCAGTCGGTGGCTGCGCAATCCGGACATACGCAGGAGCTTTCACCGCAATCTCCTGCGGCTACCGTTATTCGGTCAGCTCGTCAAAGGATTGAATACGGCACGGCTGACGAAAACATTTAGCATTCTCGCCGGCAGTGGCGTGCCGATACTCGAATCCATGCGGATTTCGGGTAATGTCATCAGCAATATTCCGATGCGCGAAGCAGTCGGCGATGCCGCATTGCGGGTCCGGGAAGGGGCGCCGATCGGCAAGTCCCTGGCGGTGTCGGGTCTGTTTCCACCGATGTGTATACACCTCATTTCCAGCGGTGAGGCCAGCGGGCAGCTCGAAGAAATGCTCGAACGGGCCGCAACCAACCAGGAGCGGGAGGTCGACGGTACTATCGCGGCGCTGCTGAATGTGCTGCAGCCGTTGTTGATCCTCGTTATGGGAGGATTTGTCCTGCTCATCGTGCTCGCCATCCTGATGCCGATATTTGAACTCAACCAACTGATCGGCTAAAGCTCACGACCACTTATCCGGCATCCGCGGCCGCTTATCGGCCGGTGTCGCAATCGGATTGCAAATCCTTGAAGCCGGCTCTTGTCTGATGACGGATTTACGGATATATACGGCTAAAGACAGCATGGTCTTGAACCTGCACCGGACGCAATGCTATGCCTGATGATCCGAAACCGGAAAATACGATTACCGAGGCCGTCGATCTCGATGAGAATAGCACTGAGGATACCGGTGTTCACGAACTGCTGAAGTTCCTGAAAGCCCAGCGCAAGCCGTCCGCCAAATCCAGATCGCAACCGGCCTGGCGACGTGTCGAGGATTACGCTGACCGCAAGAGCACAGACGCCGAAATACAGGAGTCTTTTGATTTTGATTTGGATGACGAGTCCGAGTCCGAGGCTTGAGTGCCGAGATTTCAGCGTAAAGCGGGAAACGAGCCACCGGCTCGTTTTTTTGTGGAAAATTAGGAAGTGAAAAGTGAAAAGCAAAGGCGGCG
>CAZJFQ010000034.1:0-2883 GCA_964545335.1 uncultured Gammaproteobacteria bacterium | reverse complement strand
GGCCTTTTTGGTCAGTGAAAATCCCGCGACTTTGTCGCGAGACTTCCAAGCAGATCGGTATGGTCTTCGAGCCGGCGAACGACAACATGCAAAACGCCGCCCTCGCGCTGAACCGTGCCCTCGGCCCCCATAAGTCGTGACTCAAGCAGAATCCTGCGTTGTCTGAGCATTACCCGTTCCCAGACGATCAGGTTGATGTAACCGGTTTCATCCTCGAGTGTGACAAAGGTCACTCCGTTGGCACTGCCCGGACGCTGACGGGTAATGACCAGGCCTGCCGTACGTACGATTGTGCCGTGAGACAGCTGCCATAGCTCCCGGGCAGTGCGCAACCGTCGTTTTGTAAGGTGTGTTCGTAACAGACACAGTGGATGACGGCGCAATGTCAGATTCATGCTTCTGAAGTCCGCAACGATATTTTCACTTTCAGTGGGCGCCGTCAGCATCGGCAGGGCCTCAGTAAAACGAACCTCCCGGAACAAACCGTCCGGTTTTTCAAATCCGGCAGCCGCCCAGCTGGCACGGTGACGATGGCCGGCCAGCTTGCGGAGACTATCTGCTGCAGCAAACGCATCGAGATCACGCCGATTGAGCCTGGCGCGTTCAGCCAGATCCTGGACATCCCTGAAATCTCTCTGACTACGGGCTTCGATCAGTCTTTCGGCTGCTGATTCGGACAGATGCTTCACCAGTCTCAGTCCCAGATGCAATACCGGTTGCCCCCCTACTCCCGGTACCAGCGTGCAATTCCAATCGCTCTTCGTCACGTCAGCAGGCTTGATTTCCACATCCTGTCGGGCAGCCGCCTGCACGAGCTGCGAAGGAGCATAAAAGCCCATCGGCTGACTGTTGAGCAGCGCACAGGTAAAAGCAGCGGGTTCATAGCGTTTGAGCCAGGCCGAAACATAAACCAGCAGAGCAAAACTCGCTGAATGCGATTCCGGAAAACCGTATTCACCGAATCCCTTGATCTGGTTAAAAATCTGTCGGGCAAAGGACTCACTGTATCCACGCTGACGCATGCCGTTGATCAGACGATCTTCAAAAGGGCCCAGACCCCCGCGGCGTTTCCATGCGGCCATCGCACGGCGCAGTCGGTCAGCCTCACCCGGACTGAACCCGGCGGCGACCACAGCCAACTGCATGACCTGCTCCTGGAAAATCGGTACGCCAAGCGTGCGTTCCAACACCTGGCGAACTTCTTCGCTGGGATAGGTGACCGGTTCTTCGCCGTTGCGCCTCCGGAGATAAGGGTGGACCATGTCGCCCTGTATCGGACCCGGACGGATGATCGCGACTTCGATGACGAGATCGTAAAAACACTTTGGCTTAAGTCGGGGCAGCATGGCCATCTGGGCCCGTGACTCGATCTGAAATACGCCCAGCGTGTCCCCGCATGAAATCATGCGATACACCTCGGGATCTTCGGCCGGAACGCTCGCCAGTGTCAGCTCACGGCCGGAGTACGCCCTGATCAGTTCAAAGCTCCGTCGTATTGCCGAGAGCATTCCCAGTCCCAGCAGATCGACTTTGAGCAAACCGAGATCATCCAGATCATTTTTGTCCCACTGGATCACGGTGCGGTCAGGCATGGCAGCGTTTTCCGTTGGCACCAGCTCTGCAAGCTGGCCGGCAGAAATCACAAACCCGCCGACATGTTGTGACAGGTGACGGGGAAACCCGAGCAGCATCCGTACGAGTACCAGGAGTTTCCGGATAACACGGTTTTGTGGATCAAAGCCGGCCTCACGAACGCGGTCATCGTCGACCTGCTGCCCGTCCCACCACTGCATGGCGCGTGCGAGACGGTCTGTCTGCAAATCATCCAGGCCTAAGGCTTTGCCGACATCCCGCATGGCGCTACGGGGACGATAGGTTATGACCGTTGCCGCCAGCGCTGCCCGGTCGCGACCGTATTTTTCATAAACGTACTGAATCACTTCCTCGCGCCGATCGTGTTCAAAATCGACATCGATATCCGGTGGTTCATTCCGCTCTTTTGAAATAAACCGCTCGAACAGCATTTCCATCCGCGCAGGATCCACCTCGGTAATGCCGAGACAGAAACAGACCGCAGAGTTTGCTGCAGACCCCCGTCCCTGACAGAGAATTCCCCGGCTGCGGGCAAAGCAGACTATGTCGCAGACAGTGAGGAAATAGGGCTCGTACTTAAGTTCTGAGATCAGTCTGAGTTCGTGTTCAATGAGACGGCGGGTCTTGCGACCGGCCCCTTCCGGCCACCGCCGCAGCATCCCCTCACAGGTGAGCCTGCGCAGATGACTTGCCGGAGTTTCACCTTCAGGCACGAGTTCCTGAGGATATTCATAACGCAGTTCGTCGAGGGTGAAGCAACAACGTGCAGCAATAGCCCGGGTTTCATCGAGCAAAGCATCAGGATAGAGCGCCTGCAAATACTCTCGTGTTCTTAAGTGCCGTTCGCCACTGGAATACAGTTTCAAACCGGCTGCGGCGACAGTGGTTTTCAGCCGGATCGCTGTCAGCGTATCCTGAAGGATTCTTCGCTGACGGGTGTGCATATGAACATCGCCGCTGGCTGTCAGCGGCAGTCCGAGTTCCCGGCCTGCGGCAATGAGCCCCTGCAGTCGCTCCCGATCCCGGCCCGTCGCCAGCAGTTCCACCGCAATCCACGCACGGGAATCAAAATGATGCCGGACCCACTGCCCCTCCTCCGGATCGGCCTGCGTACCAGGCAACCACAACAGCAGGCATTCGGAGCATGCGCCAACAACATCTGCGCGCCAGAGACAGTATTGACCTTTGGGAGCGGCCCGACGGCCCCGGGTAATAAGCGTACACAGTTCGGCGTAGGCTTTGCGGGTCGGTGCCAGCATTACCAGCCGGAGACCGTCTTCGAGTCTGAAC
>CAZJFQ010000033.1:10253-23865 GCA_964545335.1 uncultured Gammaproteobacteria bacterium | reverse complement strand
ACCGCCCGCTGGCGCGCGTCGCGTGTGGCCCAGGCAATGTGCGGTGTCACGATCAGGTTAGGGATGTCGTCTGCAAGTAACGGGTCGCCGTCGACGGGCGGCTCCTGCGGCAGGACGTCAATGCCGGCACCGCCAATCTCACCTGCGCGAAGAGCGTCGGCAAGCGCCTGCGAATCGATCAGTCCGCCGCGAGCCGTATTGATCAGGATCGCGGACGGCTTCATTAGCTCGAGTTCCCGCCCGCCGATCAGTTTTTCGGTTGCGGGCGTTAACGGACAATGCAGGCTGACGACATCCGCTTCACGGAGCAAGTCATCGAGATCCAACCGACCCTCGATTGCATCTGTGTTGATGCGGTTCGCAATCAATACTCGCATGCCAAATCCCGCTGCGACGTAGGCTGCGCCGCGGCCGAGCTCACCGAATCCGACGATGCCGAAGTTCTTGTCCTTCAGTTCCATGATCGGATAGTCCAGCAGACAGAACTGCGGTGCCTCCCGCCATACTCCCCGGCGCAGCAGCTCCCGGTAACCGTCGAGATGCTGGGTAAGGCTAAGCAGCAGTGCAAAGACATGCTGCACAACTGCTTCAGTGCAAAAACCGCGGATATTGCAGACAGCAATCTTGTGCTCTTTCGCCGCGTCCAGATCGACATTGTTGATCCCGGTTGCAACCAGGCTAACGAGCTTGAGGTCCGGTGCCGCTCTGAAGACGTCGCGATCGATTCGGATCTTGTTAACAACGATCACTTCAGCCGCGGCCACCCTCGTGAGCAGTTCCTCCGGCGACGTCGTGTCGTAATAGATGCATCCGGGCAGAACGGCGTCGAGTGCCGCCGTGTCGATGTCGCCGTTACTGACGGTACGAAAATCCAGAAAGACGGCACGCATAAACGCTAAGTCTATAGACTATAGAGTCTGATCGTCGGCCGGCGGCCTAGATCAATATTTTCTGCCCCTCGTCCACCGTTGCCTCCTGCGAGTCAGTATCCGTCCGACGGGGCTCGGGTATGGCCATCCCGCGTTCTACTGCGGATCTTGCACCGACTTCCTCATGCCAGCGGCTTAGATTTTCCAGATCGCCGATCGGAACGCCGGCCCAGTCGTGACTCGCGACCCACGGATAGGTAGCAATGTCTGCAATGGAGTATTCATCGGCCAGGTATGGGACATCGCCGAGCCTCGTATTCAAAACTTCATACAAACGGCGGGTCTCTCGCTGATAACGGCTGATAGCGTAGTCGATTCTCTCAGGGGCATACCGGTAGAAAACATGCGCCTGGCCCTGTATTGGGCCGACGTTTCCCATCTGGAACATGAGCCATTGCAGCACGAGTGAACGGCCCCGGACATCTTTTGGCATCAGCCTGCCCGTTTTCTCGGACAGATAGATAAGGATCGCGCCTGACTCGATAACAACGAAGTCGTTTTCGCCGTGGTCGACTATGGCGGGGATACGACCGTTGGGATTCAGCTTCAGGAACCAGTCTTCTTTCTGTTCCTTGTCTGCAAGCTTCAGTGCGCGAACAGTGTACTCGAGTTCGAGTTCCTCCAGCGCGATAGCTATCTTCCGGCCGTTGGGTGTGCCGGCGGTAAACAGTTCAATCATGAGTTTGGTCCTGCGTCCTGGGCTTCCGGCGCAACCGTGCCGACTTTGCTCTTCACTATTCACCATTCACTTTTCACTGTCCACGTTTCCCGCTTTTCAGGACTCAGGTTCGTCGCACCCGAAGTTCCGCAATTCTGGTCGATTTCGCCACTTACGATTACCCGACCCGCCAGGTTTTGCGTGAAATGATATCCGTACCTCACTTTGACGATCGTAGAAGGGACTCGGCGGTGGCAAAGGCGGAGCAATCGATCCGTAGCGAACCGGCAGATGCAGAAGGGCTGCTGGCGACGCTTGCCGGTGACCGGGAAGCATGTCCGTCGGAGTGGACGCAACGATTCGCAACGTTGTTTCAAAGAGGCGTCTCACTGCCTGCGATGACAATGATTCGATCAGGGGTGGCGGTAACAGATGCGCTGGCGGATCGATATGGCGTGAAACTGGAATTCAATCCACATCCGTCGGTAGCAGTGCAGCGATTGATATCCCGCGTGTTGTCGTATCTCGTGGCGGGCAAACAGGTCGCGATTGATATCTCGGAAGCCTGGCCTGAAGCAGCCCTGATGCACACGTCAGATTGCGATCCTGTGTCCGTCAGCGAGATACCCGGGCGGGTTCGCCAGATGTTGACAGCTCGTGGTGTTACCCGCTCGCCTGACTGCTGGATATTGCGCGGCAACCATCCCGACCTGATGCCGTTTCTGGCGACCCACCGCACTGCCCGTGCCCATACACCGGTTGTTGCTATCGTTGTTACCGATACCATGATGGCTACGATTCGCGACGGTGGCCGGATTTCCCTGACTCACCGTGCGCGTCCCGGCAATCGCTCCCGGGACCGGATCAGAAGCGTCACCGGGAATCAGGACTGGCGGTACAGCCGACCGGATGCTGTCGGACTCTGGCAGCGACTGATCGATACTGCACATCGGTACGCAAACGTCCGGATCGTGATCAAAGAGAACAGATCTAACTCAACGCGGTTATTTGATACGGGTGCTGCGGATGTAATCCTGCCGGGATCGCTGCACATGGCCCCGGTGGAATGCGCGCACCTCGCCGCCGAACTCGACCTGAGTCAGGCAGCCGGGCATTCGCTGTGCCGGACCGTGCAGGACACGGTCCGGTTCGCTGACAATTTGCTCGAAAGCATTCATTGGCCGACAACTGATATCGCCCGTGATGCCGTGGAGTTCCGCCGGTTGTTCCTGTATCTAAGCGGCATCGGGGATTTTGTCCGCCAGCGCCGGCTGGATCCGCTCGCATTCTCCACCCTGACATGTACTCGACACCTCATCAAGACGGTCCGGGCGTCGGCGATCGAAGCTTCACGGCTGCTGGCCGCTGATCGGGGACCGTGCATGGCATACCAGAACCAATTCTGCTGGCGCCGAGGCATGGCGGCAGAACGTGTACGTACGGAAATGAGGCGCCACGCCCTGCGTAACAGTTGCCAGGTCATCCTCAGCCCGTTTTCGGTGTTGCCGGTCACATCGGGCAGCCGCGCCCGCTGTTATGCGAATCTTCTCCCTGTGCTGGCCGCAGCGGATATCCTGGGGTTCGCCCGGCCACCGGTGCCCCTGTCGCGTTTTGATCTCGAACACTATCTACGCCGGGCATGGGCATACAGGCGGGCCCGGCCGGGGGCCGTGGTTCAGGGCTGATTGTCCTGTAAAATCTACGATCTGGTCGCTAACAGTCGCTAAAAGAACCTATCTTCGAAACTCCCGATCGGGCCGATCAACGATCAATCGCGTTGCGATGCCCCGGGGACCGTGCTATACGGGAACCGCCCGCAGTGATGGTTCGGCTTGACATAATGTATCCGTTAGCAGGCCGATGGGAATGAGAATAAACCACGACGGAGCAGCACGAAAAACGTACTCGACTCAAGAACTGAACGATTTAGGTTGACCATTGCCCGCACTACCTGACATGCATGGGATCGCTGCGCTCGCCCTGACACTGCTGGCGCTGTTTTTGTTCACGCGGGACAAGATTCCGCTGGAAACATCCAGTCTCCTGATCCTGATCGTGCTTGTCGTGGGCTTTGAGGTTTTTCCCTACGAGCGTGAAGGTCATGTCATAGGGCCGGCCGACTTTTTTATGGGATTTGGTCATGAGGCGCTGATTACCATTACCGCACTGATGATCGCCGGCAAGGCACTGGAAACGACCGGCGCCCTGCAACCACTGGCCGCATTTCTTGCCAGGGCGTGGACGGCCCAGCCCGGAGTCGCTCTCATCGCTACCCTGCTCATCGCCGCTTTTTTCAGTGCGTTCGTGAATAACACACCCGTAGTGGTGATGCTGCTGCCGATGCTGATCAGCGTTGCGTTGCGGGCAAAAATTTCGTCTTCGGCCATGCTGATGCCGATGGGCCTGTCGACGCTCCTCGGGGGCATGGCGACCACTGTTGGTACGTCGACCAATCTGCTCGTGGTCGGTATTGCGGCCGATCTGGGCCTGCGGCGGCTCGACATGTTTGATTTCCTGGTTCCGGCTTTGTTTGCTGGTGGCCTTGGCGTCATTTACCTTTGGCTGGTCGCGCCGCGGTTGCTGCCAGACCGGGATATCGCGCTGTCCGATCCGTCGCCACGGGTTTTCAATGCGTTTCTCCACGTCAACGAGAATAGTTACGCAAACGAACGCACCTTGTCGGAGATTCTTGCCAAGACTAATAACCGGATGAAAGTAGGCCGCATCCAGCGCGGTGACGGTCTGTTCGTTGCCAAGTTGCCCTCTGTAAGACTCCAGCTCGGAGATCGGCTGCTGATAAGTGACACGCGGGACAATCTAAAGGACTTCGAGCGTCTGCTCTCGGCAACCTTGTACAGTGACGAAGACGTACAACATCCGATCAGCAAGGAACATCCGCTGCGGGCCGAGGGCCAGCAACTCGCCGAGGTGGTGGTGACCCGTGGTTCACCGTTGCATCAACGTACGCTGGAAAACACCCGGTTTTCGAGCCGTTACGATCTCGTGCCCCTTGCGTTACATCGAGCCCGCACACCGTCGACTGACATAACCAGTGATCTGGGTCAGATCCGGTTGCGTGCCGGCGATGTCCTGCTGGTTCAGGGAACCCGCGAGAAAATCAATCAGCTGAAGGTTGGCGGCACAATGCTGGTCCTGGACGCCACGCTGGACCTGCCTCATACCCGGAAGGCGCCGATGGCACTGCTCATCATGGGCCTGATCATTGCAGCCGCGGCGACCGGCGTGTTGCCCATTTCGGTCAGTGCGGTTGCCGGCATCGGTCTGTTGATGTTGACGCGCTGTCTGACCTGGCGTGACGCCGTGGGTGCGATCAGCGCGCCGGTGGTATTGCTCATTGTCGCCAGTCTTGGATTAGGTCATACGCTGATGACGACCGGCGCGGCGGATTACCTGGCCCAGCTCTTTATCGTAGCGACTTCGAATCTCGAGGTGCCGTATGTACTTAGCGGTCTTATGCTGCTGATGGCATTGCTGACTAACGTGGTATCCAATAACGCTGCTGCCGTTATCGGCACTCCGATTGCCATCAGCATCGCGCAACAACTGGGTGTAAATCCCGAACCGTTCGTGCTGGCCGTCCTCTTTGGCGCCAACATGAGTTATGCGACGCCGATAGGCTACCAGACTAACCTGCTGATCATGAGCGCCGGCGGCTACAAGTTCCGCGACTTTCTCAAAGTGGGTATACCGCTGACGATTATCGTCTGGCTCGGCTTCTCCTTCATCCTCCCCATGCTCTACGGTCTTTAGATCAACAGATATCTGACGCTGTTGAATTTTCTACTGCCGTGGGCGGCCGGTGAGAAGAGCGAGTAGGCCTGCGGCGGCGACGGTCCAGCCGAGCCATAGCGGCGGAAACATGGTCGTAATCAGGAATGAACCGCTGATGAGCAGGGCAGCGCCCGTGATTGCCCAATAGCGACGTCTGCCTTCGATACGTTCTTGCTCCTGTAGTTTCCGGACCTCCGGGTCAGTGACTTCAATCTTCAGCGTGCCGTCGCTGGCTTGCTTCAAAAGGTCAAGTAGCAGTTTGGGCCCTTCCTGCAGCAGATTCTGTGCCTCGGGCCACCGGTCGCGCAGTTGTCGCAATAACGTTCGGCCACTGAATCGTTCCGCCATCCATTCCTTCAGGATGGGATAGGCTGTCTTCCACAGATCCAGGTCCGGGTACAACTGCCGCCCCAGCCCTTCGATGTTGAAGAGGGTCTTTTGCAGCAGCACGAGCTGTGGCTGAACCTCCATGTTGAATCGGCGCGCGGTTTGAAACAGGTGCAACAGGAAGCGCCCGAAGGAAATCTCCTTCAACGGTTTGTTGAATATCGGTTCGCAAACCGTCCGTATCGCACCTTCCAGCTCATCGATTCTTGTTCCCGCCGGCACCCAGCCGGAATCGATATGCAGTTGTGCTATCCGCCGATAATCCCGATCAAAAAACGCGAGAAAGTTTTCGGCGAGATAATGCTGATCGCGCGGGCTTAATGTTCCGACGATGCCGAAATCGACCGCCTTGTAAACAGGGTTTGTCGGATCCGTCACGTCGACAAAGATATTTCCCGGATGCATGTCGGCGTGGAAAAAATTATGACGGAAAACCTGCGTGAAAAAGATCTCAACGCCATTCTCCGCAAGTTTCTGCATGTCGGTTCCAGCGGTCTTCAGTGTGTCAACCTCACTTATGGGCACACCCCGAATGCGCTCGAGCACCAGTACATTGGTACGACAGTAGTCCCAGTAGACTTCGGGGACATACAGCAGTTCTGATCCGGCAAAGTTTCTCTTCAACAGGGCTGTGTTGCCCGCCTCGCGGATCAGATCGAGCTCATTCAGAATCGTCTTTTCATATTCCGCGACTACCTCACGTGGCCGGAGACGTTTGGCTTCGTCTGAATAGCGATGCGCAAGATCAGCAAGGATGTAAAGTATCTCGAGGTCCCTGCGAATGATGGTGTCCATATCGGGCCTGAGGATCTTGACGATGACTTCAGTGCCATCGTTCAGGCGTGCCGCGTGCACCTGGGCTACGGAAGCTGCCGCGAGTGGTTCAACGTCGAATTCCGCAAAGACGTCGTCGAGAGAACGACCGTATGCGGATTCAGCAAGAGCCCGTGCTTCGGCGCCGGGAAACGGCGGCACGCGGTTTTGCAGCTTTGCCAGCTCTTCTGCTATATCCACCGGTAGCAGGTCCGGGCGAGTCGACAGAATCTGACCGAACTTGACGAATATCGGTCCCAGCGATTCGAGCGCCAGCCGGATACGCTCACCCCGCGGGTGGTCGTGCATTCTCCGGCCCCAGTTCCAAGGAAATACGAGCCGGGCGATTCGCAATGGCCGGTACAGGTGAGTAGCCCGGATAAATTCGTCCAGGCCGTAGCGGACAAGAACACGATTGATTCGGATGAGGCGTTTGAGATGCCGGGCGGCGATCATTCCAGACTCCGATCAGCGCGAACCGGTCTTCGCTGCATCCAGGATGGTTTCGAGCTTTCTCATGCGCTGACGAAGGCGGTCGAAATCCGCTGACAGGGTATCGACATCGCGCAGAAACTCTTCGACCTCGGTTTGATTCGGAACATCCCCGGATTCCTCGCGCAAAAATTCTGCCGCATTACGACTGAGTGTGTCGACGGTATTCGTGGCGAACTCTTTCAGCCCACGCGCGACATTGCCAATCTGGTGTGCCGCGACATCGCCGACCAGGCGCGACAATTCCTCCTCCCAGTCTGGCCGGCCATAGTCAAGCAGTCTCTGGAATAACCGGGCGCATTCCGCGTCCCCTTCCAGGTGCACATCGCCCGAACCGGCCGTTGACACGTCCGCGTCTTTGGCCAGCCGCATGAACCCCAACGGCGTAGCGGAAATCGTAGTATCGGGTTTGGATACCTGTTCAGTGTCGATAACGAGACCTTCGTCCGCGGCGATAAACGACAGACACAGGCTGGTTCCCTTCAAGCGTACAAGCATGCATTTGCCATCAAGCTGCTTAAGCAGCGACCTGGCCGGGGTTGTCATCCCGATTCTTCGGTTGAGCAAGTCCTCGAGTATTGTCAGACGACTCACAACCGGTACCCGATATGTAACGCAACGATGCCACCGGCGAGATTGTGGTAGCTGCACCGCTCAAAACCGGCCTGTTGCATCATTGCCAGCAGGGCTTTTTGATCGGGATGTACGCGGATCGACTCGACAAGGTACCGGTAGCTTGCAGCGTCCTTTGCTACGATCTCCCCCAGCAGTGGCAGAACACTGAAGGAATACAAGTCGTACAGTCTGGAGAGGCTGGTACTCACCGGATGGGAGAATTCCAGAATAACTGCGCGGCCCGCAGGCTTAAGAACCCGGTACATCGACTGCAGTGCGGCCGTCTTGTCGGTGACGTTACGAAGCCCAAAGGCAATCGCTACACAATCGACGGATCCGTCGGCAAACGGAAGATGCTCGGCATCCGCCTGAGCAAAACTGACGTTGCCGGCAATTCCGTGATCGATCAGCCGCGGCCGTGCTTTTGCCAACATTGCTGAATTGATGTCTGACAACACGACATGACCCTGGTCACCGACGATCGGCGCCATTAGGCGTGTCAAATCTCCGGTGCCGCCCGCGACATCGAGAACGTAATCGCCCGGGCGGAGTCTTGCGCGTTCAATGGCAAATCGCTTCCACAGGCGGTGCAGGCCCCCCGACATGAGATCGTTCATCAGGTCGTAACGATTCACGACTGAGTCAAATACGCCACGTACGCGACTGGATTTTTCCTTGGTTGCGACCTGCTCGTAGCCGAAATGCGTCCGATTGTCCGGCTTGTCGTCTTTTCTTGTTGTTCGGGATGGCGTCATCGGTGTTCAGTCTGGTTTTCTTCTTGAGACCCCGGCACTCTCGAGACGCCCGAGATACTCGCGCCAGTTCGTTTCCTGCAGCGTGCCAAGTTCGTACAGAACGGGCCAGGAGTAAAGCCCGGTATCGTGCCCGTCATCAAATTTGAGACGCACCGCGTAATTGCCGACCGGCTCGACTTCTTTGATAACCACATCTTCCTTGCCGGTGACCAGGATATGCGGACCGGAGCCATGCCCGCGGACCTCTGCCGATGGCGAAAAAACCCGCAGGTATTCCCATGAGAGTTCAAAACTCTGGCCGTCATCAAACGCAACATCCAGCGTACGGGATTTTGTGCGCAATTTAATGTCCGTCGGATGAGGCATAAAAAAATAACCGATGCCGAATGCCTAAAGCCCTACGCCGGTTGCTCTGTTGAGCAACTAAAGTATGTACCTTGTCAGATCCTCATCCTTCACCAGTTCCGCGAGATGCTCATCAACATATCCCGCATCTACGGTCACCTTGTCGCCACCGCGATCGGAAGCTTCAAAGGATACGACTTCCAGTAATCGTTCCATTACTGTGTGCAGGCGCCGTGCCCCAATGTTCTCCATACGCTCGTTGACTTGAAAAGCGACTTCGGCGACGCGTTTGACTCCACTCTTCGCGTATGCGAGCGTCACGCCCTCGGTTTCGAGCAACGCCTTGTACTGGTCGCAGAGACAGTTGTCAGGTTCCGTCAAAATGCGTATGAAATCTTCTGTGGTCAGTGCGTCCAGTTCTACCCGGATCGGCAACCGGCCCTGCAGCTCGGGGATCAGATCCGATGGCTTGGCCAAGTGAAAAGCACCGGAGGCGATAAACAGGATATGGTCAGTCCGAACCATACCGAATTTTGTTGTTACGGTTGATCCTTCCACCAACGGCAAAAGATCCCGCTGCACGCCCTCGCGGGAAACATCAGGGCCAACCGTTTCCGAGCGACGCGCTACCTTGTCAAGTTCGTCTATAAACACGATTCCGTTCTGTTCCACGTTTTCGAGCGCACGCAGCTTTATGTCTTCTTCGTTGACCATCTTGGCAGCTTCATCGTCAACCATGACCTTGAAGGCGTCGCGTATCTTGAGTTTGCGTGGTCTCGTGCGGCCGCCCGACAGGCTCTGGAACATGTTCTGAAGCTGGTGAGTCATGTCTTCCATCCCCGGCGGCGCCATGATCTCGACGCCCACCGGTAGCACTTGAGTTTCGATTTCAATCTCCCGATCGTCGAGCTGGCCTTCGCGCAACATCTTCCTGAACTTCTGACGCGTTTCAGAGTCGGTTGCTGTCACCTGAGCGGTCGCAACGTCTACGGTATGTCCCGTTGCATGTGGCTGCGGCAACAAGGCGTCGAGCAGCCTGTCTTCAGCCGCGTCCTGTGCGCGATGACGAACCTTGTCCGTTTCCTCTTCGCGCGTCATTTTCACCGCGACGTCGGTCAGATCGCGGATGATGGAGTCGACCTCGCGACCGACGTAACCGATCTCCGTAAACTTTGACGCCTCGACTTTTATGAAGGGTGCCTTGGCCAATCGGGCGAGCCGCCGCGCGATCTCAGTCTTGCCGACGCCGGTCGGACCGATCATCAGGATATTCTTCGGTGTGATCTCGTTGCGGAGCGGTTCGTCGACCTGCAGTCGTCGCCAGCGGTTTCTCAGCGCTATCGCGACAGCGCGCTTCGCGGCGTCCTGGCCGATAATGTACTTGTCCAGTTCCTGGACAATTTCACGGGGAGTCATCTGCGACATTGCGTTGCCTGCCATGGCGTGAAGAAAATCAGGACAGTTCCTCGATGGTCACGTTCTGATTGGTATAGACACAGATATCGCTGGCGATAGTCAGCGACTTCGCGATAATTTCGCGGGCGCCGAGGTCAGTGTTGGACATCAAAGCTTTCGCAGCGGCCTGTGCATACCCGCCACCGGAACCAATTGCCATCAGGTCATCCTCGGGTTCGATCACATCCCCATTGCCGGAAATTATGAAAGAGTTTTCCTTGTCCGCCACACACAGCAGCGCTTCGAGTCGGCGCAGCATGCGATCGGTCCGCCAGTCCTTGGCCAGTTCGATGGCCGCGCGAGTCAGGTTGCCGTACTGCTCGAGCTTGGCTTCAAATCGTTCGAACAAGGTAAAGGCATCGGCGGTGCCGCCCGCGAAACCGGCCAGGATCTTGTCGTCATACAGCTTTCGCACTTTGCATGCATTGCCTTTGACGATCATGTTGTTCATCGATACCTGACCGTCGCCACCCATGGCAACACCGTCTTTGCGGCGAACCGACAGGATTGTAGTGCCGTGAATATCGCTCATGCGGGTACGCTCCTAACAAACCGCGGGTACTTTTTCTATACCGTGCCGGGGCGGCACGTGTCAGCGTCGCTTTCTCGCGCGCGGGTGCGCCTTATCGTAAATGCGGGCCAGATGCTGGAAATCAAGGTGTGTATAGATCTGGGTTGTGCGGATATCAGCATGTCCCAGCAGCTCCTGCACGGCCCGGAGATCCCCGCTCGATTCGAGCAGATGGGTGGCAAAGGAGTGTCGGAACAGGTGGGGATTGACCTTGGTTGAGATACCGCGTTTCAGCGCCCAGGTCCGGACGCGGGCCTGCACGGATCGTGGGCTCAGGCGGTTGCCACGATTGCTGACAAACATCGCGTTTTGCCCCTCAGCCGCAAGCTGGTCACGATTCTTGAGCCAGTCCCTCAAGGCGCGTACGGCATAGCGGCCGATAGGAATGACCCGTGTCCTGTTGCCCTTGCCGACAACGCGCACAGTCCGGTCATTGAGATCCGGATCATCGACGTTGAGCGAAACCAGCTCGGCAAGCCGTAATCCGCAGGAATACAATAATTCCATCAGTGCGCGATCCCGCGTAATGATCGGGTCCTGGCCCTCGAACTGGAGCAGGTGCGCCATGCGATCGGTGTCGAGGGTTTCCGGCAGCCGCTTCGGTGTTTGTGGCGCCACCACGCCCACGCCGGGATTCGCTTTCACGACCTCTTCGCGGATCAGGTAATTGAAGAAGGTACGGACCGCCGACAGCCGTCTCTGAATACTGCGGGGAGACAGTCCGGCCCGATGCTGACGGGCCATGAAACTCAGGACGTGGTAGTTGTTGACTTGTCGCCAGTCGCGCAGACCTTCATTGCGGCAGTAGGCGCACAGCGCATTGACGTCCTGCCGGTAGTTCTTGTGCGTATGCTGAGACAGCCGCCGCTCACCGATCAGGTGATCGAGGAATTTTACGGTCCAGTCTTTGAGGGCGGATTCCATGGCCCCAAGCATAACGCAGGCAGGGGCGCCGGGCGGTCAGATGCTGCGACGCAGCACGGATTTTCAGGTCAGGGCTGCTGCAACCAGGACGCCGATACGGTTGAGAAAGTCGGTGCTCATGGCCGGCGAGAAGTAATCCGAGTCAAAACTGCCGATCGCCAGCAGCCCGACCGACGCCTTTTCACCCACTGGCACGAGCGCGACGGATCCGATTTCGACGTTGTCTTTGCCAAACAGGAAATCGCGTTGTGCGTCGCGGATCTGGCCACAGCGCGGACGGCCGCTGGACAGAAACGTCGAGAACGATTTCAGCGCCGGATCATTCCGGTCCACGATTTTCAGAAAACGGCCAGGTTCCGGTGTGTCCGTCTTCCCATTGAACAGGACCAGGAGTATTTGCTGGGCGCCGAAGTCTTCGCGCAGACTGGCCTCGACGATTTCCAGTATCTCGGTCGTGTCCGCTGCAGCGAGGAGTCTCACGGCGAGAGTGTGTATTTTATCGGCCAGCCCGTCGTTGGTGCGTGCGACCTCCAGCAGATCTTTCAGCTTGAGCTCGAGTTTTCGATTGCGCTCCCGCAACACCGTGACCTGACGTTCGACAAGCGAAATGGCGGCGCCGCCGCGCTGGTGCGGCAGCCTCAGCGCTGTCAGCAAATCGCTGTGCTGCTCGAAAAACTCGGGGTGTATCCTCAGATAGTGCTCAACGGCTTCTTCTGAGATCCCTTCTTCACGAATACTCGGTTTGCGCTGTGTACTCATAGATTGATGGTTCCCTCAAAGGACTTTTCCGCCGGACCGGTCAGCCAGATGCTGTGACCAACTCCGGGCCAGGTCACGGACAGCTTGCCGCCGGGCAGATCAACCGCAACGGTTTTCGATAGTGCGCCGTGTCTGCGGCCGACTGCGACTGCAGCGCAAGCTCCGGTCCCGCAGGCACGCGTTTCGCCGGTCCCTCGTTCATGGACACGCAGTCGTATCTGATCACCGGCCACGACTTCCATGAATTCCACGTTGGTACGTTTTGGAAATCGCGGATGATTTTCAATCGCCGGCCCGAGCCGATCAACCGGTGCGGTGTCGATCGACGGTACGGTCAGGACCGCATGCGGGTTGCCAATCGAGACGGCGCCAATTTCAACCTCCGAGCCGGCGACGTCCAGAGCATAGATGAAAGACTCGGACGAAGCGTTGAACGGCAGCGACGACGGTGCGAAATCCGGGACTCCCATATCAACCGATACCTTGCCGTCACCCAACATGCGTGCATGGATCAGCCCCGCGACGCTGTCCAGAACGATTACTTCGGTTCTTTCGCCGGCCGATTTCAAACGCTCGTCAAGCAGGCTGGCGATACAGCGCACGCCGTTGCCGCATTGCTCCACCTCGTTGCCGTCGGCGTTGAACGTTCGGTAATAAACAGCCGCTTCCGGCCGCCGGGCGCTTTCGAGGAGCAGGACCTGGTCACAGCCAATGCCTGTCCTGCGGCGCGCAAGCTCGACGATGGTCCCGGTGTCGGGGTCGAAGGACTTCCTGATCGCGTCCAAGATCACGAAATCGTTCCCGAGGCCGTGCATCTTGACGAATCCGAGCTGCATGGCGCCAAGCTAATTGATTCGCCGTCTCCACGCAACCAGCCACGTAGGCACCCGATTGCCGGTTGCGCGTTGTGTCGATTAGTCTAGTAGCATCCGTCGCTCGTCAGCGAAGGGCTCCGAACGATCATTTCATACCCATCGACATTGTGCGCGGTGCCGCTCGGTTTGCTGCTTATTTTGCTTTGGCAGCCATAGCTCGCTGACGAATCTGCTGACACGGACACGGTTGAGCAGACGTCGGAAGCCATGGCAGCGGATACCGAAGATAGAAGCCAGTCCGG
>CAZJFQ010000033.1:1494-10153 GCA_964545335.1 uncultured Gammaproteobacteria bacterium | reverse complement strand
ATCGACGACGGGGTCAGACCCCGAATGTCACTGCTGACCCCGAAAGTCACTGGCCCGCGGGGGTCTGTCCCCTCTATACTTGTTGATGTCAGTACAGGTTTCGGGGACACACATGCGGCACATCATGGTCATGAACGCTAAGGGCGGTTGCGGGAAAAGCACGATCGCAACCAGCCTCGCGAGTTATTTCGCCGTTGAGGGCTACAATGTTGCGCTGGCAGACTTCGACCCGCAGCAGTCTTCCCTTGATTGGCTTGACATACGCTCCGACGACCGGCCCCACATCGCCGGTGTCGAAGCCTATGACGGGGGGCTCACCCATATCCCGCGTAATACGGAAATCGCGATTATCGACGCGCCGGCCCGGTCGCATGGCACCGAATTGACGTCACTGGTACGGCGGGCGGAAACGATCATCGTTCCGGTTCTCGCGTCGACCGTCGACATCCGGGCGAGCCGGCGGTTTATTGAGGAGTTGCGTAATGTGGGCAAGATCGAGCGCAGACAGGTACGCATCGCGGTTGTCGCCAACCGGGTCAAGTACAACACGTTGATCTTCGATCGCCTGGACGAGTACCTGGAAAAAATCAGGGCGCCGTATGTCACCGCTTTGAGGGATGCGCAGAATTACGTGCGAGCCTATTCGCGGGGCCTCGGTATTTTTGAGCTACCCGAGTACCTCGCCTGGCCTGATTGGGAAGAATGGGATCCGTTGATCGAGTGGCTGGAAAGCCGCCGGTCAAGACCGCGCGCTACCGCCTAGACCGCCTGCTACGTCCTGCGCAGCCGATACCGGCGCGGTGTGCTTGCTGTTCGTGAACCCGCCTTGGTCAGGATCCGGGCTGAGCTGACAGCTCTTCTTCCTCAGACACTTCCGATTCCGCAGGCGCTTCCAAAACAGGCAGGTTCAGAGCTTCCTCGCCGGTGGCCAGGAGTAATCCGGCACGAAATGCTTCTGCGGCCTGTTGTTTTTCACCCAGTTGCTCCAGCAGCCGGCCGTAGATGCGGAAAGCATCCGGATCAGGTCGGATGGCAATACTGGTTTCGAGGTAACTGCGCGCCTTCCCCCAGAGTTCGCTCCTCATCGCCTGCCGCGCTGCGGCAACCAGGACCGCCGGCTCATCTCCATGCTGTGTCAGCCATGACTCAACCCGGCTCAGCAACTTCTCCGGCGGATCGCTATGCAATCGTCCGTACAAATACACGAGGTCGACAGACCAGTTGGACTTTAGCGCCTTGCGCAGTGTCTTTTCAGCAGTGTCATTATCACCGACGCTTACAAGACCGCGCACGTAGCCATCGAGCAGGGCATCTTTGTGCAAACGCGGCACGTCCAACCATTGCTGCCTGAATTCTGTCGCATCGCCGGATTCGGCTGCTGATTTGAGTTTCGCCCGGTAGGCTTTGCCGGCAAGCTCGTCGAGTCGCTTTGCATTCAGTGCCTGGCGCCGTTTCAATGTTGGCAGTATCGCGAGAAGTTGATCCCAGTCTTCGAGTTCCTCGTAGAGACCCGCCAGCAGTGCCAGACTCTGTTTGTGTCCGGGTGCTGACTCCTCGAGTTTTCTCAATGTCGCGAGCGCTTCCTCATACTGATGATGGGCAAGCTGCAACTCGGCCTGAGTCAGCAACACGGCAGTGGTAGCAGCCGGTGTTTGTTCGTACGCCATCCGGAGCCAGTTGTCGCGACGTTCGTGCGCGTTTTGCTTTTGTGCTGCACGCGCGGCTGACAGGTAATTGAGCAGCGGCGTTTCGCTTTCTCGAACACCGCGGGTCATCAGTTTTTCGCCGCGCGCCCAGTTACCCTCCGACATTTCTATCAGACCGCGGGTAAAGTTCCTTTGCGACTGCCGGGAGCGGTACTTTGCAGTTGCTTCGCCGAGTTGTCGCGGTGTTCTGAGCACCCTCAAGATTACCCGGACGACAAAATAGAGCAGAGCCAGCAACAACACGAGAATCGGCAGCGACATTTCGACCACATAGCCGCGAAATGTCAGCATTACGTAACCTTTGTCCTCCGCGAGCAGATGCCCGCCGAGCGCGCCGGCGATAAGTGCGAGGACGATGTAGCCGGACAGTCTCATAAATCCTCGTTGCCGGCGAATGCGATGCGTCTTAAAAGAGCTAAGGAACCGGAAATATCCGGCAGGTCGGTAGCGAGATCTTCGGATGCCAGACTTTCCAATTCGTACCGCATTTCCGTCACGTTTGGGTCAGCGTCGTCGAAGTACGTGTCGAGCCACTGCGTTGCGGTGGCGAGACTGCCGGAGTAGTTTTCGGCATCTCTGCGCAACGCGGCCAGGCGCGCACTCTCCAGCTTGAGCAGGAGATTCTGGCGGAGAAAATATTCCTCTTTGGGTGCGAGCAGCGGCAGGATGTCTTCATCAGTACGTCGCACCCGGAACATGTCCTTGAAGGCACTGCCAACTGCGGTAATGGCGCGATCGATCCCCAATTCCTCTTCCAGAGAAGCCCGGGCTGCCCCATCGTGATCGGGGACGTTGCTGCGTACTGCCAGATCGCCAACCTGTGGCGCAAGCTGACTGAGTCGGCGCGAGATGTTATCGATATCCGGGACCGTAACCTGGCCAAGTGCTTCGATATCTTCCTGGATGACCGCCAGAACGGCGTTGAACGAGGGATCGTCGGTTGCCGTTAGTCGGCGCGCCGCAGCTTCGAGCGCGGCTCGCGCGGATTCCGGGTCGGCTTCGAGGCTCAGGCGGTTACCGGCGAGTTCCAGAAAGTAGCGCGCCTCTGCAACAAGCAGTGTATTGCGCGAACTCTCCGAAATTCCCCGCAGCGCCGACAGGCTTCGTTCAACCTCGCGCAAACGGCGGTTGAGTGCATCAGCGTCATCAGTACCGCGTGAGAGTTCGCGACGTAGAGCTTCGTTGTCCGACCCGAGAGCGACCAGTCGGGTGTTAAGCGCTTCGATTTCCTGTTTTTGCCCCTCGAGTGATTTTTCAAGAACTTCTATGGTGACACCGCGATCGGCCGCCGGACCAACGAAATATTTCTGCCACGCGTAATAACCGCCAGCACCGAGCAGCGCGGCAAGAACAGCGAGCGTCACAAGTGTCCGAAAGATTCGGCTGCCGCCAGTTTGGGCTTTTTCCGGCTCTGTCGCTGGGGTGCCCGTCGCAGCAAAATCATTTGTTTCGTTTGTCATGATGTGCCTTTAATCGACGGAACTTTCGCCGATATCGCTCGCACGAGCTTCCATTGACGCGACCAGATCGTCGTCGGACGGGCCTGCGGCCAATACCGGCGGCAACTCAAAGCCTAAAGTTTCGGCTTCTTTTACCACACGTTCACTTCCGGTCACCAGTTCTGCTCCTAACAGATGACCCGCGGTCGGGGCGTGAAAAAAGCCGACCAGATTATTCAGGCCTAAGATACTGTTTGCAATAACAAATCGGATCTGGCCGCGGGATAGCGCGCCGTCGACAATAGCAATCAGATGACGCGGATGATCCGGGCACAGTCGGCGATAGACCTCGGCGTAGATGACCTCGGCGCCGCGGTCTTTCAGCGCATCGGCAAGCAACTCGCGCCCGCCGACACCGCGAATGATCAGTATTTTTTTGGCGGCGACGTTTGTAAGTCCGGCTACAGCAAGAAGGCCCTCGCTGTTGGCTGTCGATCCCGGTCCCAGCGTTACCCGGATACCCGCAGTTGCGAGATCGGTGGCAGTTCCCGGGCCGACAGCGGCAATCTCGGGCAGAGCGCCTTCTAGTCGCAACAGCACGTGGGACCCGTGCGTCACCGCGTTGCGGCTGATGAAAATGACAATATCAACTGAGTCGCCGAGGTCGGGCGGCAGTTCCGGGGTAACGGGTTCGATATCGATCGAAGGCAGGCGGTAGGCGCGGCCACCGCGTTCTGTAATCAATTCGCACAGTCGCGCCGCCTGTGTCGCAGGGCGGGTGACGAGCACACCGGTGCCAGCCAGTGTTGCCGTCACGACAGTTGCTCTCTCACGGTGTCGAGTATTGCTCCGGCACCGCGATCGATCAGGTCGATCGCCAGTGCATGGCCCGCGGACGTCGGATCATCCAGGGTACCGGTGACGGAACCTTCAATCAGACGACTGCCGTCCGGCATTCCGACCCGGCCGCGTAATACAAGCGCCGATTCTGCAAGCTCCGCATAAGCCGCAATTGGAAGATGGCAATCCGCTTTGATCTTCTTAGCAAAAGCACGTTCGGCTGCAATCAGACTGAACGTGTCCTCGTCATGCAATGGCGCCAGAAGATCATGTGTTGGCCTGTCATCGTCACGGCACTCGATGCCGATAATTCCCTGCCCGATCGCCGGTAGACATATATCCGTATCGAGATGCGCTTTTATTCGATCTTCGAGACCCAGTCGCTTGAGGCCTGCGCTGGCCAGGATGATCGCGTCGAATTCGCCATCGTCGAGACGCTTAATTCGCGTATTCACATTGCCGCGCAGATTCTCGAAACAAATATCGGATCGGTACGCTTTGAGTTGGCACTGACGCCGCAGGCTGGAAGTCCCCACAGTTGCGTTGGCCGGGAGACTGTCGAGATCGTCATATTCGTTGCTCACGAACGCGTCACGGCCGTCCAGGCGTTTGAGAACGGACTTTATTATTAACCCTTGAGGCAGCTCGACGGGTACGTCTTTCATCGAGTGGACCGCAATGTCTGCTTCATCATCGAGTAGGGCGCATTCGAGTTCCTTCAGAAAAAGGCCTTTGCCGCCGATCTCGAACAACGGCTTCGCGAGCATGCGATCGCCTGCCGTGGTCATCGGGATCAGGGTGATATCAATGCCGGGATGCGCAGCACGTAACGCGTCAGCGATGTGACCCGCCTGCCACATGGCCAACATGCTTTCGCGCGTCGCGATGCGTACCTGTGAACTCACTTGCCCCCGCGAATGCGTCGGCGCAGATCCGCCGCGTGTCGACGGCTCACGGCAAGCGATTCATCGCAGGATTTCAACCGCACTAGGTAGTGGCCGTCGGTATCACGTTCAACAGTTTCAATAGCCTTGACCGACACAACTGCATTGCGATGAACGCGAACGAAATCCAGTGCGAATTCCTCCGCCAGAGATTTGAGAGACTCGTCGATCAGGACCTCACCGCTGCGATGCTTGACCGTGACATATTTCTGATCCGCGCGGAAATAGAGGACATCTTCGATTGGAATCAGGCGAAGCTCGTCGCGAACACGGGCGCAGATATGGTTTCGGCGGCCTCCGGACTCATCCGCATCGGCCAGGGCCGTGAGTTGTGGGCGGCTAAGTCGCGAAGCATGTTTGAGTGCACGCTGTAATCGCTCGCGGCGGATCGGCTTCATCAGATAGCCGATTGCCTGCGCATCGAATGCATCGATGGCATATTCGTCGTAGGCCGTGGTGAAAATTACCGCCGGTGGTTGGTCGAGTGTGCTCAGATGACGGGCCGCCTCGACACCGTCCATTCCGGGCATACGAATGTCCATGAGGATGATGTCGGGGCTCTGCTTGGCGCACACCGAAATTGCGTCGTGACCGTTACCGGCTTCAGCAATGAACTCGAAGTCCTCGATCTCGTCGAGGAGATGTTTGAGGCGCTCACGCGCCGGCTGTTCGTCATCGACGATGACAACTCTCAAGCCGGACCCTCCCGGTACGGGAAGACAATGGTAACTCGATAACGGGACGGTTCGTCATCGACGGTTACGGAGGCCTTTCCCTGGTAAGCGATTTCGAAACGCTGCCGGATATTCGAGAGTGCATGTTGATTACCCTGGCGCGCGCACTCATTGTCCTCTGAGACAGGGTTGGTGACGCAGATTTCGATATTGCCGTCCCGGCTGCTGCCGGCTATCGAAACAGTTCCACCGTTCGGCAGAGGCTCGATGCCATGGTAGATAGCATTTTCCAGCAGCGGCTGGATAGTAAGACCAGGGATCAGGGCGCGCATGGGCAGGTCTTCGATTCCCCATTCCACTGTAAGGCGATCGCCTAGCCGGAGTTGTTCGATACGCTGATAAATGCGGGCCAGTTCCAATTCTTCCTTTATTCGCAACTGACTGTTCGACTCTGACAACGTCGCGCGAAACAGATCGGCCAGATCTTCGACTGCTTCCTCCGCCTTCGCCGGTGCAGTGCGGGTCAGCGACGCGATGGTGTTCATGCTGTTAAAAAGAAAATGCGGTCGGATGCGTGCTTGCAGCGCGGAGATACGCGCACGTGCTTCCATTTGTACGTTGCGCCGCCATTCGTTGGCCACATAAAAATATCGCAGCGCGAGCGCACTGACGATGCCGCCAATCAAAAGATTTCTCGTGAGAAAGTACCAGTGATCTGTCGGGAACAGCAGATTGTCAATTTCACCGGTGCGCTCGATCCAGAACTGACCCAGCCAGTAAGCTCCCTCGGACACGGCAGCGATTGTTATCAGAAGAAGCGCGATCGATATAGCTGACATTTTCGCGACGGTAGTCTTGACCAGGCGCGGTCGCGCTAGACAAAGCACTGCAGCAGAGAGCAGGCCTATCCAGAGCAGGAACAACGAGGCCTTGGCCAGCTCGACCCAGAATCTTCCCAGGACATCAAATTTGGCCAGCGACAAGGTCAGGGCCACCAGCTCGGTAATGAGTACGATGACAAGGACCATCCGCGGGGAGCAAAAGTCCGGCAGGTAAAACTGGCGGCCGTCCGGTTTCGTTTCTTCACGTCGTGTTTCCGTCATCCGGCTCAACCTGCACTGGTTTCGAACAGTTTGGATTTGAGACGGAACAGTGACGATATGTCCTCGTCCCCATGGCCCGCTTCGGCGAGGCGCCGGTAATGCACCAGCGTCATTTCGACAACAGGCAGCGTGACATCGTGACAGGCAGCCATATTTCGGCAAATGCCCAGATCTTTTTCGTGCAGTACCACTTTGAAGCCGAGCGGATAGTCTCCCCGAATCATCGTCGGTCCACGGTTTCTCAAAAACCAGTTACTGGCGGCCCCATTGTCAAGAACCGATATCAGCTTGTCCATGTCGAGTCCTTCAGCTGCGGCGAAAGCCAGGGCTTCGGTGACTGCCTGATTGATTCCGGCGACCATGATCTGGTTTCTGGCCTTGGTAGCCTGCCCGGCGCCGACATCGCCCATGTGAATGATATGGCGGCCCATCGCCTCGAGCACGGGCAGTGCACGCCGGAACGCCGCGGCGTCGCCACCGGCCATGATGGCCAGACGCGCATCGCGGGCACCCTCCGTACCGCCGCTGACCGGACAATCGAGAAATGACACTTGTGCCCCGAGTTCTGCGGCGGCTGCACGTGCCGTGGCGGCCGCGGTGGTCGAACAGTCAATCACGAGGGAGCCGGGGTCGAGGTGCGGCGCGATAGCATCGACGATTTCCAGGACAGCCTCATCGCGCGAGATACAGATCACGATAGCTTCACAGAGAGACGCGAGCCCGGCCGGGTCGTCGGCAACCATACAACCGGTCTCTGCAGAGAGATTTCTCGACTTGTCGGGGCTGCGATTCCAGACTGCTGTCAGCAAACCCTGTCGATGCAGGTTGCGCGCCATGTGTAATCCCATGGCGCCAAGACCAATAAAACCGGTTTTCATCAGAGACGCCCGCAGTTCATCAGGTAGAACAACCGATGTTAAAGCGGAAATCGTAGTGCGGAAAGTGGACAGGGTAGCGGCGCATCAGCGCCCGATCTCTCAGGTCTCAGGTCTTAGGACTCTAGCGACACTATGCGTCGTCTAGTCACACCACTCATTGACGTCTTTCATCGTGTCCGCGCGTGCTCGGTCAATCTCATCGGCGGACAGATATTCACGGCCTCCCTCCGCCGTGGGCCGGTACAGACGATGTGCCTCAGTGTAGACTTCCATCCGCTCCCTGGCCTTCTGACAGTTGGATTCGCGTTCGGCCAGCACCAACTGGCGATCAGCTTCTGCTGCCTGATTGTCTTCGATTTCCTGGTGCTCCCTGATCAGCCGGGCTTGATCCAGTGTTTGCTGGTCCTCGGCCTGGGCTGCCATACGAGCCGGGTTCGTGGACTGCGTCCTGACGTTGAGTCGTTCAGCGGGGATGTAATCCGGCTTGTCGCTGTAATGCACTTCGCCTTCATCGTCGACCCAGGTGTACACATCGGCAGCAGCAACGCCGAAACCGAGTCCAATGGCTGCGATCAATGCGGCAAACAGTTTTGAAGGCATGGTGTTCACCTGCTCATGTAGTGGCGCTGGTTCGTGACAAGCCGGAATTTACAAGGCCTCGGCATCGGTCTCGCCGGTACGGATTCGGATGGCCTGTTCCAGGTCAAAAACGAAAATCTTGCCGTCGCCGATTTTTCCGGTTCGGGCGACGTTCACGATCGCCTCGATCACCTGGTCCAGCATCCTGTCCTCGATGGCCAGCTCAAGCTTCAATTTGGGCAGAAAATCAACGACATATTCCGCCCCCCGATACAGCTCAGTATGCCCCTTCTGGCGCCCGAACCCCTTGACTTCCGTCACAGTTATCCCCTGCACGCCAATCTCGCCCAGAGCCTCTCGCACGTCGTCCAGCCTGAAGGGCTTGATGATGGCTGCCACCAGTTTCATACCGGGCTGCTCCTCCCTAAGGCCGGGCAGTCTAGCACGCACCGCACCGGCCGATTTAAGGTTACGCGGGGCTCAATGCTGCAGCGCA
>CAZJFQ010000033.1:0-1394 GCA_964545335.1 uncultured Gammaproteobacteria bacterium | reverse complement strand
TGGATCTTGTTACCCGTGAAGAGTTCGACGTGCAGGCGGCAGTGCTCAAACGCACCCGGGAAAAACTCGAAGCCCTCGAAAAACAAGTCGCAGAACTGGAGAAAAGCGCCACAAAAGCAGCTGGCGATTAGCGCCTGTTCCGGAAATACTCTGTCGGCGCATACGTTGATCCGGATTTAAGAATGACATGGAGGTCATCCTCAGAGAGGCCGCTCTCTCGGTTGCAGTTTCACTTGGACCGGGCAAAGAGTATGAAGAAGAAATCAAACGCAGGCTGGCTGTTGCCGACCACTTTCTGATTCTGATTCTGATTCCCGTTACCTGACGTCTGTTGCTAAGGTTTCGATGCGGCTTGCGCAAGTTCTCAGTCGCGCTCAGTGTGGTCTCGACGCACCGGAGGTCAATGTCGAGGTTCATCTTTCCGGTGGGCTTCCAAGTCTTTCAATCGTCGGTCTCCCTGAAGCTGCGGTAAAAGAAAGCAAGGACCGGGTTCGGTCGGCGATTCAGAATTCCGGGTTTGAATTTCCGCGACGACGAATCACGATTAACCTGGCGCCGGCCGATCTTAAAAAAGAAGGCGGTCGTTTCGACCTGCCGATCGCGCTCGGAATTCTTGCTGCATCGGGACAGCTACCCGCGGCAAAAATGCGGGCGACAGAGTACTTCGGCGAGTTGTCACTTGGAGGTGAACTGCGCGGTATCCGGGGCGCGTTGTCCGAGGCACTGGCCGCGGGTCGTGCAGGACATTCTGCCGTGATGCCGATCGTCAACGGATGTGAGGCGGCATTGGCAGGCGATGTAAGCCTGATGGGTGCTCGTCACTTACTTGAGGTCGTCCGGCATGTAACAGGAGAAGACATACTTCAACGGGTAACATCGTTCGAAAACCTTCCCGAGACACACGATGGACCCGATCTTGCCGATGTCATCGGCCAGCATCGGGCGCGCCGGGCGCTCGAGATTGCCGCAGCGGGCGGCCACAGCTTGTTGATGATCGGTCCGCCGGGAACCGGCAAGAGCATGCTGGCAGCTCGATTGCCCGGCGTACTGCCGACCTTGTCGGATGCCGAAGCACTGGAGGTCGCTTCGATCCGGTCCGTAGCCGGACACTCCTTTAATATAGCCGCGTTTCGCAGACGTCCGTTTCGATCACCGCATCACACGGCGTCCCCTGTGGCGATGGTTGGTGGCGGAACCCATCCGCGACCCGGCGAAATTTCGCTGGCGCACAATGGAGTCCTGTTTCTGGACGAGTTGCCGGAGTTCGACCGCCGCGTCCTCGAAGTACTTCGCGAACCGATGGAGACCGGATGCATACATATTTCCCGCGCTGCAGAACAGGCAACCTACCCGGCCCGCTTTCAACTGATCGCTGCGATGAATCCCTGTCCCTG
>CAZJFQ010000032.1:17921-23935 GCA_964545335.1 uncultured Gammaproteobacteria bacterium | reverse complement strand
CGCCTAGGGCCTGGCGCCTGTTCCGCAGAACGCAGTTCCAAGGTCTCAGTTCCCGTTGTCGAGAACTGATTTCACAAACGGTACCGTCAATTTTCGCTGCGCCGCCAGTGATTCACTATCGAGCGTATCCAGCAGATTGTAAAGTGATTGCATATCCCGCGCGTGGCGACGAAGCAAATACCAGCCGGTCTCGTCGGGCAATTCCAAACCGCGATGTCGCGCCCTGAGTTTTAGTGCCTCGATGCGTTCCGACTCGGACAGCGGGTGCAGCTGAAAGACCGATCCCCAGGATAATCGTGACGTCAGATCCTTCAGTCGTAGTCGCGTTGCCGCAGGACTGCTTTCAGCAGACACGATCAGCGTGCCTTGTTGCTCGTCGAGTAGATTAAACAACCGGAAAATTGCCTGTTCCCACTCGGCGTCTCCTGCGATGAAATGTAAATCGTCGATACAGACGAATCGGAGCGAGTCCCAGCCTTCGAACAGCTCGGCACCAAATTCGGTTGCCTGAGCCAGCGGCAGGTATGCTGACTCAGCTCCCTGGTCGCCGGCGGCTACGCAACTGGCCTGCAGGAGATGGGTCTTGCCGGTTGCCGCCGGACCCCAGATCCATAGGGCCGGCTCACGGTGGCCAGCAACAAGATTCTTCAGGTGGTCGACCGCACCGGCATTCGAACCCGCATAGTAGCTGTCGAATACCGCAAAATCTCTGAGACCAATCCCCAGCGGCAGTTGTTTCATTGACTCAGTCAGACCAACAACAGTTGCAGTTCTTAGGAGGTTTCTGTCGATCCGGCAGTTTGATTAAAGCGTGCGTACATGAACCGAACCAGAACGGCAATGACTGCGGCCGCCGGAAGTGCCAGCAGCACGCCAAAAAAACCGAACAACTGGCCGCCCGCCATCAAGGCGAAGATCACCATCACCGGATGAAGCCCGATTCGATCCCCGACCAGTTTCGGAGTCAGGAAGTTGCTCTCGATGAATTGAGCAACAATAAATACGACGGCCACACCAGCGAGCGTCAATGGACTGCCGGTTTCAACTAGAGCCGTGAGACCGGCCAGCAGAATACCGACCACCAGCCCCAGGTAGGGAATGAAGCTGACCAATCCCGAGACGACACCGATTGCAAGTGCATGCGGCAGGCCGACAATCATCAGCCCGGTGGTGTACATGATTGCGAGCGCCAGCATGACAAGTAGCTGACCGCGGAAGAATGCACCGAGCATCGTGTCGGTTTCTCCTGCAAGCTGAAACGCCACTTCGCGGTAGCGCATTGGAACCAGTTTGCCGACGCGATCAGTAATACGGTCCCAGTCACGCAACATATAGAATGTCAGGATCGGAATCAGAAAGAGACTCACAACGGCAGTGAGCAGTGCCGAACCCGATGACGTGATCGAAGCAAGGATTTTGGTGCCCCAACTGGCCGCATGGTCACCGTATTGGGTCAGGAAAGCAGAGAGACCCATTGGTTCGCCGTCGCCGGCCACCTCCAATCGCTCCAAAAGCCGCGGCAGAATCCGTTCTTCGATCCACTGTACATAGCCCGGTATTTTCTCAACCAGATGTGCAACCTGTGCCTGAACCACAGGAATTACCAGGACGACAACGGCGCCTATGGCGCTAAACAACAGGATAAAGACGATCAGCACGCCCGGTGTACGCGGGACACGCAGAGACTCCAGCCGATCAACCAGAGGATCACATATGTACGCCAGGAGTGCGGCAACCACAAAAGGTGTGAGGATCGGGCCCAGGTGATACAGAAGCCAGCCACCGGCGGCCAGACCCAGAACGAGAAACAACCGATTGTCACTCATCGGGCTCTTGCCTGTCACGCTTTTGCCTGGCCTTGCGGCCCCAGACCCAGATGTAGTCCAGGCCGCTGGCAATTGTCGTGCCCAGTACGCCCATCACGAGGATTCTTACGGCCAGATCCGGTGGTAAGTCAAAACCGGCATTGGCGACCACGGCGATGACCAGGATTATCTGTAACGCAGTGTTCAGCTTGCTGATTCCCGTCGGTATTGCTTTGAACGGACCGATCAGATAGTGATAGCTGAGCCCGCCAGCGACGATGATGACGTCGCGCGCGACGACGATGACAAACAACCAGACCGGGATCAATTGCAAAACAGCCAGCGTCAGGTAGCTGCAAAGCATGAGTAACTTGTCTGCGAACGGATCCAGAACTGCGCCCAGTTCCGTGCGCCAGCCAAATCGTTTTGCCAAGTAACCGTCCAGTCCGTCCGTAAAACCAGCCAGCGCAAAAAGAATCAGCGTGGTTCCGTACCTGCCCTGAAGCAGTAACCAGATCACCGGCACAATCAATCCTATCCGGATAGCGCTGAGGAAGTTGGGAAGATATTCGAGCTTCACAATTTGATGCGATATCGAAGGTCAGCAAACGGATATGCTAAGGGGTCGAGTTGATAATCACTGTCGTCGGGCTCGAGCAACTGTCCCAGTTGAATCGCGTTACGAAGTGTCTCGGATCCACCTCTCAGAGCCAGCCGCACAGAAACGACGTTACCCGAAAACTGTTCCACCTCGAGGGCAGTTACCATCGTGAGTCGCTCAAGATAGCGACAAAGCCGTGCGTACTGCTCCATAGATTCGATCCCGGCGATAGTCATCCGCACCGAGTTATCCAGCTGGCTGTTACTACGAACGGCAAAAATTCCAGCGAACAGTTCCGCGGCCAGAAAAACACCGTCGGCCAGCGTACCGGTTTCCTGGTACCGTTCACCGCGGAAGTACAAGGTCCAGCTTACCCGCGGATCCCTGCCATCCCGATGTCGAAGTGCCCCAACCAGCACACCATCGACCTTGTAACGCTGCGACGCATCCAGTACAGCTTCATCGAACGGCACCCAGACGTCCGGGAACGAAACCCGAAGCAGATCCTCAGCATCGACCAGTGGCCAAACCAGGGGCAGTCCGCGGTAGGCTGCTGCATCATTGACCAGCTCCTGCAGAGTCGGCTCCTCCTCCGGGAGCAGCTGCGGAATGACGATATCACCGGGCGACACCGGTTGGGTCAGCCAGATCGGCTCGGCGCCGCTGACGATACGCCGGTCTCCTCGCCCCAGATCCACCGCCAGCCAGACCAGAATCGCCGGCCTTTCGCGACCCCAGATCGGCTGATCGAGTGCCAACAGACGGCGCTCCAGCGCAGGGCCGTCAAATTCGACCCAGAGTTCTCCGTTGCTGGTCGTCCCGAATTGCACTGCAAGTCGGCGGGCTGATTGAAGCAACGGCTCGAGTTCGTCGTCTTCCCGATCGGCGCTGATGCCGGTGATGCGAACAACTATGTCCTCGAGCGCCGCGCGAAATGCCGCATTGCGCGCTTGCGGCGTATCCTCGATCATCGGTACCTGCGTCCGATACAGGTCAGTCACTACAACGCCGAGCGCGTCCCGGGTAACCGGCAAGAGTAAAAGCACACTCAATACCAGTATGCGTCTGTAAAAGTACGCGCTCATGATCTGTATTTTTGTGGTCGAGCCGTGTGGTTGATCGGTCCCGGGCTCATGTAAAATAGCACACATCATCACGGGCACGGAGGCCGGGCCGCCATCCGCGAACGGCACGCAAAAGCCAACAACAAAATGCCGCACAAGACATCGCTAACCTATAGCGATGCCGGCGTCGATATTGACGCCGGCAATCGCCTTGTCGAGGACATAAAGGTTCTGGCTCGAAAAACCAGTCGACCGGGCGTGCTGTCGGAACCCGGTGGTTTCGCAGCACTGTTTGAGGTGCCGCTGGATCGGTATCGCAGACCGGTTCTCGTATCCGGCACCGACGGTGTGGGTACCAAACTGAAGCTCGCGCTGGAACACGGGCGTCACCGGGGCGTCGGTGTCGACCTGGTCGCCATGTGCGTCAATGATGTCGTCGTGCAGGGCGCCGAACCGTTGTTTTTCCTCGACTATTTCGCCACCGGCAGGCTGGTCCCGGGGACCGCTCGTGAAGTCGTCGCGGGAATTGCCGACGGTTGCGTGCAGGCCGGTGCGGCGCTGATAGGTGGTGAAACGGCCGAACTTCCCGGTATGTACTCAGGAAATGATTATGATCTGGCCGGGTTTTGTGTCGGCGTCGCCGAATTCGATCAATTAATTGACGGCCATTCTGTAGCGGAAGGCGATGTATTGATCGGCTTGCCCAGCTCCGGTCCGCATTCGAATGGTTATTCGCTTATTCGCAAGATCATTGCACTCGACAACGCGGATCCGGAGCAGGACATCGATGGCCGGCCCCTGATCGACCGGCTGCTCGAACCGACCACAATATACGTCAAACCGCTTCTTGCCCTGCTCGATCCCGTTGAAATCTCGGCGATGGCTCACATTACCGGTGGTGGTCTGATAGGAAACATACCGCGCGTCTTGCCGGTTGGTATGCAAGCCCGTATCGAGACTTCGGCATGGCAACGGCCGGCTGTGTTTGATTGGCTTCAGAATCGCGGCAACGTCGAAAATGAGGAAATGTACAAAACATTTAATTGCGGCATTGGCATGGTCATCATCGTACGGGAAGCGGCGGTTGACACGACTCTGACCCTCCTCAATGCACAGGGGCAGGACGCGTTGGTCATTGGCCGTATCGAATCAGGAACCGGGGTTCGCCTCGAATGATGGCGAGCGGCGGCGACGAGGCGTCGATCGCGATCCTGATCTCAGGAGACGGCACCAACTTGCAGGCGATCATCGATGCCGTCGCTGACAATCGCATAACCGGTACGATTGCACTGGTCGCCAGCGATAATCCCGACGCCTACGGGCTTGAACGAGCTCGTCTGGCCAACATTCCGACCGCCACCCTCACAGCTCGTGATCATCCGGATCGGGATGACTACGACCGCGTATTGGCCGAACTCATCGCACACGCGGACCCGGACCTGCTGGTGCTGGCGGGTTTCATGCGGATCCTGGGCAGCGATTTTGTCGACCGGTTTGCAGGCAGGATCCTGAACATTCATCCGGCCCTCTTGCCCCGTCATAAAGGCCTGCATACGCATCGAAGAGTGCTGGAGGCCGGTGATTCCGAACATGGCGCCAGCGTACATTTCGTGACTGCCGAACTGGACGGCGGTCCGGTTGTCATACAAGCTACGGTCACGGTTTTTCCGGACGACGACGAAGCTACGCTGGCCGCACGTGTACTTGTGCAGGAGCACGACATCTATCCGTGCGCAATTCGGCTGTTTGTCGATGGCCGGCTGACAATGACAAATGGTATAGCGCAGCTTGACGGCCGGATCCTCGATCAGCCCTTGCTGCGAGGCGAACTGCAGAAAATGACAGGGAAATCATGAAAACATCGATCTGCAAACGACGACTCTTGCCCGCACTCTGGCTGATCCTGCCTGGCGTATTTCCTGGCATGGTTGCTGCCGGCGACAATCTGACGCCATTCGAGGTGTCCTATGACGTAGATCACAAGTTTGGCAATGGCAAAAGTTATTCGAAACTCAGCATTCTCGATGACGGTGAAACGTATGTTTACGAAACGCGCATTGAGCCAAAGGGACTCGCGAGTTTGTTTATCAGTGGTGAACCGACAGAGACCACGCGTTTCAAACTGAACGATGGCCGTATCGTCACGGAAGAATGGAAATTTCTTGACGGCAGCAAGCGCGGCAAGCGAAATCAAAATGCCCGTTTTGACCGGTCCGGCGGAACCGTCCAGTCAACTTACAAGGGCAAAACTGTCACATTGGAACTTACACCGGGTCTGATGGACCGGCATGCCGTGACGCTCGCCCTGCGCCGTGACTTCGCCAATGGTTCTACCGTCGCGGAGTATGAAATCATCAACAGGAACAGCCTGCGGACTTATAAGTTCGAAATAACCGGCGAAGAAATTGTCGATACACCGCAGGGCCGGTTAAGTGTCATCAAGATTCTGCGCTCGAGAGAAGGTTCGTCCCGAAGCGCCGAACTATGGGTAGCACCGGAACTAAATTACATGCCTGTCCGTGCGGTGCAGTACAGGAAGGGCAA
>CAZJFQ010000032.1:0-17821 GCA_964545335.1 uncultured Gammaproteobacteria bacterium | reverse complement strand
TTCATGTCTTCGGTAGCGTAACTCCGCGCTGCCCTTGATATTTGCCACCCCGATCCTTGTACGAAGTTTCGCACTCAGCATCTGACTCAAAAAACAGCATCTGGGCCACGCCTTCGTTGGCGTAGATTTTTGCCGGCAGCGGTGTCGTATTGGAGAACTCGAGGGTTACGTGTCCCTCCCACTCCGGCTCAAGCGGCGTAACATTTACGATAATCCCACAACGCGCATAGGTCGATTTCCCCACACAGATCGTCAGTACTTTGCGGGGAATCCGAAAATACTCGACCGTCCTTGCAAGTGCAAAGGAATTGGGCGGGACGATGCACATTTCACCTTTCATGTCGACAAAACTGTCTTCGTCGAAATTCTTCGGATCGACGATGGCCGAGTTGATATTGGTGAATATCTTAAACTCATCCGCACATCGCACGTCGTAACCGTAGCTCGACGTACCGAAGGAAATTACACGGTCCGAACCATTCTGTCGTATCTGCCCCGGCTCAAACGGTTCGATCATCCCGTTTTCGAGCGCCATGCGTCGAATCCAGGTATCGGACTTTATACTCATCAGGTTTCCTCGACCGAGATACGCGGGAAGTGGTGGCTGTAATCCCTGGCTGTACTGGCAAGCCGTGCAGCAGTCGTACGGGCGATATCAAAATAAGCCTTGGCGGCAGGTCCATCCGGATTGGCCACCACTGAAGGCCTACCCATGTCGGCGTCCTCACGTATGTGAATATCGAGGGGCAGTGCGCCCAGAAACGGTACATCGTACTGCAGCGCCATTCGCTCACCACCGCCCTTGCCGAAGATATGAGTTTCGTGGCCGCAGTCCGGGCAAACATAGGTGCTCATGTTCTCGATAATACCCAGTACGGAAACCTCGACTTTTTCAAACATTTTGAGACCCTTGCGGGCGTCGAGCAGAGCGATATCCTGCGGGGTCGTGACGATCACTGCACCACTGACCGGAACGCGTTGCGAGAGCGTCAGCTGCGTGTCACCCGTCCCGGGCGGCATGTCGACGATCAGGTAGTCCAGTTCTCCCCAATTTGTGTCATTGATCAGCTGCGTCAACGCCTGCGTCACCATGGGGCCGCGCCAGACCATCGGCTGTTCCTCATCGATAAGGAATCCGATCGACATGCATCGAATACCGTGGGCCTCGAGTGGCTGCAAACTCTTGCCATCCGGCGAAGACGGTCGCTTACCCGTCAGCCCCAGCATTCGTGGTTGACTGGGTCCGTATATATCGGCATCGAGCAAACCGACAGCGGCACCATCCGCCGCCAGCGCCAGCGCCATATTGACTGCAGTAGTCGACTTGCCGACACCGCCTTTACCCGACGCCACGGCGATGATATTGCGGATTGCGCCAACCGGTTTGAGATTACGCTGCACAGCATGTGAATCGATCTTACAGTCAATTCTGCAGGAAACCTCTTCGACGCCGTCAACACGCCCGATCAGTGTCTCAATATCCTGTTTCAGGTGCTCACCGTAAGACCCGACAGGGAATCCGAGCTCGACCCGGACCGTCACCTGACCTGCGTTCACGTCGATGCCTTTGATGGCGCCGGCGGATACCAGATCCTGCCCGAGATAACGCTCCCGGTACTCGCTGAGGGCACTATTGATCTGGTTTTCGGTTACCTGGCTCATTTAAGCGGTTGCGCTGGCAGCAGACTGACCTAATGACGCGCCGTCGATTGTATCCCAAACGTCGGCGCCCGGACCCGGTGCCCGTTGATCGGCGGAATCCGGCAGATCATCGCCGAATAGCCGGCCGGTGCACGAAACTGAGACCCCGGTCGCACCTTATGGGTTTATGTCATGTGGCATAATTACCCGGCCCGACAGGGGCTTGGCGATCTCCCGGGCGACGGGTTCAATTTCTTGCGGCCGGTCCTTTTTGGCCGATCGCCGAGCGGTTATATGGGCATCCTCAGCAGCTTCAAGGCAGAACGGCTGATCGCGCAGATAAAGTCTGCGGGCGATACCGCGCTCCCGGAAACCCAGAAGGCCATGGTCACACTGGGCGAGATGGGCCCGACAGCCATCCCCAAGATCATCGAAGCCTTAGGGCAGGCCGACAAAAACGAGACCATCGCTTACGTCGACGTGTTGACAAAGTTGCTGTCGGACCATTCGTTTCCCTATTATGCCAAGGGTCTCGAGGATCCGAACCCCCGAGCCGTGGCCGGGGTTGCCTGGGCGCTAACCAGCAGCCAGCGATTCGACGCCAACAAACTCCTCGACCTGTTCAACTATGACCACATTTCCAAACCTGCGCTGGTCGAAGTTCTGACCGCCCACAAAAACCGTCTGAACGCGAACCGGCTGTTGCAAAAGGCATACGACCTCGAACCAAACGAAAAGGCAGCAGTTTTCCAAATCCTGGCCGAACTTGTCGACGAGCCCATGGTTCCCGACCTTCTGGGCCGGTTGAGCGGAAAGGACACGCTGGCCCGTGTGCACATTATTAATATCATTTCCCGTTTCAACAGCCCTGACGTTCAGAATGCCCTGCAGGGCCAGCTAAAAGACAAGAACAAGATGATCCGACAGGCCGCTCTGAATGCCCTGGGCAAAATGGAAGGTAATCTGGATATCCAGTTGCTCTGCTCGTTGCTGCTGGATCCCGAAATCGAGGTCCAGAGCCGTGCTGTCGATGTGATAGTCAAGGCAAACCACAAGGACACGGTTCAGAATCTGATACCGGCGTTGAAAGACGAGTCGGAGTTTTCGCGACGCTCGGCAGTCGAAGTGCTAAACGAAATTTGTGATGCCCGCTCCATCAAGGACCTGCTTGCTTCGCTGGGTGACGAAGACTGGTGGGTACGCTCACGCGCAGCAGATGCCCTCGCCAATATTGGCGGTCCCCGTGTTATCGACGCCGTGCTGCAGCTGATCAAAGACCAGGATGCAGACGTTCGCCGCGCCGCAATCGAGATCCTGAACCAGGTCAAGGACGAAAAAGCCGTATCGCATCTTATTGAAGCGACTAAAGACGACGACTGGTGGGTTCGGGAACGTGCGGTTGACGCACTTGCCGGCATCGGCAGCAAGAAGGCGTTGCCGCGTCTGGTCGAGATGGTGAAGAAACGGGACAAGGCGTTGCCGGCCGTGGTTCGGGCCCTGGGCGAAATCGGCGATTCCCGCATCATCAAACCCCTGATGACCCTGATCGATGACAAGAACAAGGAGATCAAGGTCGAATCCATGCACGCGCTTGCCAAGCTTGCGGACGAGAAACGTGCGGATGCCGTCAGAAAATACATCCAATCACGGGGTCGCACGGCTGATGACACGATCAATGCGGCTGCGAGCGAGGCCATTGAGCACCTGGAGCGCCGCTTTGCCGGCACGATGATGACCGGTGGCTTGCAGAAAGCGGTTACCCCGGATGAACATGCCGACGCCGCCAAGACACTGCTGATGGACGGTACCGAGGTCGAGAAGATCGTTGCCGGGGCAAAGGCATCCCAGAAACTGGATATCAATGTTCTGCAACCCGGAGACATGCTCGAAGGCCGGTACAAATACATCAAGAAGATCGGCAAAGGTGCATTCGGTACCGTGTTGCTGATGGAAGATACGGTTGTCGACGAAGAAATTATCCTCAAATTCCTCAATCCAAACGTCGCTTCGGACGAGGAGATGATGAAACGCTTTGTGCACGAGTTGCGATATTCGAGAAAAATCACCCACAAGAACGTCATACGAATCTATGACTTCCTGTACATGGGCGGCCATTACGCGATCTCCATGGAGTTTTTTGAGTCGCATACGCTGGCCCACGAAATGCCCGAAGATGAACCGATGTCGTTGACCAAAGCACTCAATTTTGCCCTCGACATTGCAACCGGGATGGTCGTCGCGCACCAGGTAGGCATCGTGCATCGCGACCTTAAACCCGCCAATATTTTGATCAATGACGAGGGTTTGTTGAAGATCGTCGATTTCGGAGTGGCGGCTGCGCATGCGAGCGGGGATACTCAGCTCACGAAGACGGGTTACGTAATCGGCTCACCGAAATATATGGCGCCCGAGCAGATCCTTGGCAAGAAAGTGGATGTCCGTGCCGATATCTATAGCCTCGGTGTGATGTTGTATGAAATGCTGACCGGCCAGCCACCCTATAGCCGCGGCGATCATATGGCGGTCATGTATCAGCACGTGCAGGGCAAGGCCCCGCAGGTTCACGAACTAAACTCCACGGTCCCGCTGCAGTTGAGCCATATGGTAGCTAAGATAATGTCCGTGGATATGAACGCCCGCTTGCAGACGATGGCGGAACTCCAAGCTGAACTGGACACGTTTCTCCGGTAACGGATACGACCGTGGCACGTATTGACGCATTCCTGAAACTCGGCCTGGCCCAGGGCTGTTCTGACGTACATCTGGCCGTTGGTGTGCCACCCATGCTGCGCATGCATGGTGATCTGATGCCGATCAAATTTCGCGAGCTCAGGTCAACTGAGCTGGAAAGCTACGTCAACGAGATCCTGACAAAAAATCAGCAAGATCACTTTGCGCTGGGGCACGATCTCGATTTTTCGTATGTATCGGAGGATGGTGGCCGATTCCGGGTCAACCTGTTCCGGAAAGACACCGGCATCGGAGCCACGTTTCGATATGTGCCGACTGAGCTGCCGAATCTCGATGGGCTCGATCTGCCGCCGATCGTCAAGAAATTCTGCGATTTTCACCAGGGCATGGTCCTGGTGACCGGATCGACCGGAACCGGCAAGTCCACGACGCTCGCCGCCATGGTCAACCATCTGAACACTACGCGCAGCCTCAACATCATTTCGCTCGAGGACCCGATCGAGTTTGTTCACCCGAGCAAGAAATGCCAGATAATTCAGCGCGAACTGGGCACGCATCTCAGCAGTTTCGCCCACGGCGTACGGGCTGCTCTCCGCGAAGATCCGGATGTCATTCTGGTTGGTGAGCTTCGCGATGCCGAGACTATCACTATGGCGATGACGGCCGCGGAAACCGGTCACCTGGTGCTCGGCACGCTGCACACGACCGGCGCCGTAAAGACGATCGACCGGATGGTCGATGCGCTGCCCTCGGAGCAACGAGAACAGACCAAGAGCTTTATATCCCAGAGTCTGAAGGCCGTTGTCACACAAGTACTGGTCAAGACACCGGATGGTCGCGGACGGCGCGCTGTCGTCGAGATCCTGGTCATGACGCGGGCCATCGCCAAGCAGATCATGACCGATTCGACACACCAGATTCCTTCGCAGCTGCAGACAGGCAAAGACTTGGGAATGCAGCTGCTGGATCAGGCTTTGCTGACTGCAGTTGAGCGTCGCGAAGTCGATCCGGATGACGCATATATCTACGCTGTCGACAAATCCCTGTTGCAGAGACACGTTGCCGATACATCGATCGTTCCCAGCATGGACCTCACCGCTACCGGCATAAAAAAGCCCTGAGCGACCTCACATGAGTCAGATCGACGAACTGCTGAAGGAAACGATCGCCAGGGAAGGATCGGATCTCCACTATATCGCCGGTGATCCGCCGCGAATCCGACTGCATGGCTCGCTGATGGAGCTGCGGCCGGAACGGCTCAAAGCTGACAAGGTCAAGGAAAATATTGAAGCCATATTGACGGAAAAATCTATGGCGGAGATGGAACAGCACGACGGAACCGATCTCGCGTACACCATCGAAGGGGTCGCCCGCTTCCGCGTCAACGTCATGCGCCACATCAACGGCATCGGAGCTGTATTCCGTGCAATCCCGTCGCAAGCCTATACGCTCGAAGAACTCAACATGCCGGAGTCGATCCGGAACCTGAGCAAACAGAACTCGGGCTTGATACTGGTCACGGGCCAGACCGGATCGGGCAAATCAACGACGCTGGCAGCCATGATCGATGCGATAAACGACCGCATCCAGGGACACATACTGACCATCGAAGATCCTATCGAATTCGTGCATCAGCGAAAAAAATGCCTGATCAGCCAACGCGAGATCGGCGTACACAGTCCATCGTTCGCCGAGGCACTGCATTCGGCGTTGCGCGAAGACCCTGATGTCGTTCTCGTGGGCGAGCTGCGTGACCAGGAAACCATGAGCATTGCAGTGACGGCTGCAGAAATGGGTATCCTCGTTATGGGCACCTTACATACGAACGGCGCTGCAGCCACGGTCGACCGGATGGTGCACGTTTTCCCGGCCGACAAGCAGGCTCATATCCGAACCATGTTATCGACCTCATTACGTGGTGTAATCTCCCAGCAGCTTCTGCGGCGCGCTGATGGGCGCGGTCGCGTTGCGGCCCTCGAAATATTGATCAATATCCCCGCCGCGGCCAACCTGGTGCGCCAGGGCAAAATCGATCAGCTGGAAAACGTCATGCAGGGTGGTAGCCGGCTAGGGATGCAGACCATGGATATGGCCCTGCGGGAGCTGGTGTCAGCGGGGACGATTACGGGCAAAGATGCGTATTACCAAGCCAACAACAAGACGCTGTTCCAGGAATTCATGAGTAGCAAGGAACTGGTCGAACAGTCTTTCATCGGCAAGATCTGAATCGACCCGTGAGTATTTCCTCGAAGCGCGACCCGGCGTGCAGAGCCGCTGTGGCATAATTGCGCCTGCTTCTTTCGTGTCACCCACAGGTGTTGGAACATTCAACGGTATGACTTCCGGTCAGCGAACGCTGCTCGTCACCAGCGCCCTGCCCTACGCGAACGGCTCAATCCATCTCGGTCACATGATCGAGGCTGTTCAGACCGACATCTGGGTCCGCTTTCAGAAAATGCGCGGACACGATTGCATCTATGTGTGTGCCGACGACGCCCATGGCACACCGATTATGCTCAGCGCCCGACACGAGGGTATCTCGCCCGAAGAGCTGATCGCGAAATTCCTCGAGGAACATAAGCGAGACTACGCTGATTTTCGGATTCAGTTCGACAACTTCTACAGCACGCATTCTCCCGAAAACCAGGAACTCGTGAACAGGATCTACGAAGCGCTGACGCAAAGTGGCCACATTGCACGTCGCACAATTCGCCAGGCCTTTGATGAGCAGGAAAAGATGTTCCTTCCGGATCGTTATGTTCGTGGCGAGTGCCCGCGCTGCGGGACCGCTGACCAATATGGAGACAGTTGTGAAAACTGCGGTAGCACGTACTCTCCGGGCGAGCTGATAAATCCCGTGTCAGTCCTCTCAGGAACTCCGCCAGTCGAGCGCGATTCTGAACACCTGTTTGTACGACTCGCCGATTTTGAAGACATGCTTAATCGTTGGATAAAGGCCGGGCACACGCATGACAGTGTGACCGCCAAACTCAATGAATGGTTTAGGGCGGGCCTCAAAGACTGGGACATTTCACGTGACGCCCCGTATTTTGGATTTGAAATCCCCGGTGAACCAGGCAAGTATTTCTATGTATGGCTTGATGCCCCCATAGGTTACATGGCCAGCTTCAAAAACCTGTGCCAGCAACGACCTGAACTTGATTTTGACAAATACTGGATTGACCAGGACAAGACTGAGCTGTACCACTTTATCGGCAAAGACATCATTTATTTCCATGCGCTGTTCTGGCCGGCCGTGCTGGCAGGCTCAGGATTTCGAACGCCTACCGGTGTATACGCGCACGGATTTGTCACGGTTAACGGCCGGAAAATGTCGAAATCCCGCGGCACATTTATAAATGCGAGAACATATATTGACCGGCTCGACCCGGATTATCTTCGGTACTACTACGCTGCCAAACTCGGGCCGGGAGTCGACGATATTGATCTGAACTTTGACGACTTTGTTAAGCGCGTAAATTCAGACCTCGTCGGCAAACTCGTCAATATTGCAAGCCGCTGCGCGAAATTTATCAATCGAAATTTTGCGGGACTTCTGTCCGACAAGCTCCCGGACACGGAGCTGTATGATGAGTTTCTTGCCGCAGGGCCTCAGATCGCCGCTTCGTTCGAGGCGCGGCAATACGGAAAGGCCATACGTGATGTCATGGCGCTGGCGGATCGGGTAAACCAGTACATTGACGAAAAGAAACCATGGGTTACGGCCAAAGAATCACCGGACTCACCTGAAGTCCAGGAGATCTGTACACTGGGGCTCAATGCGTTTCGGGCGCTGATTACCTGGCTTAAGCCTGTAGTACCCGAAGTTGCCGCCCGGGCTGAGACGTTCCTTAACAGCGGGCCTCTGGTGTGGGACAGCCCGGAAAGTCCCCTTTGTGGTACCCGTATAGGCGAATTCGAACCGCTGCTAACGAGAGTAGACCCTGCTGTTGTAGCCGATATGGTCGAAGCCTCACGCACTGAAGCATAGGGACTCAGAAAACGGCGCCTGGCTGTCATGAAGGAAATTGGACTGATCCTTGTTGGCACTGTACTGGTCAACAACATCGTTTTGGTACGCTTCCTGGGCCTGTGCCCGTTCATGGGTGTATCACGCCGCCTCGAAACGGCTGCGGGAATGGCGCTGGCCACCGGATTCGTTCTGACTATTGCAACCGCACTTACCTATGTGCTGTATACGTATGTACTGGCGCCCCTTGGACTCGAGTACCTGAAGATCATCCTGTTCCTGCTGGTCATCGCAGCTGTGGTCCAGTTCACCGAAATTGTCGTGCACAGAACCAGTCCATTGTTCTATCAGGTGCTCGGTATCTACCTCCCGCTCATTACCAGTAACTGCGCTATCCTCGGCATTGCGCTGCTCAACATAGAAGAATCACGCACATTCGTAGCAGCAATCGCGTTCGGGCTCGGCACCGCAGCCGGATTTGCGCTGGTGCTGGTCCTGTTCACTGCCCTGCGCGAGCGTATTGCCGCAGCCGATGTACCCGGACCGTTCAAGGGCGCGGCTATTGGACTCATCACGGCCGGATTGATGGCTCTGGCCTTTATGGGTCTGGCCGGTCTCGCCTGAGTACCCACCAGTGTTGACCGCGTTGAGCATTGCCGTCGTTCTTGCCATCATCGCCGGAGCAGGCCTCGGCGTTTGTGCTCGACGGCTGCCTCATGGCCGTGATTCCCTCAACACACAAATCGATCGCCTGCTGCCACAAACGCAGTGTGGCAAATGCGGCTATGACGGCTGTCGTCCGTACGCGGACGCCATTGCCCGCGGCGGCACAGATATAAATCGCTGCCCACCGGGGGGTACTGCAACGATCCGCTCGCTTGCCGCCCTGCTGAATCGCGAGGTCGTGCCTCTCGATCCTGAGGTAGGCAGCGAAGCCGCCCCGGCGGTCGCGGTAATCGATGAATCTGTCTGCATTGGCTGCACCATCTGTATCCAGGAATGTCCGGTCGACGCCATTGTCGGGGCGCGTAAACTGATGCACACCGTAATCAGTAACGAATGCACGGGTTGTGAACTTTGTGTCGCGCCGTGCCCGGTTGACTGCATCGACATGGTCCCGACCCCGTTGCATTGGAATCCGCAGTTTGAAGGGACCAGCCAAGCAGGCGCGGGGGCCACGTAGTTCTCAGCGCAGAACGTTGATGCCGGAGATCGACCAGAAAATCCACAGGTTTCACGGCGGACTTGTGCTGCCCGCAGTAGCGCCGACTGCCGGGGACACGCCGATCCGGCAGATCCCGCTGCCACCTCAGATCGTGCTGCCGGTAAGTCAGCATGCAGGCGTACCGGCAGTCCCCATCGTTGATCGGGGCGATTCGGTCCTCAAGGGAGAGATGGTGGCGCGGGCGGAAGAGCTAATTTCCGCCCCGGTGCATGCATCGACGTCCGGAACAATCGTCGAAATTACCGAACGCCCGGTCGCGGATCCGGTGACGGAGACAGCATTGTGCGTGGTCATCGAGCCGGATGGCCGGGATCAATGGACACCGGAACTCAGGCCGCTGCAAGACTATCTTGGCCGGAGTCCGACCGACCTGCAGGATCACGTCCGGAACGCCGGAATCGTCGGCATGGGTGGCGCTGGTTTTCCGACCGACGTGAAACTTCGTGCTCGCGCTCAAGCCGGTCTGCATACCCTGATCCTCAATGGTGCGGAGTGTGACCCGGGCATCAGCAGCGACGATGCACTGTTGTCGGAGCGGGCCGGAGATGTGATCGCTGGCGCTCAGGCGATGTTATATGCCCTGCAGGTGAATCACTGCATCATCGCCGTAGAGGGCAACATGCCCGCCGCACTCGACTGTGTCCGCGCGGCGGTGGCAGAGATTGCTGACGAGCGTTTCGAGGTAGCCGTCGTACCGGCAACATATCCGCAGGGTGGCGAACGGCAATTGATTCTCGCTATAACCGGGGTCGAAGTGCCTACCGGCGGATTGCCGATCGATATCGGTTTTGCAATTCAGAATGTTGGCACCGCGTATTCGACCGGTGTGGCTGTTCAACTGGGTCAGCCACTCATCTCGCGAATCGTGACGGTTACCGGCGACGGACTCAATGATCAGGGCAACTTCGAAGTACGTCTGGGTACGCCGATTAGCAAAATTATCGAAACCTGCGGCGGCTATGCCGACGATATGGCACGGCTAATTGTCGGCGGTGCAATGATGGGTACCGCAGTCCGGGACGACGCGGTACCCGTTACAAAAGCAACCAACAGCATTCTTGTGGCAACCAGCGCCACGATTCGCACGGACTACGCCGCCCGGGCATGCATCCGATGCGGAGAATGCTCCCGTGTATGTCCGGCGAACCTTCTGCCACAGCAGTTGTACTGGTACGCTCGCGCAGGGGAATTCGATCGCGTAAAGGATCACAGCGTGTTCGATTGCATCGAGTGCGGCTGCTGTGACTATGTCTGTCCGAGCCACATTCCGCTGACACAGTACTTTCGCAATGCCAAATCTGAACTCTGGTCGCAGCAGCGGGCGCGTCACCGGGCTGATCATGCCCGCCAGCGATACCACGACCGGCTCGGTCGCCTGGCCAACACCATCGCTAACGGCAATCAGACACATGCCAACGCATACGACGAGTTACCGTCGGAAGTGGATCGGCGACGGGTCATCTCAGACGTAATGGAACGCAAGAAAACCAAACAAAAGCAGTCCGGAGATTCCAGCGGAAACTCCGGGGATGACCAGTAATGCGGTTTGCCTCGACCCCTGCCCCGCACCTGATACCACCGTCCAGTGTTCCCGAGGTTATGCGGGACGTACTTGTCGCGCTGATTCCCGCGGCCATCGTATACGTCTGGTTTTTCGGCTGGGGTCTTATTATCAACCTGCTTATCACCACCGTGGTCGCGGCCGGGACCGAAGCGGTCATGCTGCGACTTCGCGACCGCCCTGTCAGACCCGAGCTCACCGATTACAGCGCCGTTGTCACGGCCGCCCTGCTCGCATTCGCCCTGCCGCCTGCGACACCGATCTGGATCACCGCACTGGGGACTGTCTTTGCTATCGCAATCGCCAAACACGTGTTTGGCGGGCTGGGCTTTAATCCGTTCAATCCGGCGATGGCGGGGTATGTTGTTTTGCTCGTTTCGTTTCCGCAGGAACTGAATCGCTGGCTGCCACCCGGCACGCTCGAGCTGACCGCACAATCCTTGAGCCTTGCGGATACATTGACGGTGGTGTTTACCGGCAGCCTGCCTGCACAACTCGATTGGGACGGCGTTACGATGGCGACTCCCCTGGATGACATGCAAACCAGTCTCGGTCAGATGCGCATGGTCCCCGAGGTGCTCGCCCGGCCGGCGTATGGCGTCTTTGGCGGTGCAGGCTGGAGCTGGCTCAATCTGTCGTTTGCCGTTGGCGGCCTGTGGCTGCTGTTCCGGGGTGTGATCCGCTGGCATATCCCGTTCAGCATGCTGGCGGGGCTAGGCCTGACGGCAGCGGTATTTCACTTTGTCGGCCCGGACAGCCACCCGTCGATGACCTTTCACCTGTTCAGTGGCGCTACTATGCTGGGTGCGTTTTTCATAGCCACAGATCCGGTCTCGGCAGCGACATCAGAACGGGGCCGTCTGATTTACGGGGCCGGCATTGGAATTCTCGTGTACACCATTCGTACCTGGGCGAAATATCCGGACGGTGTTGCGTTTGCTGTATTGATTATGAATGCGGCGGCCCCGGCGATCGATTACTTCACCCGCCCCAGAGTGTTTGGACATGGGCGCCGCTGACCCGGGCTCTCCGCGGCGTGTAATGACCGGCATTACATTGCTTGCCGCAGTTGCGGCAGCAGGTGTCATTATTGCGACGCTGGTTCACGATTCTACCCGTCAGCAGATTGCGGAAAATCAGCGCACGGCCATTCTGAGAACGTTGCACGAGCTCGTGCGCCCGCAGTCGTATGACAACGATTTGCTGGCAGACGCGACCCGTGTGATCGATCCGGAGCGCCTCGGTACCCCGCAGCCCGTCATCGTGTACCGCGCGACAATGAAAGGCGTACCGGTTGCGGTCATCATCTCGAGCGTTGCGCCGGATGGTTATGGCGGACCGATCCGATTGCTGATCGGCATCGACGACACGGGTGTACTGACTGGCGTCCGAATTGCCGGGCATCAGGAAACGCCGGGCCTGGGTGCGGCGATATCACAGGACCGGTCGGACTGGATCACCGTATTTCCCGGCCGGTCGCTGGTCAATCCGGACCCATCGGGGTGGACTGTGCGGAAGGACGGCGGTTATTTCGACCAGTTTACAGGCGCGACCATTTCCCCCCGTGTGACAGTGCAAGCCATTCACAACGCATTGATATACTTCAGCGAACATGCCGACTCACTGTTTGCAGATCTGACGGATAAGGCACCGTGACCGATGCGGTCCATGCTGACGGGTTGCCCGGTGGTTACCGCCGGTTACTGGCGGACCGTCTGTGGCACGAGAATCCCTCGCTGGTTCAGCTGTTTGGCCTGTGTCCTCTGCTGGCTGTCAGTACCAGCCTGGTTGCGGGGCTGGGCCTGGGTGTTGCAACGACCCTGGCTTTGATCACTACGAGCGCGTTTGTCGCATTGATCCGCCGCTTTATTGGCGCCGAGTACAGGTTAGCTGCATTTGCATTGATTGTCGCAACGGCGATAACCGCCATTGATCTGTTGATGAGCGCTTTTTTTTACGATCTTCATGTCCGGCTCGGAATATTTGTTCCGCTGATAGCGACCAACTGCATCATCTTTGTCCGTCTGGAGCGCTTTGCCAGCCGGCAAACCGTCTCGAGAGCTGCGGTGGACGGACTCGCGACCGGAATCGGTTTCACATGCGCACTGGTCGCGCTCGGAGCAATTCGCGAACTAACCGGCCACGGTACCCTGCTTGCAGATGCGGCCCTGTTATTTGGGACTTCCGGTTACTCACTGACCGTCGATCTTACCGGTGGGGGTTTGGAACTCATCAACCTGCCGGCGGGTGCTTTTTTGTCTCTGGGTTTGCTGATTGCGGCAAGAAACTGGCTGATCCAACGGAAGCGCGAGGGAGAGCCGGAGACATCAGTCGATAATGAGACGGCTACGGTGCATATGTGACACCATTAGTCCGCATTCCATGAACAGAAAGAAACGCGCCGAATTCTTTGACCGTCTGCGCTCCGCCAATCCCGCCCCCACCACCGAGTTGAAATACGGCAGTACCTATGAATTGCTCGTGTCCGTCATTCTTTCGGCCCAGGCAACCGATGTCAGTGTCAACCAGGCAACCGCGGCACTGTTCAAAACTGCAAGAACTCCGGAAACAATTGTCAAACTGGGAACCCATGGTCTGAAAAAATACATTCGGTCGATAGGCCTTTTCAACAGTAAGGCACGGAACATCATCGCGACATCACGGATCCTGTTGCGAGACCACGACGGACGAGTTCCGGAAACCCGGGAAGCGCTGGAAACGCTACCGGGCGTTGGACGCAAGACCGCGAATGTCGTACTCAATACAGCCTTTGGTCAACCAACAATAGCAGTAGACACCCACATTTTTCGTGTTTGCAACCGCACCCGACTGGCTCCGGGCAGTACGCCCCTCAAGGTCGAACAAGCACTGAACTCGAATGTCCCCGAGGAGTTTCGACAGCACGCGCATCATTGGTTGATTCTGCACGGCCGATATGTTTGCAAGGCTCGCAAACCGGAGTGCCCTGATTGTCCCGTGGCGGACCTGTGCGAGTACGGCGGCAAAACAACGGTTGAGACTGAAGGCTGAAGACCGCGGGAGACGGCGCCAGAAGCGCTGGTCTGGTCTTCTCTTCACTTTCCGCTTTCCGCTGGCCAGGCAACGGGCGATGGCAATACCGGCTTTCGCCAATGGTGTATCCCCATTTGTTTCATTGCGCTGTAACAAAGCACCGGTGGTCACGGTCTATGAGTGTGGGGCGCGGAATTCCGGCCCTCGGGAAGCGGTTTTGGCGTATCCTTGATTTCGGCGCAAGAACATCAACCAGCCAGCATGACAATAGCATCCAGATATCCGGTGAGCGGCGCAGGCCTGGGGCTGCGACGCCCGCTGCTCGACAAACTGCTCGCCGAGCCGCCGGAGCGGGTCAACTTTATGGAAGCGGCGCCGGAAAACTGGATCGGTGTTGGCGGGGCACTGGGTAAGAAATTCCGGCGCTTCACCGATCGGTACCCGTTTGTCTGTCATGGCCTGTCATTGTCTCTCGGCAGCCCGGCGCCGCTGGATGAAGGATTTTTAGGGCAACTGAAAGGGTTTCTGGATGACCACGGCATTCGTTTTTATACGGAGCATCTGAGTTATTGCTCGGATGATGGCCATCTCTATGACCTGATGCCGATCCCGTTCACCGACGAGGCTGTGCACTACGTTGCCGATCGGATTCGGCGCGTACAAGACATACTGGAACGACCGATCGGCATTGAAAATGTGTCGTACTACGCCGCTCCGGGCCGTGAGATGGACGAGATTGATTTCATTACAGCCGTACTGGACGAGGCCGATTGCCAGCTGTTGCTCGATGTCAACAACATCTACGTCAACAGTATCAACCATCACTACGACGCCAAGACGTTTTTAAAGTCTCTGCCGGCTGAACGCGTGGTCTACTTTCACGTTGCCGGCCATTATGTGGAAGCTGAAGACCTGCGAATCGATACACACGGTACCGATGTTTGCGACCCGGTATGGACCCTTCTCGAAACAGCGTATGCACATTTCGGACCCGTTCCGACCCTCCTCGAGAGAGATTTCAACATCCCGCCACTAAACGAATTGCTGATCGAGATTGATCGAATTTCGGACCTGCAGAAAAAACAGTCCGGCAATGGCGAGGTACTGGCCGGGCATGGTTGAGCGTCTCTCACTAAGCGAGCAGCAATACAGATTCGCCGCTCATATTCGCGATCCGGCAAACAACCCGGCTCCCGATGGTATCGAGGATCGCCGCCTCGCCATATACAGAGAGTTGTTCTTTAACAACGTGTCCAAATTCCTGGCCAGCACCTTTCGGGTGCTACGGAAAATACTCGGTGAGGAAGCCTGGATTCGTCTGATGCGCGACTATTTTGCAAAACACCGAGCCGAGACTCCGTTGTTTCCCGAGATGCCGTATGAATTTGTCCGCTACCTTGAATCCGAACGCGATCCGCAGGCCGATGACCCACCGTTTTTGCTCGAGCTCGCCCATTACGAGTGGGTTGAGCTGGCCCTTGCCGTAGATGCTGCCGAGCCGGATCTGGACAACATCGATCGCGAGGGTAATTTGCTCGAAGGACTCCCGGTATTGTCGCCACTGGCCTGGCCGCTGGCGTACAAATTTCCGGTGCACCGCATACGTCCGGATTTTCAACCGGCCGCAGCTGATGAGCAGCCGACTTTTCTCGTCGTCTACCGTGACCTCGCCGACAAGGTCGGTTTTCTCGAGATCAATGCGGTAACGGCGAGATTGCTGGAACTTCTCGGGTCAACCGGCAACGAACTTAAAACGGGCCGGGCCATCCTGGAATTGTGTGCCGCGGAGATAAAACACCCCGAGCCGACAACCGTCGTGCAGGGCGGAGCTGAAATACTGAACAACCTGCGCCGGCACGATGTAATCCTTGGCACAAGAACAACACACTAGGCGGAGAAATTGAATGGAGAAAGTGGTCGCTGCGTGGGAGGTAGTCACTGCAAAGCTGGACGAAATCGGTGAATGGCTGCCACAGCTTGGCCTGCGCTTTCTCCTGGCCTGGGAGTTCTGGGAGTCCGGAGTCGTCAAGTTCACCGGCAATAACTGGTTTTCCCACGTCAAGGAAGATTTCCCGTTTCCCTTCAGTGTGATCCCAGTCGAAATAAGCTGGTTTCTGGCCACCTGGCTCGAACTCATTGGCAGTCTGATGCTTCTCGCTGGTTTGTTTACGCGGTTCTGGGCACTGACCCTGATAACCCTCACGATTGTTGCAGCTGCCGCGGTGCACTGGCCGGACAGTTACAGCAGCCTCAGCGAGCTGCTCAAAGGCTACGCGATTACTGACAAGGGATTCGGCAACTACAAACTGCCGGTCATCTACCTGATCATGCTGATCCCGCTGTTATTCTCCGGCGCCGGCAAGGCCAGCGTGGATCACTGGTTGAAACAATACATCGCAAGGCGATAAAAAAAGGCCCCGGGCTCTAGGCCTTGAGAGGCGCTAGACACTAGGCGCTAGGCGCTAGGCCGATGAGAAAAGTAATCAAGAACTCGATGTTTCGGCTTCGAGTACCTAGAGCCTAGAGCCCAGGGCCTTTCCGAAAACGCCAAACGTCTGACAGCATGTCTAATTGCACTATTATTAATAAGAACTAATTCTTCGAGGGCATTAAAATCATGAGCGAAGCGATGCCGCTGGTAGCAAACGTGCTGCAGATCATGAGTGGTCTGTTCGTCCTGATCGTGGGTATGGCGGTGCTGGTGCTGGTCGCCATGTACATCGCTGACCGTACTCAGACCAGCCACGCGATACGCCGGAATTTTCCGGTCATCGGACGGTTTCGTTACCTGTTCGAGCATATGGGCGAGTTTTTCCGACAGTATTTCTTTGCACTGGATCGCGAGGAAATGCCGTTTAACCGCGCAGAGAGATCCTGGGTGTATCGCGCGGCCAAGAATATCGATAGCACGGTGGCTTTCGGTTCGACGAGGGATTTGCGGCCTGTCGGTACCGTCTTGTTCGTCAACTGCCCTTTCCCGACGCTGGAGAAGGATGCCGTTCCGGCTGACGACGTGACCATCGGGCCGTACAGCCGGAATCCCTACACGACGAACACCGTCTTTAATATCTCCGGTATGAGCTTCGGGGCGATCTCAAAGCCGGCAGTTCTGGGGCTGTCCAACGGCGCACGCATGGCCGGATGCTGGATGAATACCGGTGAAGGCGGCTTGTCGCCGTACCACCTCGAGGGAGGTGGCGATATCGTTTTCCAGATCGGTACCGCCAAATACGGCGTGCGCGACGCCGAAGGGCGTCTATCGGATGACAAACTCAAAGCCGTTGGCGGTCACGAACAGGTAAGAATGTTCGAAATCAAGCTGAGCCAGGGGGCCAAGCCCGGTAAGGGCGGAATCCTGCCTGGTGCCAAGGTAACAGCGGAAATCGCCGGCATTCGGGGCATCCCGCAGGGGGAGGATTCAATCAGCCCGAACCGGCATCCGGAAATCGACAGTGCCGGGGATTTGCTGGATATGATTGCACGGGTCCGGGAAATCACCGGCAAACCGGTCGGCATCAAGGCGGTCATTGGCGCATGGGGGTGGCTGGACGACTTGTTTGGCCTGGTCCATGACCGGGGCCTCGAAACTGCGCCGGATTTCATCACCGTTGACAGCGCCGATGGTGGCACCGGAGCAGCCCCGATGAGCCTGATCGACTACATGGGCCTGCCGGTCGAGGAAAGCCTGCCGCTGGTTGTCGACAAACTTGATGAATATGAC
>CAZJFQ010000031.1:21874-24099 GCA_964545335.1 uncultured Gammaproteobacteria bacterium | reverse complement strand
AATACCGATGGGTTCATTACCTTCCAGTACGTCAATCCGAACTACAAAGTTCGACTGGACGCGGACGTGCTTCTGGCCGCTGCCAGGGCGACTCTGAATTTGGACTAGTCACACGAGCCGGGTCCGGATCCGTGTCAACGGATCCGTTCAGCCTGCGTTTATATAAGATAAGGACAATGAGAATCCTGGCCATGGCCGGGAGGATGGCCCATGAAATCCAAGAATCTGCTTATCCTAACCTTCGCTGCCGCGCTCATCGGGTGCAGCAACCAGAGTTTGTCTCCGGACGTTTATTCGCGGAGCGACGCACAGAAGGCATTCAGAGTCACCTTTGGCGAAGTGGTGGACGTCATGCCGGTCCCGATTGAGGGCGAAGCGACCAATCTGGGCACCACCGCCGGTGCCGCAGTTGGATACGGCGTCGGCCGGGATGCAACAGATGATGGCGACTGGTCGCGTACGGCCGGCGCTGTCGGCGGTGTGACAGGCGCGCTGATAGGCCGGGCGATTGAAAAATCATGGACCGGTGAGGACGGACTCGAAATCGTGGTCGAACTGGACAACGGTGAACTCATCGGAGTCGTGCAGGCCGACGATGTGCAGTTTGTGGTGGGCGAGCGTGTACGAGTCATGATGCGGTACTACGGCCGCAACGCCCGCGTCCAGAAGCTGTAGCCGCCCGTCACCCGCCTTGCGCGTAAGCGGCGTATGGTATCGTTGTCCGGTTGTTTTGCAGCCGGACGACGCAGGTTGAACGATCCCGTTACCGAGGCGGAACAGATGCTGGCCCGCGGCGATGCTGTCGCGGCCCGCGATCTGTGTCTTGACCTTATCCGCAACGAGAAAAAGAATGCCCGGGTTTTCAATACGCTGGGCCGGGCGATGAATAACCTGGGTAATCTCCCCGATGCCGAGCGAGCCTTTCAGGACGCAATCCGGCACGACGCGAACCTGGCTGAAGCACATCACAATCTCGGCCACGTGTTGAGAAACTCGGGCCGCATGGATGAAGCAATAGAGAGCTTCAGGCAGTCGGTTACGCTCGACCCTGCTTATTCCAGGGGACATCACAATCTCGGGCTTACCTACATGGCGATCGATCGGCCCGAGCTGGCGGTCAGCCATCTCGAACAGGCAGTCGCACAACAACCGGAAGACAGTCGCTATCGAACCCATCTCGGGGTCGTCAATCACAAGCTAAAAGAATTTTCGGCGGCTATCGAGGCCTACGGGCAAGCAATCGATCTCGACGCGACCAATGTCGAAGCTCACACAAACCTGGCAATTACGTTGCACGAGACCGGTGATCTGGATGGCGCGGAAACGCATTATCGGAGAGCACTCGAACTGCGTCCGGGCGATCCCAAAATACATGACGATCTCGCCAATCTGCTTCTGCTTCGCGGTCGTACCGAGGCGGCACTCGAAGTTTGTGATCATTGTTTGCAACTCATGCCCGGTTACTGTGGTGCGCTCGCAACGCGAGCCGTCGCGTTGTATGAACTCGGCCGCGATGACGAGGCAAACAGACTTGTCGACTTCGATCGACTGCTGGCAAGGCGGGAGATCAAATCGCCAGCCGCATTCGAATCGCTTGCCGATTTCAACAAGGCGTTGGCGGATCATGTCAGTAATCACCCCACACTCAAGTTTGAACCGGTTGGTCATGCGACACGCTGCGGACGCCAGACGGGTGATCTGCTTCGCCATGAAAAAGGCCCGGTGGCGTTTCTCGAAGAAGTGTTCAATAAGGAAGTTGCCCGGTATGTGGACGAGCATCCGGCGAGCCCGGATCATCAGTTCCTGACGAGGCCGCCGGAAAACTGGGCACTGACACCCTGGGCCGTAGTCATGCAGAGCCAGGGGCACCAGCTGCCTCACATTCATCCTGCGGCCTGGCTGAGCGGCGTGTACTACGTCAGTCTTCCTGAATTCATCGGTAGGAATGACGACGATCGCGCCGGCTGGATCGAGTTCGGCATGCCACCCGACGATATTCGCGGCCGGGTAACACCGCCACTAAAATACCTTCAGCCACGTGAAGGTCTTTTGCTTCTGTTTCCGTCATATTTTTACCATCGGACCGAACCGTTCGACAGTGATCAGCCGCGTATCAGTATCGCGTTCGATGTGTTACGGCGCGATCGGTCATAGGTGACACGAAAACGAAGCGATCCCGGCCTGTGAACCCGGAACTTTACTTTGGGCGACAACGGTTTATGCTG
>CAZJFQ010000031.1:0-21774 GCA_964545335.1 uncultured Gammaproteobacteria bacterium | reverse complement strand
AGTAATCCGGACTATTTTCATCGGGTGGTGGATTGCCAGTGGGCCTGCCCGGCGCACACCGACGTCCCGGAATACATTCGCATGATTGCCCAGGGACGATTTACCGATGCTTACATGCTTAACCGGGAATCGAACGTGTTTCCGGCAATCCTGGGCCGCGTTTGTGATCGGCCGTGTGAACCGGCGTGTCGACGTGGTCGCGTTGAGGACAAACCGGTAGCCATTTGCCGTCTGAAACGGGTCGCGGCTGATCACCGCGACGACATCACAGACCGTCTGCCGAAGATTCCTTCAAAAAAGAACGGCAAACGCGTCGCACTGATCGGTGCAGGTTGTGCCTCGCTGGCCGTCGCCAACGATTTACTCCCACTCGGTTACGAGTGCGTGATTTTCGAGAAACTGGACAAGACCGGTGGCCTGATGCGAAGCAATATTCCGGCGTTCCGGCTCCCGGCCCGCGTTTTGGATGATGAGATCAGCACGATAATTGATATGGGTGTTGATCTGAAACTCGACGCGCCGATCACCAGCCTGGCTGCTCTGCTCGACGAAGACTTCGATGCTATTTTTGTAGGCAGCGGAGCACCGCACGGTAAAAACCTGGAATTGCCGGGTCGATACGACACCGACCGGATACACATCGGCATCGCCTGGCTGGAATCGGTGGCCTTTGGTCATACCACGTCGATCGGTGAAAACGTTCTGATTATCGGTGGCGGCAACACGGCTATGGACTGCTGCAGAAGCTCGCTGAGGCTTGGCGGCAAAGATGTGAAAGTCATGGCTCGCAAGCCGCGGAATCTTCTCAAAGCGTCAGACTGGGAACTCGAAGATGCGGAAGAGGAACAAATCGAGCTCCTTCTAAATCACGCCCCGGAAGAATTCATCATTGAGAATGGCAGGCTGACCGCCATGAAATTTGCCCGGGTCGAGTGGCACGAAGACAAGGGAGGCCGACTAAAGGCCACGACCCTGGAGGAAATCGTACTGCCGTGTGACGACGTCATTCTGGCTATCGGACAGGAGAACGCGTTTCCGTGGATCGAACGCGATATCGGCATCGAGTTTGACGACTGGGACGTGCCGATAGTGGATGCAACGACTTTTGAATGTTCACGAGAGGGCGTGTTTTTCGGCGGTGATTCGGCCTTCGGACCAAAAAACATCATCTGGGCCGTTGAACACGGACACCAGGCCGCGATATCGATCCACAAGTACTGTCACGGGGAATCGATGACAGAACGGTTGCCTTACACGATGAACCTCGGCAGCCAAAAAATGGGCATCCATGAGTGGAGCTACAGCAACGACTATGATCCGGCAGCGCGCCGGTTGATGCCACACGTCGAACTCAAGAAACGATTCAAGACGCTCGACATCGAAGTCGAACTCGGGTTCACGGTCGAACAAACCATTCAGGAGGTAGAGCGATGTCTGAACTGTGATATTCAGACGGTGTTCACCGACGAACTGTGCATCGAGTGTGATGCCTGTATTGACATCTGTCCCGTCGACTGTCTTACGATTACCGATAACGGAGATGAGCAGGATCTCCGTCAACGGCTGCGTGTACCGGCACTTGAACCCGACCAGCCGCTGTTCGTGTCGGGCGCTTTGAAACAAACCGGCCGCGTAATGGTCAAGGATGAAAACCTGTGCGTACATTGTGGTCTGTGCGCGGAACGCTGCCCAACCGCCGCCTGGGATATGCAAAAATCCGAACTGGGGATTCCATACGCCATTGATGAAGCGGAAGGATCATGAAAACGACAGCGCAAGGCCAGCTGAACGACTTCGTCATTAAGCTGGCCAATGTCAACGGTACCGGCTCAGCGACAGCAAACAGCCTGCTCATGAAAGCGATCTTCCGCATGGGTGTGCCCGCCATGGGGAAAAACTTCTTCCCCTCCAACATTCAGGGGCTCCCAACCTGGTTTGAGATTCGAGTCAACAAGGATATGCACCTGGCGCGTTCAGGTCGGGTGGATGTCATGGTAGCGATGAATGCGGAAACCTACGAACAGGATCTTGCCGAGGTCAGTCCCGGCGGCACATTGATCTATGACTCCACCTGGCCGCGTCACAAAACGTTGACGCGCGATGACATCACCATCCTGGGTGTCCCGCTGGCCAAACTCTGCAATGAGAATTTTGACAAGGTCCGAACCCGGATCCTGATGAAGAATATCGCCTATTTCGGAGCACTCGCTGCACTGCTGGATATCGACATGCCAGTCGTTCACGATCTTCTGGAAGACACATTCGCCGGCAAACCAAAACTTATCCCGGCCAATCTGAAAGCGATAGAACTTGGCTACGATTACGCACGAGAGAACTTCGAGTGCCCGCTGGCCACACGTCTCGAACCTCTGAATTGTACCGCGGACCACATCCTGATCGACGGCAACATGGCCTGTGCGCTGGGTTGCATCTATGCTGGCGCAACTTTTGCTGCCTGGTACCCGATCACGCCCTCGACTTCACTGATGGACTCATTTAAAGCGTTCTGCGAGTACTACAGAAAGGACTCCGAGACCGGACAAAACCGTTATTGCATCGTACAGGCCGAAGACGAGATTGGCGCTATCGGAATGGCTATCGGCGCCGGCTGGATGGGGGCACGTGCCTTTACCTGTACAAGTGGTCCCGGTATTTCCCTGATGAGTGAGTTCCTGGGCTTTGCCTACTTTGCCGAGGTGCCGGTGGTCGTGTTTGACGTGCAAAGGGTTGGGCCGTCCACGGGTATGCCGACCCGGACTCAGCAGGCCGACCTGGTGAGTTGCGCTTACGCCTCACACGGTGATACGCGTCAGGTCCTGCTGTTCCCGGCCGATCCCGGGGAGTGTTTCGAACTCAGTGTCCGGGCTTTCGATCTGGCCGACCGCTTGCAGACACCGGTGATTGTAATGACGGACCTCGATATCGGTATGAACGACTGGATGTGTCCCGCATTGCAATGGGATGACAGCTACAGGCCCGACCGGGGCAAAGTACTCGGGGCAGAGGAACTCGAAAACGTCGAAGATTTTCAGCGCTACCTGGATAAGGATGGTGACGGAATCTGCTACCGGTCGCTGCCGGGTGTGCATCCGAACGGCGCCTACTTTACCCGCGGATCCGGACACAACGAGTCAGCTCAATATACCGAGAATGCGGAGGAGTATCAGCAGATGCTCGATCGGCTCAACCGCAAGTCACAGACTGCTGCCGGGATTGTTCCGAAATCGGTGATTGCACCCGCTGCCCAGAAAACTCACCTGGGTCTGATTTCTCTTGGCAGTTGCGATAACGCTGTTCGTGAAACACTGGAAATTCTCGCTGAGGAAAACGTTCATATTGACTATCTGCGGGTACGCGCCTTTCCTTTTGGGGCAGATGTCCGTGAATTCCTGAACGCGCACGAACTGATCTTTGTGGTTGAACAAAACAGGGACGCGCAACTAAAAACTCTGCTGCTTGTAGAAACTGATGTTGACAAGAGCCGGCTGCACTCCGTACTTCATTACAGTGGCTTTCCGATCGACTTTGGAAATATCTGTGAGCCCATCCGGCAACATATCAGGGGCAACGTCGCGGCATGAGTTACATCGCCAAACCCAGGATTATCCATAAGGGTCTGTCTCGCAACGAACTCGGGCTGACGTTGCGCGACTATGAGGGCAGCATGTCAACACTGTGTGCCGGCTGCGGTCACGATTCGATCAGCTCCGCGCTCGTTCAGGCGGTTTTTGAACTCAATATCGAGCCGCACCGTGTCGCCAAGATGTCGGGCATCGGCTGCTCTTCGAAGACACCGGCCTACTTTCTCAACACCGCCCATGGCCTGAATACCGTGCACGGCCGGATGCCGGCTATCGCTACCGGTGCCAATGCCGTAAATCGCGAGGTCTGCTGCATTGGAGTGTCAGGCGACGGTGACTCGTTGTCGATCGGGCTGGGTCAGTTCGCCCACGTCATTCGGCGCAACCTGAATATGCTCTACCTGATCGAAAACAACGGTGTCTATGGATTAACCAAGGGTCAGTTCTCAGCGTCCGCGGATGTGGGCTCTAAAGCAAAAAAAGGGGAGGTGAACGAGCAACCGCCCATCGATCCGGTCTTATCGGCGCTTGCCCTCGGCGGATCGTTCGTGGCAAGAAGTTTTTCGGGCGACAAGGAGCAACTGGTGCCGCTGTTGAAGGCGGGCATTGCCCATCTGGGTTTCGCGATGATCGACGTCCTGTCCCCCTGCGTGACATTCAATGACCATGAGGATTCGACCAAGAGCTACGCGCACACGCGGCAATTCTTCCGGCGGGCCATACATGCGGATTTCGTTGCGCCGGCTGAGGAGATCCGGACCGTCTACGATGAAGGCGACAACATGTCGGTCAAGCTCCACGATGGCAGTCACATTTTGCTGCGCAAGGTCAGCGGCGACTATGATCCCAGGGATCGATCGGCGGCATTCTCCTACATTCAGGAACACCAGGCCCGGGGCGAGATCGTCACCGGCCTGCTTTATATCGATGAAAACCTGCCGGAAATGCACAAACTGCAGCATACAGTTGCCGAACCACTACGCGACCTCGAATATGAAACGCTGACACCCGGTGCGGCGGCGCTGAAAGAACTCAATAAAAACCTTCGCTGACGCTTGACAGCCAGAGTATGAATCCGACCATCCAGCAGTTTTTTCATCCGGATACTTTTACTTTTTCGTACGTCGTCTCAGATCCGGCAACAAAACGTGCCGCAGTTATCGATTCCGTACTTGATTACGACGAAAAATCAGGTCATGTCGCTACTGATGCTGCCGATAATTTGATTGCGTATCTGCAAAGCAACGATCTCGCCGTTGACTGGATCCTGGAAACGCATGCACACGCCGATCACTTGTCCGCCGCGCAACACATCAAAACGCAGAGCGGCGGTGACACCGGTATCGGAGCAAACATTCAGGGCGTCCAGGAAGCCTTCAGGACGATCTGCAATCTGCGTGGCGATTTTCGTTCGGATGGCAGTCAGTTCGATCGCCTTTTCGACGACGATGACACGTTCAGGATCGGCAACCTGGATGCTCAGGTTCTGCACACGCCGGGGCATACCGGTGACAGCGTCACATACGTTGTCGGCGACGCTGCCTTTATTGGCGATACGATGTTTATGCCGGATAGTGGTACGGCGAGGTGTGACTTTCCGGGAGGCGACGCAAAGCAACTCTATCAGTCTATAAAGAGAATCCTGTCGCTGCCTTCGTCAACCCGCCTGTTCATGTGCCACGACTATGGCCCGGGCGGTCGGGATTATCGGTGGGAGACGACAGTCGCCGATCAGAAAATGAATAACATACACGTACATGACGGTGTCGCCGAGGATGAGTACGTCGCCATGCGCCGGACACGTGACGCGGAACTCAGGGTTCCGAGCCTCTTGCTGCCCGCCGTCCAGGTGAATATCCGGGCCGGACGGCTTCCCGACGCTGAGTCGAACGGAAGTTCCTATCTCAAAATTTCCCTCAACAGCTTCTGAAGCGGGCGCCAACCAGGATCTATTCCTGCGGCTGGCCGGGTGAAACGATGAGCGACAGCCGACCGATGCTGATCTACGAAGGAGGCTGCGGCTTCTGCGAGTACTCGGTCCGCTACTGGCAGCGGCTCACCGGCAACGCCGTGGAATACCGTCCCTACCAGGAGGTTGCCGACCGGTTTCCCGATCTGAACCTGGCTGATTTCAAACATTCCATTCGCTACGTGGCCACCGACGGCGCGATTCTGGCGGGCGCGCACGCCGCGTACGCCACATTGGCGCATGTACGCGGCCGTCGATTCTGGCTCAGCCTTTACCGCTCCCTGCCCTGGTTTGCAGGCCTTGCTGAGGTCGCGTACCAGTTTGTTGCGCATCATCGCCCGGTGTTTCACCGCATCTCGGTGCTGCTGTGGGGACGTGAAAGACGGCCGGCGGAATACGGTCAGATCAGCTGGTTGTTTCTTCGCCTCTTGGGTCTGATTTACCTGGCTGCATTCGTCTCCTTTGCAGTACAGGCACAGGGGCTAATCGGCGCGCACGGAATTCTGCCGATTGCCGAGCATCTGAACTGGCTTGCCGAATCAGCCGATGCGCGTCGTTTCTGGTTTGTGCCCACGATTTTCTGGATCGACGCATCCGACTTATCCGTCACGCTGGTGCCATGGTTGGGTGCGGCCTGCTCGCTTGTCCTGTTTTTTGACAAATTTACCCGGACAAATCTGGTGATTCTGTATCTGCTGTACCTATCCCTGTATCACGCCGGCCAGATTTTTATGGGATATCAGTGGGATATCCTGCTGCTGGAAGTCGGATTTCTCGCGATACTGCTGCCGTTCTGGACCCGACTTTCGGTCTGGTTGCTGCGCTGGCTCACCTTCCGATTCATTCTCTTGTCCGGCGCCGTCAAGTTATTGAGCGGCGACCCGGCATGGGCGAACTGGACCGCGCTGAACTTTCATTATGAAACTCAACCACTGCCGACAACGCTGGCCTGGTTTGCACATCAATTGCCGGAATGGTTTCAAAGGATTTCAGCCGGCACCATGTTTGCAATTGAACTGATCCTCCCGTTCTTTCTGTTCCTGCCGCGGCGGCCGCGCATGCTTGCTGCGTGGTTTTTTATCGGTCTTGAACTGCTGATCATGATGACCGGCAACTACAACTTTTTTAATCTCCTGACGATCGTTTTGTGCCTCACGCTTTTCGACGACCAGGCGCTGGCGCCCATGCATCGATTAATCCGGGCTGTGACTTCGCGCACGATTTATTCTCGCAGACCGGCGAAACCCGCCACAAAGTCAGTGCTTATTGCCATTGCGTCGCTTCTGATCGCAATCAGTGCCGGCCAGATGTGGCATCGTTTTACGGCCAGGACGCCCCCCGCGGCAGCGTTACAGGTTATGCGCTGGATCGAGCCACTGCAGGCCGTCAATGCCTACGGCCTGTTTGCCGTCATGACAACGACGAGGAACGAGATCATCGTTGAAGGGTCACGTGATGGTCGCCATTGGGAGGCGTACGAATTTCGTTACAAACCGGGCGATCCGGCGCGAAGACCCGGCTGGCTGATTCCGCATCAGCCGCGGCTGGACTGGCAGATGTGGTTTGCAGCGCTGGGCACACGTAGCCAGAACCCATGGTTCGGCCGGTTTATGGAGCGACTGCTCGCGGGTTCAGAGCCGGTGACCGGTCTTCTCGAGCACAATCCCTTTGGCGATACACCGCCGAAACTTGTTCGAGCGAGATTTTTCCGCTATGAATTCACCGATGCGGATACCCGCACCGCGAGTGGTCATTGGTGGACACGTCAGTACTCGGGCATATACTTCCCCCCCCTCGAGCGGTCGATATTGAGATTCAATCCGCCATCGGCGAGCGGGCTGCCGCAACCCTAAGTAGAATCCGGTGCACCGCCGGTACGTCGTCGTTGAATGGAGCGTAGAGAGTTAAAAGTGAAATCCGATGCATTGCAGACGTGGACGGCACCCTCCCCGGACGACATAGGCGAGGATGCCATCGAATTCCTGCGTCGCCTGGGCGGCCCGACCTGGCTGGTTGTTCCCGGTAAAGACCGGTCACGAACGCGTGCCATCACAACCTTATTGCACGGTAATGAGCCATCGGGACTGCGCGGGTTACATCGATGGCTGAAAACCGGCACGACTCCGGCAGTTGACGTCGTCTGTTGTATTGCCGCCGTGGCGACCGCCCTGACTCCCCCGGGATTTGCAAACCGGCGTCTGCCCGAACTTCGTGATCTGAATCGGTGTTTTCAGCCGCCGTTCGACGGTCCGGAGGGCCGCTTAGCCGCCGAGTTGCTTGCGCGGTTGCGCGAGGCCAACCCGGAAGCGCTGGTCGATATTCACAACACTTCGGGGCTCGGTCCGGCGTATGGTGCAACGACAAAGCTGGACGCTGAGCGAATGACGATAACCGGCATGTTCGCCGAACATCTCATTGTTACCGACGTACGCGTAGGTGCACTGATGGAAGCGACACAGAACGACTTTCCGACCGTGACCATCGAGTGCGGGGGCATTCGAAATCGAACCGCGGATCTTGTGGCCTTCGAGGGAATCGCAACATATGTTTCACGTGATGATCTTTTTTTTCAGGCTACTGCACAGACGATTACCGTGCTAAAACACCCCATACGCGTCAGAGCGATCAACGGCGCGGAGATTGCGTTTGCTGACAAACCACTGGCGGGTGTCGACATTACCTTGCGCCCCGACATCGACCGCTTCAATTACATAGTTCTGTCACCGTCTGAACCCTTGGGCTGGCTTGGCCCCAGAGGCATTAGCGCCCTGGAGGCCTTTCAGAACGAGACGGAGGACATTGCCGAAAATTTGTTCGACCTGCGCGATGGTCAGCTTTTCACGTCGCGGCCAGTGCGCCTGTTCATGGCCACAACAGATCCACAGATCGCAAAAGACGACTGTCTTTTCTACGCCATACCCGCCGCTGATCTATGAACTTAAAACCCGGGCAGGTCGCGTCACTGATTGCTGCCCGACGGATCGTTGGGATCGACCGAGTCGTATGACGGCATGAAACCAAGCGGCCCGCGCGGAACATATATTTGTACGCGTCTGCCGTCACGTATCAATTCCATGGTAACGGTTTCGCCGCCCTGGCCTCGGGTTTCGTACGCGATGAGGTCCTGCACGGAAAACACACGCTGACCGCCATAGCTGATGATCGCGTCGCCTTCCCTGAGCCCGGCGCGTTTAGCCGGCGATGATTCCAGTACGCGGTTGACACCGACACGGTTCGGACGCCCCATGGCGTACAGATACTGATCGTACCGATCGTCACCCAGATCCTGGCGAATCTTGCTGCCAATCGCTGTGAGTTTCTGTAACTCTTCCTGGTAACGAGGCGAATTGAGCCAGCCTTCCCGCGTGGCCTGGTCGCGAAGATAGAGCTGCTCCATCTGTTGTGCGTCCTCGTCTTCCCGTACGCGGCGCGCTATTTCAAGATCGAAGCCGGCCAGAATCAGGCGCTCCTCCGTATTTCCGGCACGTATTCGGCGACTCATTCGGGCCTCCGGCCGGCCGCCTTCCCGCTCGGCAAATGCCTGCATAGTTTTTTCGGCCAGGTTTTCCTCAAGATCGATGAACTCAAGACGCAGCTGGTCCAGTGCTTCTGCCAATACGCGCCGCTCGGCCACCTCAGCATCGAGGATGGCCGTCAGGGAATCGAGCATTTTGAGCATCAGTTGCGGATCATGCAGCATCCGTGCCCGCGTGGTTTCGTCTATCACCAGCCCCGATACCTCGATATTGGCCCGGCCGGCGGAATCCGTATCTGGCGTCGTTTTGTCACCGAGCAAACCCTCGCTGCCAGCGGCGTAGGCACCGATGGCAATCCCGGCCAGCAGGGTCAAAACAAGAATTGCTGCGTTTCGCGTCATGGCTGCCCCCTTTTTTGCGAGGCCGACCTGCGAACCCCGGGTAGCTGTTTACCAAAAATCTAAGATGTTTGATTGCAGGTCGCCGGGCTGGTTCCCGTCAATCAACGATCGATTTCTGCCCACACTCCGGATTTGCCATTGAAGTTCAACCACCTCGTTGAAGTTGTCAGCAGAGCCGAAAAGTCTTCGGCTTCGATACCAATGAGTTTCTCGCCGGCCGCGGTCCGGAGCGTCCGCCACGACGACGTATAGATGCTGTAGCCGATGAATCTCTGATTGGTGACCACTACGATAACGCCGTTGGCCACGGCCTGCTGCTTGATTGTCTCCTTGGCTCCCAGCCTAAACTCATCAAAGCGGCTCGTGAAAATATTGGACGCAATAAGTCTGTCATCGTCAACAACGAGATATACGAGCTTTGGAGTGACCTCAGATGCGACCAGCGACAGCGATATGAGCATCGCCGGTACAAAAACTCCAATATATTTCAGCACAGCTCCGGTCCCCCTCGTCTCAGTTCCTCATCAAAACACTATAGACTATAAGCTCAAACCTGACGATTGAAGATCCGACTCATGAAGTATCTGCACACGATGGTTCGCGTCACGGATATCGACGAATCACTAGACTTTTTTTGCAACAAACTCGGACTTAGGGAGCTGAGTCGATACGACGATAAACAAAGTCGCTACACGCTGGTATTTTTGGCCGCGGCAGGCGACGAAGATGCCCAGATCGAACTGACCTGGAACTGGGATCCTGAGGACTACGGCAGCGATCGTAATTTTGGCCACCTCGCCTATCGTGTCGACAATATCTACAAAATATGCCAAAAACTCATGGATGGCGGAGTAACAATCAATCGCCCCCCACGTGACGGTCACATGGCGTTCGTCCGGTCACCGGACAATATTTCCATCGAGTTGTTGCAGTCCGGCGAGGCTTTAACGCCGGAAGAACCCTGGGCGTCGATGCCCAACACCGGCGAGTGGTAGAGGGGAAGTGAAAAGCGGGAAGCGGGAAGTTTCGCTCGCGCGAATTGAATTTGAAATCAAGCGCTGTTGCTCTTTCGTGCCTAGAGCCTAGGGCCTAGGGCCTCATTCAGACAGAACAGTCAACCCCGGTGCCACCAACGCCACAGTAGCCACCAGGATTCTTGGCCAGGTACTGCTGATGGTAGTCCTCGGCGTAATAGAACTCCGGTGCCGTCCGGATTTCGGTGGTGACTTGATCGAATCCGGATGCGGAAAGCTGCTCCTGGTACATCGTCAGTGATGCTTCTGCCAACTGCTGCTGCTCCGGATCAAGCGTATATATTTCGGAGCGGTATTGAGTTCCAACGTCGTTGCCCTGCTGCATACCTTGTGTCGGATCGTGCGCTTCCCAGAACGCCCGCAGTAACTGCTGGTAACTGATCACAGCAGGATCAAATACCACGAGCACGACCTCCGCATGCCCGGTCATGCCGCTGCACACTTCCTGGTACGTAGGATTCGGTGTCGATCCGCCCGCATATCCGGCGGCTGTCGCATAGACTCCTTCGAGCTCCCAGAATCGTTTTTCGGCACCCCAGAAGCAGCCCAGACCAAAAACGGCCTGTGCAAAGCCCGCCGGAAACGGTGGTTGCAGCGGATTTCCGTTCACAAAATGGGTGTCCGGCACCTGTATTTGCTCAGCCCGACCCGGCAAGACCTCATCGGCCGTCGGCATGTCAAGAGGTTTATTGCGTGCAAACATCATCGAATACTGACCCCGCTTAAGGAAATAATGGCGGCTCAAGACAGCTTTCTCAAGGTTACACGAGATACCCTTATTTTATGGACTGAATCAGCAGGACGTCGTTGCAGACCGGCCAGCGATTATTGGTAGGGCAGCTAATTTGGATTCCAGCACCTCAATACGAGTCGGGTTGTGGTCTTGGCTGTAGTTGATCTCAAACCCGAGGCCTTGTGGAACACATGTTTCCAGCTCGCTCACAGCAGTGAAAGATGAAACCGGGCGGAAGCCCCGCGTCAGTCGATGCCGCGACGGGTAACAAGATAGGTGGCAAAGCTGCCCAGCCAGTGCCCGCCCTCGTAGCGCTCTCCGGTTACGGCAGCCAACCCGGCTTCCCTGTGCGCGAGGGCCGCGGCAAGTATTGAAGGTCGCCGGTCATCGCCACCAGGAAGACTGTGGGCAATGCCATCGAGCATCCACGCCCGACTCAGGTTCAAGCCGTCCAGGTGTGCAAGTTTGGGGTCTCCCGGATCTGAAACGGCAACCGGACGCAACCAGTCGTCGCTGCCGTCCGTCAGTATCTCCGGCAGAAATCTGGTCAGCCAGAATGCAAAAATCTTTGGCTCCAGGAGCCTTCGCATAAAATCGGCTTCCGCCAGGCAGGGTGAAAGAAAATCCTGACCCGACGGTTCATAATCGAGCGGACAGTCTTCATCGCGAAAGTAATAAGTCAGTCCCCTCGTATACACAAGTACTTCGAGATTTTCGTCGCCGGTCGTTCTGGCCCAGTCCAGGATCAGTCCGAATGCAAATGCGGTCTGCGAGTGCTCCCCGCTTCGGATCGGGTATTCAAGTTTTGGCAGCCAGTCGCGGATTCTCTGCGCAGCAAGCTTTTCCACCGGTACCAGGTTGATACTCCAGTCGGTTGCGAGCGGTTCCTGCCACTCGCGCAGTTCTGCTGCGAGCTGTAGCAGCCAGGCGATGCCATAGGGCCGCTCAAAGGAAACTCTGCCGGTGCCACCGAAATAGACAACTTCGGTATCGATGTTGGCAGACGTGAGGCTCTGTGCCAGTGCGTCGCGAGCCGCCTGAGAATACTCCGCCTCGGGGTATGTTCGCGCCAGTCGCGCGAGCAACCAGTGTCCGTGCACCGAGGAATGCCAGTCGTAGCAGCCAAAGAAAGCCGGAGTCAGTTCGCGTGGCGCTGCAACATCCTGATCATCTTGCAACACATGTGCGATTTTGTTCGGATACTCGCGATGAACGCAGTCCAGCGCAAGACCGGCAAATCTCGCAGCGAAATCCTGCTCAGCCACCTGCGCGGTTACGATCGCTGCGGGAATACTCAGCAACAGAGCCGACAAAACGACAGCAAGTGGACCCCGATCTATGGCGCAGGACCGTCTCCAAACCGTCCGATCAGTCGTCTTTGCCACCCAGCAATCCTTTCAACTTGTCCTCGAGTTCTTCCTGAAGTTCTTCTTCAAGCTCTTCTTTTATGCGATCAGTGGCCTCATCCACCAGCCGCTGCTGTGCCGCAGCCATCGCCCGGTCGATAACCGGCTGGAAAAGCTGCTGCGACACTTCAGCAATAGTGGCACCGGACGTTTTCTCGCCAACACCGGTAACAACGACATGGGGGATTTCCACCTCTTCATCTATCGCAACGGCGTCGGATACGACCCTAAGGATCCCGTTCGAAAATGTGAATTCCCTGACAATAAATCGCCGCTCCGATGGCTCGGAACTGCCCGCAGCCGCGTCCGGCCTCGAGTAACTATTAATATTCCCGAGAATAGCCTGAAGGTTGTTTTTGCCCAGCCCTTTCTGTTCGACGATGAGACTTGCTCCATCAACTGTTATTTCGTCAATTATGATTACGTCGCTGGTCAGGGATTCGATATCGATATCGACATCGATGCGGTCCAGGCGAAATGCATAGGCCGAGTCAAATCCGTCCGGATTACTAATCTTGAGCCCGGTGAGCGAGCCTTCACCGGACCAGACGGATATGTCCGCACTGCCGAGCGTTACTGTAGTGCCGGTGACATCGGGGCCTAGGGTTTCGACCGCATGTTTCACAATTCGGTCGATCTCCGTGATGACCACGATCAGCACAACCAAGGCAACAACGAGTAGCCCCAGTACGATTCCAATCAGTTTCTTAGCCAGTTTTACCATTGCGCTACCGCTCTCGATACAACTCATTGCGCCATCCGGGATTAAAACAGGAGCGCTGTCTCATTCCCGCCACCCGTATAGCATCGTTACATTGATCCGCCGATTTTCGTATCCCGGCTTGAAATTGATGTCATCGGTCTTGTGGAGGAGGTCCGAATTGAATATCACCGCACGGTTTTGTTGATACGGTACACGAATCATTTCGGCGCCCTGCTCCTCAAGAAACCGGATCATTGCCGATTTTTTTTCCGGATCGGATCGATTGTAGTCGTCTTTGTGCCACTCCAGTGGCACTTCCTTGTCCCACACCACCAGGCCGCCGGTTTCAGGATCTTCGTTAGCAGTGGTTGGTGTCAGCCAGAAATTTACGTTTACAGCTGCCGCGTCGGCGTGCATTTCGATGCCCGACAGGCTGCTGTCGTATTTGTATGCCCAGAGTTGCGTCAGCGGACGATCACCAAATATCTGTGGCAGCGCCAGCGGCAGTTCGCTCGTAATTTGCATTAACAAGGGGCAAGAAAAGCCGTCATATACATAGGTGCCAACATAGCCATTCGGGTGATCCGCGTCATACCAGATAGTGGACTGGAGACAGAAGCTACGCAGCCGTTCCAGAGCCTCCGGACGCAACAGATCATCGGCCCAGGTCAATCCGGGCTCGTGACCGACGTAGGCTTCGTAGATCGCGTCAGCATCGAGGTCAGGGTTGATGGCACCGCCCTCGAGAACGGGGGCATCGGCAAGGTAGTGGCACCGGTTGTAGTGAGATGCAATGCGCTCGAGCGCCCAGACCGGCATATTCACCACCGCGCCCTCATCGAACTCAGAGGGCATGGAATCGAGCAGCGCACGGTAATCCGCGATAACCGGCCCAAAATCCTGATTCGTCAGCCCGTGTTTGGCAAGATATTCGAGTTGCTCGATATCATGCCTGAGTTTGGCGCACGTCGTTCGCCGAAAACCAGGGCGATCCTGGCCGAACTTCGACCCGGGTTGTCGCAACAGCTGGTGAGCACGCGCGAATGCTGACCACGCCTGGTCCATTTGGTGCTGATGCATATAGATGTTGCCGAGGTGTCGCCAGGCCATATCGTTGCCCGGGAAATCATCAGTGCACCGCGCTGCGATTTCGAGCGCTTCCTCAAACTCCTGGCGCTGCTCGAGCAACGAGCTCAGCAGGATCATTACCCGCGCGTCGGCTGTTGTCATGGCGTCCGCAGCGCGCCGATAGAGATCTTCGGCCTCGTCGAGCCGGCCGTCCTGCTGCCGGATTCGGCCCATACCGAGCAACGCGTCGGGGTTGTCGGGCGCGATGTGCAGCGCACGACGATAGATATCAGCCGATTCGTTTGGGTGCCCTTGTAGCAGGAGGCTATGGCCCTGACGACACAGTTGCTCGACCTCTTTAGCCGCGGAAATATTGATTGCACCCTCCCCGGGATAACCGGCCAAAGACTGCCGGGGCCGGATATCGACGCGGCCCGGGAAGTCTGTGAACCCGGCTGGCAACAGATGACTCGGAGCGAAATAGTATAGGTGGATTGCTTGCCGGGACAACCGCCGGGCCGGTATTCACGATGTCCACTCGGGTCTGCCACACCTCGCCAAGACAAATTCAGGTTTTGTCATCGTTGTGCTCCTGCAATGGCTGCCTGGGCGCCGAGATCGCCGCTGCACGACGTCTCAAATACTTGCTGAGCCAACGTTCACTAAGCTCCTGCAACGGGACCGGGTTCAGATAGTGCAGTTTCTCCCTGCCCTGCCAGTGGCTGACAATCAGGCCAGCCTGTTCGAGTACCTTGAGGTGCTTTGAAATGGCCTGCCTGCTGATTGCCGTCTCCTGACACAATTCGCTCACAGTCTGGCCGTCATTCGCGAACAACCGGTCCAGCAGACCTCGGCGTCTGTGATCGGCCAGTGCTTTAAAGACCTGTTCCACAATGCCCTATTATGCAACCAAAAGGTTGCAGGCCAAATTATCCTGCTCGGGCCGGTCGAACGTGGCTTTTTACATAACTGAGAACTGGTTCAAGGTTTATTCAGCCTTGAGGGGTTAACTTAATCTTCAATTGAAGAGTCGCTTAGGCACGGATTACAGACGACCTGAAACGTGGAATACGAGGTTATGTCAGATGCGCGGCAACGATAGCAAAACCCTGGCACGCGCCGGGCGATGGATATTGCCGCTTCTGGTCCTGGTTGTTTCGGGCTGCGCAACGCTGAACGAAAACGAATGCATGTACGCCGATTGGTATTCAATCGGTCTCGAGGATGGCACGCGCGGCTATGGCGCCGACCGTGTCGGCAACCACCGGAAGGCCTGCGCGGAGTACGGTGTGGTTCCTGATGGACAACGCTACGAGGAAGGCCGTCATGCAGGACTGCAGCAATATTGCACGCTGATCAACGGACTCCACGTTGGCAAGTCGGGCAGCTCCTACCGTGGCGCATGCCCCGGGAACCTGGAAAGCGAGTTTGTTGACGGATATCGCCTCGGCCAGCGTATCTATCGAGCCAAGTCCGATCTTTCATCTGCGGATTACGAGATCAGACAAATTGAGGACATCCTCGCTTCTGAAGAGCCGATCGAGGAAAAAGAGGAATACAAGCTTCAGTACGACCTCCGTGATCTGGAACGTGAGGTCGGACGACTGCAGTACGAGCTTGAACTGCTGACGCAGGAAGAGCTCGCACTGCTTTTCTAGGGGCACGCAGCAACGCACTGTTCGCTTGTCACTACTTGACCTTCCCCTGTTTCGGCCCCTCAATTTGAGGGGCCATTTTTTTGCCCGATCCTGAGTCGTGAGCATGCGGCTCAAACGCGCCGGTATTCCGGTTCACGGTTCACCGTTTACGGCGTAGCTACTTTCCGCCTTCCGCTTCCCGCTTCCCGCTTCCCTGTCAGTTTGCAACAATAGGCCTCGCCTCTATAGTCGGGGCGATAATAAAAGAATGCCTGCCATACACACCCGACGCGATAAAATACTGCCGATGAACGAACCGGAATGGGCCGGGTGGTCGGATGGCCGTCTGCTCGACCTCCGTTTCTGCGACCTGAAACTAACAATCCGGGGTACGCCCCTTGAAACCCGAATCGCCAAGCTTTACCGGGAGCTTGAAGCGCGGCGTATTCTGTTTCGCCCTCACTGCTGGCTGGCTGAGGAGTGGTTCTCGCCGGACGGCATTCCGGGTATCGGTATCCCGTTCTTTCTCGCACACCCCAGGCTCATGCGTCTCGAACGCAAGATGATGCTGGAAGTCGAGGGCGGACCCGCAAGATGGTGTATGCGATTACTGCGCCACGAAACGGGCCATGCCATAGACACGGCCTTCCGGCTGCACCGGAAAAAACGCTGGCAACGAATATTCGGCAAGGCGACACGACCCTATCCCGAATCCTACACGCCGCGACCATACAGCACGAACTACGTTCTCAATCTCGGGCTGTGGTATGCGCAATCTCATCCCAGTGAGGACTTCGCGGAAACGATTGCAGTATGGCTGAAACCCTACTCACGCTGGCGGACTGAGTACAGGGACTGGCCGGCGCTGAGAAAGTTGAAATATGTCGATGAACTGATGCGCGACCTGCGCGACAAGGTAGCGCCCGTTAGATCGCGTCGACACGTAGATCCTATTTCAAAGGTGACCCGCAAACTCCGCGAATATTACGAACATCGACGCGACTACTATGCCGATGATGATCCCCATTTTCATGATGAGGAATTGCTGCGGTTGTTTTCCCCGGGGCCCGAATACAGGAAGCGACCGCGTGCCGCCGCGTTTCTTCGTCGCATGCGCTCAGAAGTACGCGAGATCATTGCGTACTGGACCGGCCAGAATCAATACACGATCCACCAGGTGCTGCGCGAAATGATCCAACGCTGCGAAGAACTCGATCTGCGGGTGGACCGGCCCCTGGAAGAGGCCCGGCGCCATGTACTCGTCATGGTTGCGGTTCAGACCCTCAATTATCTGCACAGCGGTCACTTCAGGGTAGCCGTATGAGAAAGCTGCGAGTCCTCGTACTGACGCACGAAGATCTCATTCCGCCGGATGACGTCAGAAACCTGTCCGAACAGGAAATACTGTTCTTCAAGACCGAGTTTGACATCATCAACACCTTGAATGACCTGGGCCATGAGGTTCGTCCCCTGGGTTTGACCGACGAGCTGACTCCCCTGCGGCTCGAAATACGCAACTGGCGTCCTCACATCGCGTTTAATCTCCTTGAGGAGTTCCACTCCGTAGCCGCCTATGATCAATACGTGGTGGCCTACCTGGAGCTGATGAAACAACGCTACACGGGCTGCAACCCTGCGGGTTTGTTGCTGTCCAGGGATAAGGCTCTCAGCAAAAAGATCATGTTGTATCACCGAGTCCCTACACCCAGATTTGTCGTGCATCCGATTGGTCGCCACAAACGAGCTCTCGGCAAACTGCGATTTCCACTGATCGTTAAGTCGGCAACTGAAGATGCTTCGCTTGCCCTTGCGCAAGCCTCCGTCGTGACCGACCAGACTCCTCTGCAGGAGCGTGTCGAATTCGTGCATGAACAGACCGGCACTGACGCTTTGATCGAGGAGTACATTGAAGGTCGTGAACTTTATGTAGCGGTAATCGGGAATGAGCGGCTAACAACATTTCCAGTCTGGGAAATGACATTCGGTAAATTGCCGGATGACAGCGCACGCATGGCGACACGAAAAATCAAATGGGATCTGAAGCACCGTAAAAAATACGGCATCGATAGCGGTGTCGCACGAAACCTGCCGGAGGGTATTGCTGACCGGGCCGCGAGACTTGCCCGACGCGTCTATCGCGCTCTGCAGCTGAGCGGATACGCGCGGATCGATATGCGTCTGAAACCGAACGGTGATTTGTTTGTTCTGGAAGCCAACGCCAACCCTGAACTGTCGCACGATGATGATTTTGCCAATTCCGCGAAAAAGGCGGGTTTGTCCTACCGCAAACTGACACAAAAGATGCTCAGCCTTGGCCTGAACTACCGGGCAGCGTGGAGAATCTAGCGGTGAGTTCGCAACGGACGTCAGGAACCAGAACCCCGCTGAACGGTGCGTTCTTATTCATCTTTCACCTTTTTCTTTTCAGTGCGACAGTTTCAGCCGATCCCGGAGATTCTCTCGGCATTTTCGATTCTGAGGATGCACGGATAAATGTAGTTGTCGTTGCTGATCGCCTGCGTGTGCCATGGGGGCTCGCGTTTTTGCCGGATAATCGATTGCTGGTAACTGAGCGACGCGGTCACATGGACACCGTTGATCCTCACACCGGTGAGATAACCCGGTTGCAAGGGCTGCCTCCAATCGCTACCGGGGGTCAGGGTGGCCTGCTCGATGTCATTCTGCATCCTCGTTACCAGCAGAACGGTTGGATATATTTTTCCTACACCGCCAAAAGGCGTGGAGATCGCAGTACTCATGTTGCGCGGGCGCGGCTTCAGGGCAACTCTTTGACTGATCTCGAAGTGCTGTTCGTGGCAGAACCGTTTTTTGGCGCCACTTATCACTTCGGCTCACGCCTGGCAATCGATGATTCCGATCACCTGTTCATCACGGTGGGCGACCGCCGACATCGACATGAAGCTCAGGCCCTCGACGCTCATATGGGCAAGATCATCCGGTTGCGCGATGACGGCAGCGTGCCGGAAGATAATCCTTTCGTAAATGAACCCGGTGCACGACCTGAGATCTTCAGTCTCGGCCACCGGAATCCACAGGGCCTGACCATACATCCCATTACGTACGAACTCTGGGTCCACGAGCACGGCCCGCGCGGCGGTGATGAAGTCAATATTATCCGGGCCGGAAACAATTACGGCTGGCCGGTTATAACCTATGGCAAAGAGTACTCGGGCGGCAGAATCGGCGAGGGTACACACAAGGTCGGTATGGAACAGCCGATCAAGTACTACGTTCCGTCAATCGCACCGTCCGGCATGCTCTTTTACACGGGATCGCGTTTCCCGGCCTGGCGTGGCAACCTTTTTATCGGCGCGATGACGCTGGAACACTTGAATCGTCTGGTGCTCGAGGAAAACGAAGTGATCGCCGAGGAACGATTGCTCACGGAGCTCGGATACAGAGTACGGAATGTCCGACAGGGTCCCGACGAACTGCTTTACCTGCTGGTCGATAAAGGTATGATTCTGCGGCTGGAACCCGTCGAGTAATCGTCGTTGCGGGACTGCATGTCATATACGCCAGCTACAAGACAGGAATCGCAGACATTGACTGACAAAGGCGTTGAATTATTTCCCGGGATCGAGCCCTTCAACACCGGCACATTGCAGGTGTCCGATCTCCATACTGTTTTCTATGAAGAAGTTGGCAATCCGGAAGGCAAACCGGCAGTTTTCCTCCACGGCGGCCCGGGTGTCGGAATCAAGCCGCAATACCGGCAGTTTTTCGACCCGGAGTTTTATCGGCTGGTACTTCCCGACCAGCGCGGTGCCGGCCGCAGCACGCCTCACGCCGAACTGAAGGAGAATACGACCTGGGAGTTGATCGATGATCTCGAAAAACTGCGGGCTCACCTGAAGCTGGAACCGTGGGTAGTCATGGGCGGCAGCTGGGGAAGCACGTTGGCATTAACGTATGCGATCACCCACCCGGATGCAGTACGTGGGATCATTATCCGCGGAATTTTCCTCGGGCGCCCGTTCGAAATCGACTGGTTGTTCAAACCAGGAGGGGCTGCCGAAATTTTTCCCGATGGCTGGAAGAAACTTATCGATCCCATCCCGGTCGGCGAACGCGATGATCTCGTTGCCGCGTATTACCAACGTTTGACGTCGGGCGATGAGGCGGTAATGCTTGCCGCCGCGCGATCGTGGACGACCTGGGAAGCATCGATGATGAACCTTATTCCCGACCCTGCAGCCGTCCAGGACATGATCAATGATGCTTCGGCATTATCCGTAGGCCGAACGGAATGCCATTTCACGCACAACAACTTTTTCATGAAATCGGACAACTATATTCTGGAGAATGCTGACAGGATACGAAACATTCCATGTCGCATCGTCCAGGGTCGCTATGACGTTATCTGCCCGATGCGATCAGCATGGGACCTGCACAATGCCTTACCGGAATCAGACTTGCATATCGTCCCTGACGGCAGTCACTCACCTCTCGATGGCGGCATGATCAGTGAGCTGGTAACCGCCGCGGAGGATTTCAGGACTTTATTCTGAATCGGGCGCCGTCCGCAGCTTAACTCAATCACAAAAGAGTGGCAGCGTAGTTTTTCTGGCTCTGGCAGCGGCGCGGACTTAGTTTGTCTTCTGTTATGCCAAGCCGGCGAAGGTCTGAAGGGATCCCCATGCCGGTACACAATGCCGCTGTACACCTGGCCATGCCCGGGGCTGTCGATATTCCATAGCCGCCCTGCCCCGCAAGCCAGAAAAACCTGTCCACCGCGCTGTCGAATCCGGCAACCGGTGATCTGTCTCTCACGAATGAACGTAACCCGGCCCAACGATGGTCGATTTTTGCAACATTCAGCGTCGTTGCTTTTTCGAGACGGTCGACGGCGATCGCGATATCCAGATCGTCAGGGTGAACATCCTGCGGAGGCATCGGCGTTTCGTCGGCTGGAGACAACAGAATCTTGCCGGCATCCGGCTTGAAATAGAACTGCTCGTCGATATCGATGACAAGCGGCCACCCGGATATATCCTGGCCCGCTGGCGGATCAAACAAACAGACAGTGCGACGCATGGGTTCAAGTCCGATGGAATTTGCGCCGGCCAGCTCGCCGATCTTATCAGCCCACGCGCCGGCCGCGTTGATCAGCGTCGCGGCAAAAAATTCGCCCTGCCCTGTTACCAGTTTCCAGCGCTCATTGATCCGTGACAAACCCGTCACCCGGGCTTCCTTGATCAGTGTAGCGCCACCAGTGCGTGCGCTTCGGAGATAAGCTTGCAATAGTTCGTTTACGTCGATAGCGCGTGAATCGGGTTCCCAAATGCATTGTGAGACGTACCCATCGCGGAACACCGGTACGAGTTTTTCTGCAAACGCGCCATCGGACAGAGATACTGACTCGCCCAGATCGCTGATTTCTTCAAAGTAGCTCTCAATTGCTTGCGCCTGATCATCGCGACCGACAAACATCGCACCTGAGGAAACCAGCAGCGAGTGTTCGCAGAAACCGGCCGGTGGCGATTCAAGGAACGTACGACTGCCCCGGGCCAGCGCACGGATCACCGCGTTGCCATAGGCCTCGCTGAAAAATGCCGCGGACCGTCCGGTGGTGTGATAACCGGGCTGCGATTCCGCTTCAAGAATCAGCACACTTCCACGCGCCGCGAGTTCGTAGGCTGCCGAGGCGCCGTCGATGCCGGCACCGATTATTGCGAAGTCATAGGGCTCGCGGGTCATAAAGTCAGTTCTATTTCTGCGGCAGCAATCCGCCTGTTGACCCCG
>CAZJFQ010000030.1:17189-26349 GCA_964545335.1 uncultured Gammaproteobacteria bacterium | reverse complement strand
AGGCCATCGGCTATCTCAACGAAGCAATCGAACTCGATCCCGGGTTCGCACGTGCCTGGTCAAGCCTGGCAGCGGCACATACGACATTGCCGGTTTATTCAAACGCATCGGACGAGGTGCATATGCCATTGGCAGTTGAGGCCGCGAGCCATGCCCTCGAACTCGATGCCACCCTTGCCGAGGCCTATGCCGTTCTGGCTGATGCGAACCGGGTCGAGAGGAACTGGTCGGATGCCGAGCAGTACTACAAGACGGCGATTGCTAGTGAACCCAAAGACTCGACTTCACACCTCTGGTACGCCGAGCATCTGGCCGAAACCGGGCGCACACGCGAGGCACTGCAGCAAGCACTGATTTCTTATCGGCTCGATCCGCTGAATCCGGGGACGAACAGCAATCTCACGTTTATTAATCTTCAACTGGGCGATTTCGAAAACACTATCAGACACGGCCGTGCTGCTGTTGATCTCGGACACCCGTTTGGCCTTGTCGGGCAGGCGCAGGCTTACCTGCGACAGGGTGAGTACGATCGGGCGATTGAGTATTTCCAGCAGTTTGAGGAGGCATTGGACCTTCAAGATCGATTCGCTGTTGATTTTGTCGAAGCGCTGCAGAATCCAGATAAAAGGCCGGGCTTTGTCGAGTATCTGACGCAGCTCGGCGATACGGTGCCGTTGCAGGTGCGCGTCGGCAACCTTGCTGCGCTTGATCAAATCGATGCTGCCTACGAGGCGGCATACTCGCAGGTCAATGTCTACGACGGAAACATGTGGATATTTCTGTGGGGCCAACAGATGCCATCGTTTCGGGCTGATCCGAGATTTGAAGACCTCGTAACACAAATTGGCCTGGCTGATTTCTGGCGAACAAGCGGCAAGTGGCCCGATAAGTGTCAACCAGTTGACGACAGAATCATCTGCGATTAACAGGCTGAATCTGTGAAGATGCGCCCATGACCTCTTTGTTCTCAGAACTCAGGCGACGTAACGTCTTCAAGGTAGGGGCCGCCTACATTGTCGTCGGCTGGATCCTGATCGAAGCCAGCTCTGTATTGATGCCGACTTTCGGAGCACCCGATTGGGTGTTTCGAATCTTCGCGCTCCTGATCGTGCTTGGATCCCCGATCGCTGTGATTTTCGCGTGGGCGTATGAGCTGACTCCGGAAGGCCTGAAACGCACTCATGAAGTATCCGAGGAGCAGTCCGTTACCCCGCAGACCGGCCGCCGGTTGGATTACATCATCATCGGGCTGCTGGCGATCGCCCTGACGATTTCAGTTACTTTGCATTTCAGCGGCGATGCCGATCGGGATGAAAGTGAATCTACAGTCGCGATCGCTCGAAATTCGATAGCCGTGCTGCCGTTCACTAACCGCAGTGCCGACGCTGAGAATGCCTCATTTTTTGCAGACGGTATTCATGATGATCTGCTGACGCAGCTTGCCAAGATCGGATCGCTGAAAGTCATATCGCGAACGTCCGTAATGGAATATCGCGAAACGCAGAAGAACATGAAGCAGATCGGTGATGAATTGGGGGCTGCGACGATACTGGAAGGTGGTGTACAGCGTGCCGGAGATCGCGTGCGCATCAATGTTCAGCTCATCGATACTGATACCGACGAACATCTCTGGGCTGAGACCTACGATCGTGAACTCAGCGCGGCCAATATTTTTTCAATACAGGGTGAGATCGCACGAGCCATCGCGGGTGCTCTGACGGCAACATTGTCACCGGCGGAACAGGAGGTCTTAAACGCCCGGCCGACGGAAAATCTCGAAGCCTATGACCTGTACCTTCGGGGGCGGGCCATCGAACGTAACGCAGGCCGTATCGGTCTGGACAGGCAACTTGCATTGTTTGAGCAAGTCGTCACGCTCGACCCACAATTCGCTCTGGGTTACGTTGCCCTGGCTTCTGCAGTAATGGACAGATACTGGTTTTACACTAAGAGTCAGGAAGACATTGAATACGCCCGGCAATCTCTCGATCGGGCCGAGGAGTTGCAACCGGGTCTGCCGGAAACACACGTGGTGCGGGGTGACTATTATTATCATGGATTCCTCGACTACGATCGGGCACTTGCCGAACTCGACATAGCGCTCAGTAAAATGCCGGGACACGCCGAAGCATGGGCAATTCGGGCGTATGTGCAGCGAAGGCGGGGTGACGCAGAGACATCAATCGAGAGTCACATCAAGGCAATTGAACTCGATCCGCGCAACGTGCTGAACATTTGGGAGTTAGGCGGCACCTATCACTGGTTGCGCAACTGGGACAAAGCTATTGAATGGTTCGATCGGGCGCTGGAAATCAATCCGTCACGCGCTGATGTCCGGGCAGGGCGTAGCCTGGTTTTTCTCGCTCGTGACGGCGATACAGTTCCAGTTCGCAACGCGTTGTCAGACCCGAATATCCCCCAGGATCCCTATTGGGATGAACTGCGATGGAAAACGGCAATGCTGGATCGTGATTACGTGTCGGCCCTCGCTGCCTGCGATCAAATGAATACGGATGTCCTTATTTATCAGATTGGGTATCTCCCGATTTCACTTCTCAAGGGCCTCACGTACAAATATCAGGGAAATGAGGAACTGGCGCTCGAGCAACTGAATCTGGCACGAGAGTTGCTCGAGTCGCGTGTTGAGCACCTGAGCGATGATGAGAGAATTCATAGCGCACTGGGGCAGACGTATGCGGCGCTCGGTCAAAAAGACGATGCCGTTCGTCATTCTCGCCGCGCCGTCGAACTGTTACCCGCATCGCGTGACGCTGGTGACGGACCGGTTTTTCTCAGGGATCTGGTCCTGGTACTGGCAATGCTCGGCGAGGATGACGCCGCAATTGGAGCGCTCGATCGCTATCTGTCGGGATATGTCGAATTTACGCTAAAGGTCTTTATGCTGGATCCCCGGTTTGAGAGACTGAATAATCACCCGGGTGTTATCGCCCTAAGGGACAAGTATGAGACCACCTGATTGGTCTCATCCTCTGATTTGACCAATTCAGGAACCGGATCGGCTGAGCTGGTCCAATTATTGTAGACTTTCGCGTCTGAAACTGGGGCTCACCAAGTGCTTCGATATCTCAAATATGCAGTTATTGCCGTCCTTGCAGTCATCGCACTGTTGCTCATTGCTGGCGTCGTCATATCGCTCACCTTTGATCCGAACGATTACAAGGATCGGATAGCTGCTCTGGTCGAAGAGCGTACCGGCCGCCAGCTCGTCATCGGCGACGATCTGGATCTGACGATCTTTCCCTGGCTGAGCGTGACCACGGGGAATGTGAGCCTGAGCAATGCACCCGGGTTCGGCGATGAGCCGTTTATGGAGGTGGGCAAGCTCAGTGCAAGCATGCGTTTGCTGCCCCTGCTGCTCGATCGCGTTGTGGAGATTTCAACTGTTTCCCTCGACGGCCTCAAGCTTAATCTGGCAAAGAATAAGGCCGGTGTTACTAACTGGGATGACCTGCGCCAGTCGGGAGAGGCTACTGAGGAGTCCGAATCGGAGGCAGAAGAGGGGTTCTCCCTTCGGGATCTGGATATTGCCGGCCTGGAACTCTCCAACAGCCAGATCCGATGGCACGAGAATGTCAGTGAGGTTCGATACATCCTCCAGGAAGTGAACATCGACGTGGGCAGCATTTCCGCCGATAGGCCGATCCCGTTCGAAGGTCATTTCAAGGCCCTGAGCGTGAAACCTCAGTTTGCCGTTATCGGTGACGTTCGCGGCACCGCAAGATTGTTTGCTCAAGATTCGCATCATGAGATCGAGGATTTTCGTTTTGACTTCGAGGTCGAAGACGGTCGCCATGAGACCCGCGCGCAGGGCTCGGTGGCAGGAAATCTGAAAGCCAATATCGAGCAGACCGAATTCTCGCTTGCGCAGGGACAGCTGACGGCAAATCTGATTCGCCCCCCGGTCGGCCCGGAACAAACGGAGGTTCGGGCAAATTTGGAATCGGTAGCCATCAACCTCGACACGCAAACACTAAAATCCAGTGGTCTAATCGTGGAAGCGCTGGGCACACGATCGGTACTCGTCCTGACCGGGCAGGACATCGCCGGCAAACCCCGGCTGTCCGGTGATATTCGTCTCGAAGTGACGTCGCCGGTTGACCTGTCGGAAATCCTGAGTGAGCTGTTGCCGGAAACCGTGACCGAGGACGACATTGCGAACTTTACCCTCAACGGTGGGATAGGGATCAACCTGGCCGACGAATCGATGTCGTTGAACGATGTCGAGGCCAAAGCGCTGGGCCTGACCATGCACGGTGATCTTACCGTGCGAAACTTTGGCGATTCGCCCACGTTTGCCGGCGATTTCGAAGTGCTTGAGTTCACGCCCCGGGATCTGATTCAACAACTGCTCGGTGAATCCGTGCCCACCGCGGATGAGCAGGTACTGGTGTCCGCCTCGGGTGGCGCGAGAATCTCTGGTTCTGCGACGGGCGTGAGGCTGGACAATATCGTCATGAAACTGGACCAGACGTCCGTGGCTGGCTGGTTCGGAGTCAAGAACTTCGAAAGCCCGGCCTACGAGTTTGACCTGACGATGGACGGCATCGATCTCGATCGCTACCTCGCTCCGGTGGACAAGCAGGCCGGAGGCGCCGGCTCGGAAGAGGACATTGTCATTCCGGCTGAGCAGCTGCGTGGTTTGAACATGAACGGCCGCGCGCGCGTTAACGAGCTTAAAATGTCCGGTATCCGGATTCAGGACGCCAGCATCGTCGTTTCAGCCAATGAGGGTGTGGCGCGATTCTCACCAATGACGGCGTCCATGTATGGCGGCACATTCGATGGCGGATTTACGGTCAATACGCTGGGCTCGCAACCGAGCCTGGCTGTCAAGGGGGCCCTACAAAATATCCAACTGGAGGGCCTTGCCGAGGCAATGTTTGATCAGGCTCGCATCAAAGGCGTGGCTGATCTCAGTGTTGACTTAAACGGTGTAGGGGCAACATTTGACGAAAATATGGCTTCTTCTGTTGGCAGCGTAGCCTTCCAGATCCGCAACGGACAGTATGAGGGTTTCAATCTCGGCTACGCCCTGTGCTATCTCCACAACCAGCTCACGAAAGTTGCTTCGCCGGACCGCAATGTTCCGAATGTAACGCAGTTTCAACAGTTCAGCGGAACGGCTGTCATCGAACAGGGGGTGGCCAGAACCAACGACCTTAATGCCGTACTTTCCTTTGCAAGAATCACTGGCAGCGGACTGTCGAGCCTGCCTGATCAGCAACTCAACTACGACATCGATACGACCCTTACACGGGCTGTGCCGATCCCAGGTTGTGAAGCCATGGAAAACTTGATCGGAGAATCGTTTCCGGTCGAGATTACGGGCGCCTTTGATGATCCGAAAATTATGCCGAACTTCGAGAAGCTACTCGCCCGCCAACTGCAGCGTGTCATCGAAAAGGAAATACAAAAGAAGCTATTCGATATCTTCGGCCCGAAAGACCGGGATGACGGGAACTAGAACAAACAACAGTGATTGCGCGTCGATAGTCTGGTTTTGTTCTTAGATGTTCTTGCCGGTTCTGTAACCGGCCTTTCTTACTGTAATTATCAGTTCGGGGTTTGCCGGGTCTTTTTCCAGCTTACGTCTGAGTTCTGCGACGTGAGTGTCGACCGTTCGACTGACGACGACTGAAGAATGTCCCCACACTTTTTTCATTAATTCCATCCGTGACACGACCGCGCCGTCACGACGTACCAGTTCAAGCAACAAATCAAACTCTTTCGGCGCAAGGTCGACGACCTTGCCGTCGCGATGGACTGATCGGGAGTCGGGGCAGATTTCTATCGTGCCGAGTTGCAGCGTTTCCTTTGCTTCGGTGTCGTCGTCGGGACCACGGCCGGACGTGCGTCGCAGCAGAGCTTCAACCCGGGCCAGCAGTTCCATGAGACCGAAGGGCTTGGTGACGTAATCGTCGGCGCCGAGCCTCAGGCCTCGCACCTTGTCTACCTCTTCACCTCGGGCGGTAAGTATCAGTACCGGCGCCGGGTTTTCGTTTTCCCGCAACGTTTTGAGAACCTCGAAGCCATCCATTTCCGGCAGCATGAGGTCGAGGAGAATAAGATCCGGATCGAATTCGCGGGCCTGCTTCACGCCGGCGGTGCCTGTCGCGGCGGCAAGGACCTCGTAACCTTCGATCTCGAGGTTGTTACGAAGTCCGAAGGCCAGGTCCTCGTTGTCCTCGATTATGAGTATCCGGCTCACCCCGACTCCCCGGACAGTGGTCTGATCCCGGCGGTCGTTGATTCGGCCGGGGCCGTCTGTATTCGGCTCGTTGAGGGAAACTCGACTACGAAACGTGCGCCGCCACCTTCGTTGCTCTCGACCCAGCTGCGGCCACCGTGGAGCGCAGCCAGCTCGCGTACCACCGCTAGTCCGATACCGGTGCCGGCTATCGCGGACTTGCGCTCGCGATCCAGCCGATAGTATCCACCCCAAATTCTTTCCCGGTCCTCGCGAGGAACTCCCGGTCCTTCGTCTGCCACCGCCATCCGAATCTGCCCCGGACGCTGTGTTATCTCGACCCGGATCGTCTGGTCGTCCGGTCCATACTTGATCGCGTTATCGAGCAGATTGACCAGTATCTGACGTACGGCATCGGCGTCGACATCTGCAATCGCGTCCTCGGCGAAATGACAGACTATGTTCGCACGTGCCTGCTCCGACAGCGGCCGGAATTCTTCCACTACGCGCTCGACGATCGGTTGCAGCGGTTGTTGTTCGGTTTGCAGCTCCCGCTTTTTGCTGCTTCCGTTGGAGAACTGCAGGACATTTTCAACCAGGTGAATCAGCCGTTGCGCTTCCCGGTTGATGATCTCCAGTGCGCGATGCCGATCATCATCCGTTCGAACACGGTTAAAAAGCAAAGTTTCGGCAAACATCCGTATTTGCGTCAGGGGCGTTCTGAGCTCATGAGAAACCTCGGATATGAAATTCGTTCGCATGCGGATGACGGCGCGCTCCCGCTGTAACTGACGGATTGCCGCCACGAGTAGCCCGACTGTCAGGATCAGGACGACGATAAGCACGGGCAAACGCGAGCGGGGCAGACCACCGATGACAAGCGACTCGGCAATGTCCGGATCGATAGACGCGGAGACAGTATGTTCGCTGAATATGCCGTTATATTCATCGTGCAAAGATTTTGAAATTCTGAGATACGGGTCGTACCGGTTGCCTGTTTCAAACAGAATACCTTCATTGTTATCTGCAAATTGCAGATACACGTATTCATTGGTAATTGCGCCTCCGGCCAGTGACTGTGGCAGCAGATTGCCCTTGTCAAAGGACTGTTGCAGCCACGCGCCAAGTTCCTGCCGGTTGACTTCAAACCCGAAGGCCCGAGTTTCGTCGTCACCGCGGGTGATGACGAAAGTATGACCAGTGCCGTCGATAACGACATGGTTGATCGAAAAGCCGGCGTCGGGTAACGGACCGTGCAGGAATTCGCCTGCGAATGAAGTCAGGTGATTGGCAACCGGCGGAACCGGCTCCGGATTACCCCCGAAGCTCAGTTCACCTGCTTTTGCATCGTAAAAGAACACATATCGCGCCAGAAGGGCGGCCCGGCCTGCAGGACTGTCGGTGGCTGGTTCGCTGAGCTCGAATGGAAAGGCAGCGGTGCCTGCCGCTTCCTGACGGAGCAGGTTGATATAGGTGTAGTAGCCGTAGTAGCCGACATCTCCCATTACGCGACGCACATACTCTTCTGCCACCAGTGTGGCGTACTCACGAAGTACGTTCGTGGCAGTCTTCAGGTGGGTCGTCGTCGCCTGTTGAGCTTGCCAGGCCAGGCCGAGCACCAGTATCAGACTCACGACAATGAGTCCGATTATGAGGCGCGAGCGCGACGCAGCGGTGTGATCCTGAGCTTTGCGACCCGATTCAGCCATTTTCCAAGGATATCCCGAATTCGGTTTCGATGGCCCGGGCCGGTGCCCCTGCCACTGCGTTCTGACAATTTCCTGACGTTTTCTTCGCAGGTCTCTGACGAGTTCCTTAACGATTCTTCATCTTCACCGGACCTGGTGAAGTTAATCTCGGCTGTATTGAGGATTGCGGAGAACCTGAGATGAAGCCAGCCCTGCATTTTCTGATTGCCGTGACGGTGTTTGTATCCTTTGCGATTGATGCCGAGGAGGAAAAGAAAGATATCTACGCAAATCCTCAAAACCTCAAAGTCCTGCCGGAGGACATCAGCTCAAAAGACTTGAGCAACACGATGAAGGGATTTGCTCTCGGTCTCGGGGTGCGGTGTGAGACCTGCCATATGGGTGAGGCCGGTAAGCCGCTCGACACTTTTGATTTTGAATCCGATGAAAGAGAAATGAAACGCAAGGCGCGCGTTATGATTCAAATGCTCGCGGACATCAATTCCGACTATGTACCCCAACTCAATGAGATCGAGGACGCCAGCCGGGTCGAAGTCCGTTGCGTCACTTGTCACCGCGGCCGGCCACAACCAAAACTGATCGAGGACGAACTCGATGAGCAACTGGTCGAGGGTGGAGTGGAAGCAGCACTGGCCATCTATGCAGAGCTGAGGGAGAGCTACTATGGCAGCCACTCGTTTGATTTCAGCGAGTTCACATTGCCGATGTACGTTCAGGGGCTTGCAGAACGTGATCAACTCGATGCAGCAATCGCGCTGCTGGAGTTGAATGTCGAAAACTTTCCGGAGTCCTACTACACACAGTTCGTGTTTGCCGAACTGAATAACGTTGCTGGCAACAAGGCAGCCGCTGTCGGCGCCTACACAAAGGCAATGGAACTGAACCCCCGCGCCGCCCCCTTCCTCGAACCCAAAATCGCCGCCCTCAAAGAAAACTAACCCCATTTGGGGTCAGACCCTTAGGGGTCTGACCCCAGGCCAAAGCCACCGTTTACCGCGTCGCGTATATGTTGTTGTTGGCCTTGCGGAATATCTGACCGGACAAATCGCTTGTAACTATCAGCTCTTTGGTTGGGGTCTGACCCCATAGCGCGGTAGCAAGGGTCTAAGTCCAGCCATCCGTGCATCGCGAGACTTGCTTTCGCGCGGTAACTCGAATGTCTGTAATCCTCCGGGCGAACCACCATGTTCGCCCGAACCGGATTCAGTTCGACGTATCGGGAACAGGCCAATAGATACTCGTC
>CAZJFQ010000030.1:0-17089 GCA_964545335.1 uncultured Gammaproteobacteria bacterium | reverse complement strand
TGGTTGCCGATTGTGACCTCGGTGAATTATGTGATGCGGATATTCGGGTCTTAGTGTTCGAATCGATCGCGCCATCTTCCCTCCTCCATGTTCGGTTTTGGCTGTGCTAATTGAATCGGCGGCGGCCGGGTCTTGCCAGCGTGAATTGTGGCCGGTAGTTCTAGAAAAGGGGTCAGACCCCAAGGGGTCTGACCCCAAGCCAAGGCATGGCTGGCCTGGTTTGGCGGCGAAGGGGGGTCTGACCCCATTCGGGGGGGGATGGACGTGTCCGTTTATTGTGTGGGGTGTCGTCTTGGGGTTGATATTGGAACAATCGTTCCAATATACGGTCTTAATAGATGTAGTGCATGTGAGGAGAGAGGAATGGACAGTGCGGCGACGGTTCAGCCAGTCAGGATTACCGACGACAATTTTGAGCAGGAGGTCCTGTATTCAAGGGTCCCCGTGCTGGTGGACTTCTGGGCGGAGTGGTGTGGACCCTGCCAGGCGCTGGCGCCGACGATTGAAAAACTGGCGGCCGACTACGACGGAAAGGTCAAAATCGGCAAGCTGGATATCGACGCAAATCAATACACGGCACTGAATTACGGGGTCAAATCTATCCCGACGGTCGTCCTGTTTCAGGACGGTCATCCGCTGGGTCAGATCGTAGGCGTACAGCCTCAAAAGGCTTACGAGTCGGTGCTCGATCAAGTAGTTGAATAAGAGACAAGTCTGGCGAGCCTTACGGGCCGGCGATATGCCGGCCATTTTTTTAGGCCTTGAAATCTGAGATCTAAGATACGAACCCGCATCGACACGATCACATCGAATCTACAGGTCAATCAGTATTTCGCGGCAACGTTATTAAGACCTCCAACCCTCCGTCACGCACATTGCGAGCTACAATTTGTCCGCGATGTAACACAACGACGCGTTTCGCGATTGCCAGCCCAATGCCTTCGCCACCCGACTTACGGTCGCGTGACTCCGAAACCCGGTGGAAGGGTTCAAAAATTCGTTCGAGTTCGCTTTCCGGTACGCCCTCACCATGATCCCGAGTACTGATGGATACGGCAGATCGATCATCTGAAAAACTCAGGTTGATTTCCACCGATGAGTTGTCTGCCGTGTAACGGACTGCGTTGCGTACGACATTTTCGATTGCGCTTCGCAACAAGTCCGGATCACCCTGAATCGTGCATTCGGGTCCGGAATCCCAGTCTATCCGGCAACCTTTAGGCTCACCCTCGAAACGAGCGTCCTCCACAACGACGTCGATCAATGCCGACAAGTCGATCGATTCCCGGCGCAATTGGTCATTACCTGCGTCAAGGCGGGAAAGATTCAATATCTGTCCGATTAGTTGTTCCAGTCGCCCCGCTTCCTTTTCTATGCGATTGAGCTCCTTTTCAGCACCGGTGCCCCGCCGCGCAGCCAGACCGAGCGCAAGCCGCAGCCGTGTCAGGGGAGATCGCAACTCGTGCGAAATATCCCGGAGCAGCTGCTGCCTCGCGGTGATGAGATTTCGCAACTGCTCTGCCATCTCGTCAAAGTCACGAGCCAGTACACCCAGCTCGTCACGCCGTTGGCCGATCTTTTTACCAACCCGCGCGTCCAGGTTGCCCCGGGCCAGCTCGTGTGTTGCCGTTTGCAGGAATCCTACCGGCCGACTGAGATATCGGGCCAGGAAAAAGCACATCACTGCACTGACAACCAGTGCGATGGAAAAGACAACCAGTCGAAAATGGCCAAACCCTTGGAACCCGAAAGGTCCGGGCCGGTTCGGAGCCAAAAGTACCGTGTATTCGCGACCGTCAGGACCGACAAAACGTGGCATGAAACGTGGTGGCCGGTAGTTTCGGGGCAAATGCATCCGCCGGGCGTCCCGGTGGCTGAGCCGGCGCATCAGATCCGGGGGCAGCTCGCGGCCAAGCAGTTCGTCACCCTGGTCGTCGACAATGAAAAGGAGGATACCCGTAATCTCATCCGTATTATCTTCCAGCCACTCGCGCAGACCGTCTTCTCCATCCTCCTCCAGGGTTCGCGATGCCTCCTGAATCAGCGTCGGTGCATCGAACCCTTCCAACTCACCAAGTCGCCGATCCGCATCCGTGACTACTACAGTGACAGTGATACCGACGATCAGGATCATCGCCAGCCAAAACGATAAGAAAATTCGCAGGAACAGAGTCCTCATGCTTCCCCGCCGTCAATTTCTGGCACCGTGAGAATGTAGCCGGCGCCACGCACATTTTTTATTACCATTGAGTCGAGCCCGGCCTGGCCCAGCTTCCGCCGAAGATTACTGACATGCGTATCGACGCTGCGGTCGTAGAGCGTCAGCTTTCGCCCCAGTGCCTGCTCTGTCAGCGTGCCCCGGGATACGACCTGCCCGGCTGATTTCATCAGGGTTTCGAGAACACGAAACTCCGCTCCCGTAACTTTCACCGCCTGGCCATCGACTTCTACCTGTATTGTTCCGGTCTTGAGGATGATGCGGCCGACGCTGAGCGCAGGCGCGGATTTTCTGACAGCAACATCTCGGGTACGCCGAAGAATGGCCCGCAATCGTGCGACCAACTCACGCGGATTGAATGGTTTGGCCAGGTAGTCGTCAGCGCCAACCTCGAGGCCGACGATTCGATCGACATCATCGCCGCGAGCCGTGAGCATGATGACCGGAACAGCAGAACTCCGGCGCACTCTCTTGAGAACCTCGAAGCCATTGAGTTTTGGCAACATGACATCGAGCACGACCAGGTCATGAATAGCCTCAAGGATTCGGGCAACACCGGATTCACCATCGTGTACCGAGTCGATCTCGAAACCCTCAGGCGACAGGTATTCCGTAAGCATGGTGCACAGCTCGACATCGTCGTCGACGATCAACAGTTTTGGCTTACCAGTCAATTCATAAATACCCGGCCATAGCTACATCTAATTCTGCCACAGTCGTACAAGAGTCAGCGTCGGGAATTGTCAATCTGAGCGTTCACTCTTAACACTTCTTTGCAATTGCCTGACCCACCTTGTTGTTAGAGGCTTTAGAATTTCAATCATTCGATTAATAACGCTTTCTGATCTGGCTGCGTCCACTTTGCCAGGGATCAGGCGCAACAGGAGACGTACATGAACACGAAATCAATTGCAGCGATAGCTGTGGCGGGGATTCTGGCCGCAACCATCGGTTTCAGTGCAGCGTTCGCCGGCGGCGATCGTCACGGCGGGCATGGTGGCTACGGACCGTCGATGTTCCGGGGGGGCGGCCATGATTTTGGGCTTCATATGCTAAACAGAATGGCAGATAAACTCGATCTTGCGCCGGAACAGCGGGAGCAGATTGAAGAAATCGTCCAGACCGCAAAACCAAAACTCAAAGAACTCGGACAATCGATGCACGAGCTGCGTTTCCAACTGATGGAGATATCGCCGAACGATCCGGCGTACAGCACAGTGGTTGCGGAGGTCAGCCAGGCGAGTGCCGATCTGGCCCGCGAGATGGTGCTCCTCACCAGTGATGTTCGAGTCAGAGTGTACAGTGTGCTGACGCTCGAGCAGCAGGCGAAAGCCGCAGAAATGAAAGCCGGTATGCGAGAGAAAATGCGGGAGCATCACGAGAAGCGACTGGAGCAGCTTGACAGCCAGGATTAATGAGAGCTCCCGGGATCTCGAGACCCCGGGAAATGGCAAGGTTGCGGCCGGCGTTTGCCGGCCGTTTTTTTTGCGCGCGGCCTGTTGATCTGTAGCCGTCTGCTCATTCGCTGTAGACTGATGGCATGAGCGGTGATCCCAAAGTTGCCGTTGTTACCGGAGCCAATCGTGGCATTGGTTTGGCTGTGTGCCGGCACCTCGCCGGTCAGGGAGTGCGGGTCCTTCTCGGCAGTCGCGAGGCCAGCAAAGGAACGAAAGCAGTCGCAGCCCTGACCCTCGACGGGTTGGATACGGAAGCGGTCGAACTGGACGTTACCAGTGATGACAGCGTATCGGCTTTGAGAAAGGACATAGAAAAGCGGTTTGGCGGCGCTGATATCCTGATCAACAACGCCGGGGTGCTTCTCGACCAAGGTGCCAGCGTTTTCAGCCCCGCACCCGACTCGTTCCGTCAGACCATGGCCGTAAATTTTTACGGTGCCATGCGTATGTGCCGCGAATTTATCCCGGTGATGATCGAACGGGGATACGGCCGGGTCGTCAACATATCCTCGGGCTGGGGAGCATTGACTGACATGGAAGGATTTCAGCCGGCGTATCGCGTCTCGAAGACCGCTCTCAACGCATTGACGCGCATTGTTGCCGCCGAAGCCGGCGACTGTAACGTCAAAGTAAACTCCGTTTGTCCGGGCTGGGTGCAGACCGAAATGGGCGGAGAAGAAGCCCCGGTTTCAGTAGAGGAAGCGGCGGAAGGCATTGTGTGGGCGGCAACATTGTCCGATGACGGGCCTACCGGTGGTTTTTTTCGCTACCGGGAATCGATCGACTGGTAACTGACATATTGAACAGTGAATAGTAAACAACAAACCGGTTTGTTTGGTGTTCGTCTCGCTGTCCCCGACGAAATTCCGGAAGTCGATTTCTCAGCACTGGCAACATCGGGCGAACTGCAAAGATTGCACGAAGCGTGCATAGAAACGGGATTCTTCTTTCTGAAGAATTCGCCCGTCAGCGACGAAACTCTCAGCTCGTTGTACCGCGAATCACACCGTTTCCATGATATGGAAGACGATTCGATCAAACGGGCAATTCACGCGAGTCAGTCGCCCATCGGGCGCGGCTGGTGGCCCCTGAACGAAGAGCCGGCTTACGAGCCGGGCACCGTCTCGTTCCTGGAGTCCTTTGATCTCGGTCCCGACATTGATGAATTGAATGAAGCGGCACGCACCGGCCCCAATCACTGGCCGATACTCCCGGGTTTCAAAGAAAACGTTCAGACAGCATTTCTTACATTCGAGAAGACGGCGGACGGTCTGTTTACCGCGATTGCCCGGATGCTCGACCTGCCGTCTGATCGGTTTTCCCGGTATCGAACAGAACAGTCACGTTCGACAATGCGGCTGATTCGTTATCCGGCTAATAATGCCCCGATGGATAAGATAAACGTCGGCATCAGTGCGCACACGGACTTTGAGTGTTTCACGCTGATGCACCAGACCGCAACGGGTCTACAGGTCAGAGACCTGACAGGTGACTGGCTCCAGGTGCCGGTCCGTCGTGACCAGTTGCTCGTCATCCTGGACGATGCGCTCGAGATCTGGACTAATGGCCTGCTGACCGCGACGTCGCATCGTGTTCCCAATACACCGTGGGAGCGCAGCTCGCTTATCATGTTCTGTGCCGTGGACGGTGACACGGTGCTCGAACCGTTGCCCGAGTTTGTATCGACCGAAAGACCAGTACGCTATCAGCCTGTCACCCAAGGTGATCAGATAGATCGCAAGTTCCGGGAGGCACAGGAGAATCTCGAGAGCATGAAATCCCGCGCCGGGTACCCGGACGTGGCAGATCGGATGTCATAGGACCGGATGTCTGTCGCTATTCGACTCGACAGACTTCCTATAAAATATCGGCACCTCAACGACTGACGCCAGGAAGTACCTCATCGATGAATCTTTTTGCTCGCTCGCTGTGTCTCCTGGGAACCGGCCTGCTGGTATCGGGCGTTGCCCACGCCGTGGATCAGCGAACGACCAATAACGGCAATGTCATCCTCGAAGATATTCCGGAAATACCTCAGGAGCTGAAAGACGACCTGCGTCGCTATCAGAATACGCGCAGTGCTTCGTTGCGTGCCTGGACCCTGGATAGCGACGCGATCTACGTCACCACCCGGTTTGGCCAGGTATCCCAGCTTCATCGTGTCGACCGTGCCGGTGGCGCGCGATATCAGATGACCTTCGAGGATGAGCCCATCCGGGAAGTCGCCCGGCAAATGCTGTCTGATCGCCTGGCATTTACGATGGACGCCGGCGGTAACGAATTCGGCCAGATATTTTTGTTTGACCCGGACACTGGCACGCATCGCATGGTCACGGACGGGGTGTCGCGAAATCAGGACATGTTGTGGAGCAACAACGGAACCCAGCTTGCCTACCAGAGTACGCGTCGCAATGGCCAATCGAACGACATCTGGGTGATGAACCCGGATGACCTGGGCGGCGCCCGCATCATGGTTGAAGCTCCTGACGGCGCATACTGGTATGCGGCTGACTGGTCGCTGGACAATACGCGGCTCCTGATCGGACAGTACATCAGCAGTACGGACTCACGGATACACGTGTTGACCCTTGAATCCGGTGAAATGCTGCGTCTCGCCGGTAGTGAGACATTTCCTTCGAGAAACTTTCCTGCTGGCTTCGACGAGACGGGTGAAAACTTCTTTTACCTTACCGACGCCGACGGGGAGTTCATGAAGCTGGCCAGGCGGACTCTGCATCGGTTTAGCGAACCGGTTTATGTTTCCGGAGATATAGAGTGGGATATCGAGGACGCCCAACTCAACTACGATCGATCGCGCGGCGCGTTTGTCGTTAACCGCAACGGTATAAGTCGGTTATATCTCTTCGACACCGACGACCTGTCTACAAACCATATCAGCAGTGCGCCGCAAGGCGTCATCGGCAAAATGCTGTTCAGCCCGAACGGTCGCCGACTGGCATTCTCGGTCAACACGCCGCAAACACCGTCCGACACTTATGTACTGGAACTGGGCGGTCGTGCGACAAATGCTCGCGACCTGAACCGCTGGACATTCAGCGAAGTGGGTGGAATCAATACCGATACCTTTGTCGAACCCGAACTCATCGACTTTCCGACTTTCGATGAAGTCGACGGTCGAACCCGCCGTATCCCGGGATACGTGTACAAACCCGTAGGTGACGGACCGTTTCCGGTCATCATTTACATACATGGTGGCCCGGAGAGCCAGTACCGCCCACAGTTCAGCAGTACGTTCCAGCTCTGGATAGCTAAACTTGGCGTCGCCGTGATTGCGCCGAATGTCCGGGGATCTGAGGGCTACGGCAAGACCTATGTTGCACTCGATAACGGCTTCAACCGGGAAAACTCGGTGCGGGATATCGGTGCGTTGCTCGACTGGATCGCAACGCAGGATGACCTGGATCAGGGTCGGGTTGCTGTCTATGGAGGCAGCTACGGTGGTTACATGTCCCTGGCGAGCGCTACCAATTACAGCCCACGGTTGAAAGCGGCGGTCGAAATCGTCGGCATCTCGAACTTCGTGACGTTCCTAGAAAACACCCAGGACTATCGGCGTGACCTCAGGCGGGTCGAATACGGTGATGAACGCGATCCGCAGATGCGCGCGCACCTAAACCTGATCAGCCCAAACAATAACGCGGATCGGATAACAATTCCGCTGTTCGTTGCACAGGGGCAAAACGATCCCCGCGTACCTGTTACTGAATCAGAGCAGATCGTCAATACTGTTCGTGCTCGTGGTCACCAGGTCTGGTACATGAATGCACTCAACGAAGGTCACGGTTTTCGCAAAAAAGAGAACCGTGATTTATATCAGCAGGCAGTAGTGATGTTCCTGCAACAGCACCTGCTTGGGAATTAACAGTCTCCGCGGATCTGCCGAATTCAGTTTCTCGACAGTGTCCGGTTGAGAAAATCCTCAGTCAGGTTCCAGGCCGCCCGCGTCGCATCGGGGTCGTAGCTCCTCCCACCATTGAAAAGCGGTTGAGCAAAAGCGTGCTTCGCGCCCGGGTAGATGTAGATTTCTGCAGATTTGTTCAACTCGTCCGTCAATTTCGAAAACGCAGCCGCTTGTTCCGCCGCGTTCCCATCCCGCGACCCGTACACGACCAGGACCGGACTTTCGAGTTCGCCCAGTTGAACTCGGTCGTTGACCGTAGCGCCGTACCAGATGACAGTGGCTGCAACAGCCTTGGGATCATTGAGGTTTGTCTGCAGGGCAAACGTGCTGCCCATACTGAATCCAAATGTAGCGATTTGTTCCTGGTTTTCTTTGAGGTATTGCAACGCCGTGCGTAGCTTGTCCCTGGCATCGGCCTTATCGACAGACTGCATCAGCTTGTAGGCGTCCGGATGTTTGGTCGCGGACCGATCGTCATACAGATCCACTGCGACCGCGCGGTAACCAAGCTGCCCGAGGCGAGCTACAGCCTTTCTAGTGAATTCCGTTACACCAAACCAGTCGTGAACGACAAGTACACCCGCCCGTGCTGCTTCCGGACCAGCGGTGTAAATACTGAAATTCGTGCCGCGAGTTGTGGTGAGTTCTGATCGGGTCACTTCATTGGCCGGTCCGGCCAGTGATGCCGGAACTGCCAGGGCCAGCAAGACCGTTGGCCCGATGCACTGCGCAAGATGCTTCCGTATTTCCATTGTCTTATCCTCGTATTTGTCTTTCCAGTGATCATCCGGTCCTGCTTGCGGCGGCTTTTCCTTGTTAATGCAGTATTCGGTTTGTCTTTGGGGCCGGCAATAAGTTCAGAGTTTCCCTGTCAGTGAATGCTTGCTTCGGCCGATAACCTGCCAGTACTCTACGCCAGCGATTCCATCGTCCCCGGCCATGCAAAAATATTCCGCATTCAATCTGGTTCGACATGCCGTCCGGGGCAACCGCCGGTGGCCGCGCGCCTGGCGCGATATTGGTCCTCGCAAGGCCTACGAAGTACTCATTATAGGCGGCGGCGGGCACGGGCTTGCGACTGCGTATTACCTGGCAAAAAATCACGGGATTACCGATGTGGCCGTCCTCGAGAAAGGCTGGATCGGCATGGGCAACGTCGGACGCAATACGCAAATCGTCCGCTCGGACTATCTGCTAGAAGAAAACGGCAGGTTCTACGAATTTTCTCTAAAGCTCTGGGAAAACCTGAGCCAGGAGCTGAATTTCAATCTGATGTTCAGCCGGCGCAGTACGGTTTACCTGGCCCATAGCGACGATCAGCTGAACCATTTCGCGCGGCTCGGAAACGCGATGCGGGTTCGTGGTGTCGACGCCGAGCTTTGGACGACGGATGAAGTCAGAAAAGCAATCCCGCTGCTGGATTGCAGCGCCGATACAAGATACCCCGTGTACGGTGCACTGGTACAACCACGAGCCGGTGTTGTGCGTCATGATGCTGTCGCGTGGGGTTATGCGCGTGCGGCGGATGCGCTCGGCGTTGACATCGTGCAGAACTGCGAGGTGACCGGCATCGAAATTAAGAAAGGCCGCGTAAATCGTCTCGAAACGACACGCGGTCCGGTGGTCGGCGAAAAGGCTGCCATTGTTGTGGCGGGGCACACGAGTCAGGTTGCGGCCCTGGCCGGGCTCAAACTACCTGTCGAAACACACCTGTTGCAGGCCATGGTTACGGAGTCTGTCAAACCTATGCTCGATCAGGTCGTACTGTCCGGCGCCAGCCACATATACGTCAGCCAGACGGACAAAGGCGAGATCCTGATGGGCGGCGATCTCGATCACTATCCGAGTTACTCGCAGCGCGGCAACCTGCCCCGTATTGAAGATGTGGCTTCCTCAACACTGACTCTTTTTCCGTCTTTCGGCCGCCTCCGGGTCTTGAGAACCTGGGCAGGCATCGTCGATATGACCATGGATGGCAGCCCGCTTATCGACTTTACGCCGGTCGAGGGACTTTATCTCAACGGCGGCTGGAACTACGGGGGCTTCAAAGCGATACCGGCATCCGGCTGGGCTTTCGCTGAAATGCTGGCGACGGAGTTGCGGCCAGCGCTGATCGATGCGTACAACCTCGAGCGGTTCCGGATCGGTAAGACGCTGAGTGAATTCGGAACGGGACCAATGCCACAGCTGCAGTAAGGCGAACGATGCAGAAATTTACCTGCCCCTGGTGCGGTGACCGGCCACACAGCGAATTCAGCTATTACTGTGATGAGGAAGGTATTCCATCGGCCCGGCAAGCGGGCAGTGACCCGTACGACCGCATTTATATCCGATCGAATCTGATCGGTAATCATGTTGAGTTGTGGCAACACACACACGGTTGTCGCGGCTGGCTGAAAATCGTTCGCCACAATCTGACACACGAAGTGCAGGATACGGTTCGCGGCGACAAGCAACCGAAAACAGACAAATCGTGACACAGTTTTTCCGAAACCCCTCCGGCGGCCTGGTCGATCGCGCCCGGCAACTGAGTTTCACGTTTGATGGCGACAGCTATCAAGGCTACGACGGTGACACATTGGCGTCGGCACTGCTCGCCAGTGGCGTCCGGCTGATAGGCCGCAGTTTCAAATATCACCGCCCACGAGGCATTTTCTCTATCGGGCCGGAAGAACCAGGCGCGCTTGTTCATCTGGGCTCGGCAACCGGTGGCGAGCCCAACACTAAGGCGACGCAGGTGCAGTTATGTGACGGGCTGATTGCAACCAGTCAGAACCGCTGGCCAACGACCGAGATTGACCTGTTGTCCGTCAACGATCATCTCAACTCGCTGCTGGCTGCCGGTTTTTACTACAAGACATTCATGGCGCCGCGTCGTTTCTGGCCCTATTACGAAAAGCTGATACGTCATGCGGCGGGAATGGGCAGAGGACCGGTGGACCCGGACACGAGCAACTATGATCAGCGTTTTGCTCATTGTGATGTACTTATCGTTGGTGCAGGCTCGGCCGGACTTGCTGCTGCGCTGGCAGCCGCAAACTCCAATGCAAAAGTTTTGTTGGTCGACGACGCACCTGCGCCGGGCGGCTGGCTGCGAAGGGAACGCCTGATTATCGACGGCTTGCCCGGTCATCAATGGGCGGAGCAGACCGTTTCCGAACTCGCTGAACGCGAAAACGTCACTGTTTTGTCGTCAACAACGGCATTTGGTTATTACGATCACAATCTCGTCGCACTGATCGAGCAATCGGCAGGTGAAACGGCGGAGCGCTTGTGGCGAGTCAGGGCCAGGCAGGTCGTGCTGGCGACCGGAGCCATTGAGCGCCCGATCGCTTTTCCAAACAACGACCGCCCGGGTGTCATGCTTGCTGCGGCGGCGCGCGGATACGTTAATCAGTTTGCTGTAAGGCCTGGAAAACGCGCCGTTATTTTTACCAATAATGACAGCGCGTACCGAACGGCTATCGATCTTCAGGATGCCGGAGTAGAAGTACACGCAGTCGTGGACGTGCGAGCTGAACCGGGCACTGAATTAACGAGCGCGATGAAGGGGCGTGATATCGATTTGCTGTCGGGTTCCATAATTCGCCGTGCGCTCGGGCGTCGTACACTGCACGGCGCCGAGATTGCGCTTTATTCACCGGGATTTATCGGCAAGCGCCGCAAGATTCGTTGTGATTTGCTGTGCGTCTCCGGTGGTTGGTCACCGACAGTTCATCTGCATGCACAATCAGGCGGTCGTCCGCTCTACGACGATACCTTGCACTGCTTTTTGCCGGGAAATTCAAAGCAGGCGGAGCGATCTGCCGGTGCAGCAGCCGGCCGGTTCCGCCTCAAGGAATGCCTTCTGGACGGCCTCAATGCCGGCCTTGAGGCGGCCCGGGCTTGTGGCCTGAAGACCGATAACAAGCTGGCCGTGCCCGAAAGTTCCCTCGTCGAGTTGTCCGCGGCAACAGTGGAACCTCACTGGGCAGTGCCACCGGATACAGGCAGGGCAAAATGTTTTATAGACATCCAGAACGATGTAACGCTGCGTGACGTTGCGCTGGCGCATCGCGAAGGCTACGACTCCATTGAACACTTGAAACGCTATACCACCCTGGGAATGGGGACGGACCAGGGAAAGACGTCCAATGTTATCGCTATGGGTGTATTGGCAGAGTATCTTGAGAAACCCGTTGCCAGCATGGGCACCACGACTTTCCGGCCACCGTATACACCCGTATCCCTCGGCGCTCTTGCAGGTCGTCGAATAGGCAAACACATCGAACCGGTTCGCCGGTCACCAATGTACGCGCAGCATGAAGCATTGCAGGCGAGATTTGCACCAAACGGACACTGGGAACGCCCGCAATATTACCGTGCCCATGGTGACTCATCGCATGTTGCTGCTGAGATCGAAGCAAACGCGGTACGCCGGAGTGTCGGTATCACAGATATATCCACCCTCGGCAAGTTTGAGTTACAGGGAGCCGACGCGCTCGATTTTCTGAATCGAATTTACATCAATGATTTCAATCAGCTTGCCGTGGACCGATCACGGTATGCAATGATGTTGCGTGAAGATGGAATGATCTTCGATGACGGCACCGTCACACGTCTTGGTGAGAATCACTTTTTTATAACGACCACTACTGGTAATGCGGAGACCGTCCGGCAGCATTTCGAATACTGGCTCGATGTGGTCTGGCCAGATCTCGACGCCAACCTGATTCCCGTTACTGATCAATGGGCGGCCGTCGCGATCGCCGGCCCCAACAGTCGGGCACTGTTGCAGAAGATCACTAAAGAGGCGGATCTGTCGTCTGACATATCGCCACATATGTCATTCGCCGATGGCATTGTCGCCGGCGCACCGGCGGGGATCGTACGCGTCAGTTTCTCCGGGGAACTAGCCTATGAAGTTTATGTACCAGCACGCAGTGGCGCCCGGCTCTGGGACGAATTGACTCAGGCAGGCGAAGAGTTTGATGTTGTCCCTTACGGCATGGACGCGCTCGAGATCCTGCGGATCGAGAAGGGCTATATCGGCGTAGGCGCCGAAGTGGACGGACGTGTAACACCATACGACGTCGGCTACGGCAGCATGATCAGCCTGGCCAAGGACTTTGTCGGCAAATGGGGACTGGGCCGGCCAGCGTTGCACGAGCCGGGCCGGCCGCAGCTCGTCGGCCTGGAACCGCTGAATGGCAAAAGCCCGCTCGGAATCGGCGGGCAGATTCTGAATTCATCAGCGCGCACCGGCATTGCAGAGGGTTTTGTCAGTTCAGCGGCTTTCAGTCCCGTACTTGGAAAGCCGATTGCCCTGGCCATGCTGAATGGCGGTCGCAATCGCCTCAGCGATGTTGTCTATGTCGTTGACCCATTGCGTGGCCGAAAACCCGTCGCCGTTCGCGTAACGCGTCCCTGCTTTTTTGATCCGGATGGTGAACGTCTAAAGATGTAACATTTTGGTCCTGAATCCTGAGTCCTGAGTCCTGAGTCCTGAGAACCACAGCATGCGGCAGAACACTGCAAAACTCGGAGCTAGCGCCTAGCGCCTAGAGTCTCAAAGTGACCGACAACGAAAAGCGACAGGAAAAATTTGACGGCCTCACGTTGACCGAGGTGACCGATTTTTCACTCATATATATAGCGACGCGCGGCAGCCGTCAGGGAGCAACCCGCGCCATCAAATCGGCGTTCTCGACGTCTGTGCCTCTGAAACCCGGCAAAGTCACTGGCAATGTCAAGGTTCGAATATTCTGGTTCGGGCCCAATAGTTGGCTGATCAGGCAGCCGGGAAGTTCGCTGGATGCGATTCCGGAGCTGAAAGGCTGCGCAACGGCGGATATGTCGGACAGTCGCTGCCAGTTCCGGATCGAAGGAGAAAAAGCGATCGAGCTGTTATCAGCAGGATGCCCGATTGATATTGAAAACGATCTGCCGCCGCGAACCTCTGCGCAGACGACGTACAACCACTTTCAAATACTCCTGCATCATGAAAGCAAACAGACGTTTGACGTATATGTTCTGAGAAGCTATGCGGATGATCTCTGGCAGGAGGTGAGTGACGCCGCGTCATTGCTATGACTACGAAGTGGTCTGAAGATCAGCCGCGAGCCAAAACGAAACTGTTGGTCGGCCAGCTGATATGACCTTGCCTGGCTATGTACTGATAAGCAGGAGTTGTCCATGGAATCGCTAGCAAAGTTCGCACCGATCGCACACTGGCTTTTGCGCATCGTGCTGGCCAGTGTTTTTGTGTATCACGGCATCGGTAAGCTACCGGATGTCGCTGGTTTTGCACAAATACTCGATATGCCCGTCGTCGTGGCGTGGCTGGTGACATTCGCTGAAATCAGCGTGGGTGTCGGCATCATCGTCGGCGGCCTCTCGAAAGAGGTCATCACGAGACTGTCGGCGCTGGCGATGATCCCGATCCTGATCGGCGCCATCGTCGTTTTCCACTGGCCAAAATGGAGTTTCGTGGCCAATGAAGCTCACCCTTTCGGCATGGAATACCAGGTCAACCTGACACTCATCGCGGTCTATTTTCTGATCGTCGGCAACCGCACTTTTAAGACCGACGACTGAAGAGTGCAGCCGGTTGCAGGCTGTGGCGATGTCGGTTCCCGGGCGCCCCTTACATATTTCATCCGGCGCGCGTCAGCAGCCCGGCGGTGCGGTAGAATCACGGCCGGATAAGACCAAAACGGACCCCCGTGGCCTCCGGAATCAATCACTTTTTTGGCGAGCTCAAGCGGCGCAACGTCGTCAAGGTGGGCGTGGCCTATCTCGTCGTCGGCTGGATCCTGATCGAGGCGTCGTCGGTGTTGATGCCAGCTTTCGGCGCGCCGGACTGGGTTTTCCGGATTTTTGCCCTGATCGTCGTCCTGGGATTTCCTCTGGCCCTGATTTTTGCCTGGGCCTTCGAAATGACTTCCGCAGGCCTGATGCGATCGGAGGATGTACCGCTCGATCAGTCGATCACACCGAAGACCGGCAGGAAGCTCGATTTTACGATCATTGGCCTGCTGGTTATCGCCCTGGGCATATCCGTCACGATTAATCTCACCGGCACACGCGTTTCGGTGGACGAGGGCGCTGATGGCGCCGTTAAATCAACACTCAAATCCATTGCCGTGTTGCCGTTCGTCAATATGAGTTCTGACAAAGAGAACGAATACTTTTCGGACGGCATTGCGGAAGAATTGCTCAACGTTCTGGTCAAGGTACAGGGTCTTGAGGTTTCATCGAGAACGTCGTCCTTTGCGTTTAAGGGCAAGGACACACCGATTCCGGAAATCGCAGATCGACTTGGTGTGGATCACGTTCTTGAAGGCAGTGTCCGTAAAGCCGGCAACACGGTTCGCATCACAGCACAGCTCATCGACGTGCAGTCAGACAAACATCTCTGGTCCGCTAGCTATGATCGCGAACTCGAGGACATCTTTGTTATCCAGGAAGAGATTGCCAAGAGCATAGTTGACGCTTTGAAGGTTGCATTAGGAACTGAAGAAAAAGCAACGATTGCACACGCTCAGAATCCGACGGATGATCTCGAGGCATATCAGATGTACCTTCGTGGCCGGTACCTGTGGCAACAACGGGGCATCGAAAATATTCGTCAGAGTATCCGGTTGTTTCAACAGGCGATCAACAGAGATCCTGCATTTGCCCGGGCCTACTCGAACATGGCGGCTGCTTACGCTGTTTCTGTTAGCAACGAGGCTAACGAAGAGCCGCCCGATGTCGTCTTCCAGATGGCCGAGGAAGCGGCGCTTAAGGCGATAGAACTTGATGGCACGCTGGCGGAACCCCACGCGGTCCTGGGTTTGATTCAGGATCATCAGTTCAGGTGGGCCGAGGCCGAGGAATCTTATAGAAGTTCCATTGCGCTGCAGCCACGGGGTGCGATTGGCCATTTCTGGCTCGGGATCATGTATTCCCAGATCGGTCGTATCGGCGATGCTGTTGCCGCATTCGAGAAAGCCGTGGAGCTGGAGCCGACTTCGTATTTGATGATCGGCTGGCTTGCCTACACCTATTTTATTAACGGCGACAATCAGCAAGCCTATGAGAGTGCGCTTCGATCCAACGAGTTGACAACTCGCTCCGGTGCGTACGGTACCTTGGCCTTGTATCACGTGCAACGCAAAGAGTTTGACAAGGCGCTTGATGCCTGGGAGAAAATGTATTCCCTGGACGGGGACGACGCATCCCATGTGGCAGCCGTCATCGCTGGATTGAGAGATCCGTCAAAACGCGACGAGGCGCTGCAAGCTGTCCATGCAGCGCGGGAACGCGATCCGCTGATGGAGGTGTTCTGGCATTATCGGGATCTTGGCGAACTTGACTTGGCTTACGATAGCTTTGAGGTTGTCGCAGCAGAAAACCCGACGTGGCTGTCATTTCTATGGGATCCGGATTCACACGCATTCAGGCAACACGAGAGGTTCAAGCCCCTCGTTGATTCATTCGGATTCCCAGTGTACTGGCGTGAGGCCGGCTGGCCCGATGTGTGCCAGCCTGTTGGCACCGACGACTTCGAGTGCGACTAGTGGTAATGAAGTCCTTCGTCGGAGAACTCCGCCGTCGCAATGTTATTCGCGTCGCTGTGGCCTATGGCGTCACGGCGTGGATACTGGTCGAGATTGCATCGGTGTTGCTGCCGACGCTGCTGGTGCCGGACTGGGTATTGAGAGCATTTACAGCGCTTATTATCCTGGGGTTTCCGCTGGCACTTATCTTTGCCTGGGCTTTCGAGCTGACTTCCGAAGGATTGAAGCGCGAAAAAGACGTCGATCGCAGTCAATCTGTTACTCACCATACCGGTCGCAAGCTCGATTTTATGATCATCGGACTCCTGGTGTTGGCTCTCGGTGTTTCCGTTACTCTTCATTTCACGGGCGATAAGACCATTGTCGAGACCGCAAGACTGGACGCTCGCGACGATGGCCTGAAGACCATCGCCGTCCTTCCGTTCGTAAACATGAGTGCGGACCCCGAGAACGAGTATTTCTCCGACGGCATTGCCGAGGAACTTCTAAATGTGCTGGTGCGGGTCGAAGGATTGCGTGTCTCGTCCCGAACATCGTCGTTTGCGTTCAAAGACAGAAACGCTTCCGTCCCGGAGATCGCCGAGCACTTGAACGTCGATCACATTTTAGAAGGCAGTGTCCGCAAGGCAGGAACAACCGTTCGCATCACGGCGCAGTTGATCGACGTCAAGTCGGACACCCATCTCTGGTCGGATACCTACGACCGGGAGCTGGAGGACATTTTCGCCATCCAGGAAGAAATCGCCGGCAATATCGTGCAAGCCCTCAAGATTGCGTTGGGGGCAGGAGATGCCGCCGAGCGGATCAGCGCGCAACCGACTGACAACCTCGAAGCCTACCAGCTCTACCTTCAGGGCCGTCATTTGTGGCAACTGCGAGGTGGCGAGCGGCTAATCAAGAGCATTGAACTACTGGAACAGGCAATCAAGCTCGATCCGGAATTCGCACG
>CAZJFQ010000029.1:22927-26947 GCA_964545335.1 uncultured Gammaproteobacteria bacterium | reverse complement strand
CAACCGCGACCCGAGACTCTTTGTCAGGCTGTCCTATCTGTTCTCCGGATGACGACCCCCGGATCATACTGCCCACAGCGATAAGACAACGACCGCATCAGCGGCCGCCATCTCAAGACTCAGGTCGCAGGACTCGAGCCTTTAGATGGTGCCCAGAGGGAGAGTCGAACTCCCACATCCTTACGGATACAGACACCTGAAGCCTGCGCGTCTACCAGTTCCGCCATCTGGGCAATCGATTGTTGTTGCAGCGGTTGAACCTTGAGCTATTCGCCCCCACATACACCTGAAGCCGCTGCCTCGGCCAATAAGGCCCATAAATCAAGGGCTTCAGGCGAGGCGCGCACTTTAACCAGAGTATAATTCTAAGTCAAAGGCCCTCCCACAAGGCGCTCCGCCCCAACGGCAGCAATAATAATGGTTAAAAAGAAGGACTGGCGGCGTGCCGATCCGAAGGCGCGGCGTGAAGCCGGACGCTACCAGCACCCGATTCCCAGCCGGGAGTTCATCCTCGAGCATTTGGAAAAGCTGGGCGTGCCTGTCAGCCTGCCGGATCTCGCGGACCAGCTCGGCCTGAAACGTCACCGCGACCGGCAGGCGCTCAGCAAACGTCTCAAGGCGATGACCCGGGACGGCCAGATCATCGTCAACCGCCGCAAGGAATATTGTCTGATGAAGCGGATTCCGGTGATCACAGGAACAGTCATCGGTCATCGCGACGGCTTCGGTTTTGTCCGGCCAGATGAAGGGACGGATGATATCTACCTGGGTCCACGCCAGATGCGAGAGGTCATGCATGGTGATCGCGTCGCGGTCCGAATCAGGAGCCACGATAGACGCGGTCGACCGGACGGATCACTGGTGGAAATCCTCGAGCGTTCGACAACAGAACTCGTAGGGCGTTTTCACCGGGAAAGCGGCATCGCATTTGTCATTCCCGACAACCCGAGGTTTGCACAACACATCATCATCCCGGCACGACAGACTTTGCGTGCGCGACCTGGACAGATCGTCATTGCAAAAATTGTTGAGCCACCGTCGTATGAAGCACAATCCGTAGGGCACGTTGTCGAGATTCTCGGCAATGACGACGACCCGGGAATGGAAACTGATATCGCGGTGCGCGCCCACAGTCTTCCCTGGAAGTGGCCGCGGAAAGTAAAACAGGAAGCAAAAGACTTTGGCCGTACCGTCACACAGGCTTCAAAGCGCGGTCGGGAGGATCTGCGCGATTTGCCACTGGTGACTATCGATGGCGCCGACGCACGGGATTTTGATGATGCCGTCTATTGCGAGAAACGAGGCCAGGGCTGGCGACTTATCGTAGCGATTGCCGATGTCGCGCACTACGTAACGAACGGATCTGCGCTCGACGTGGAAGCACGCAGACGTGGCACGTCGGTCTATTTCCCGAACCGCGTGATCCCCATGTTGCCGGAGGAACTGTCGAACGGTTTGTGTTCGCTTAATCCGATGGTTGACCGATTGTGCATTGCCTGCGAGATGTTCGTGTCGCCGCAGGGCAAAGTGACGCGCTCACGTTTTTTCAAGGCTGTGATGAAATCATCGGCTCGTCTGACCTACAGTCAGGTATACGCAATAATCTCGGCCAAGAACCATAAAATACGTAAACAATTCAATGATGTACTGGCCCCTATTGAAAACCTCCACGATGTTTATCGCGCTTTTGCGGGGGCACGGAGAGGTCGTGGCGCGATCGATCTCGATATTCCGGAAATACGTTTTGTATTCGACGACGACGAGAAAATTGAGCGAATTGTCGAGTATCGACGTAACGACGCACATCGGCTGATCGAAGAATGCATGATAGCCGCCAATGTCGAGGCCGCGAGGTTTCTCAAGCGCAACAAAATACCGGGTCTCTACCGGGTTCATGATGCGCCGGACCCGGACCATGTCGAGGAGTTGCGTGTATTTCTTTCAACACTGGGTTTTAGTCTTCCGCCAGTCAAACGGATGGAAGCAAAGCATTATTCGAAAATTCTGGGCAAGATTAAAGGCCGACCGGACGAGATCCTGATCGAAACTGTGTTGCTGCGCTCGATGGCACAGGCGATGTATCAGCCAAACAACATCGGTCACTTTGGACTTGCTTTGCCCTTGTACGCGCATTTCACATCGCCGATTCGACGCTATCCGGATGTCCTGTTGCACAGGGCGATTCATCACCTCGTCGATGGCGGGCGCGCCGGCAACTTTGACTATCGCCCCCAGGATATGGAAGGTCTTGGCAAGTTGTGCTCAGAAAGCGAACGCCGTGCCGATGATGCAACACGCGAGGCTATGGATTGGCTGAAATGCGAATACATGTTGGACAAGATCGGCGAGGAGTTTGACGCTATCGTCACGGGCGTTACTGATTTCGGATTGTTTGTTCAACTGCCCTCGATGCAGATCGATGGTCTGGTACACGTATCGTCACTCGACAGCGACTACTATCATCATGACAGTACACGCCGGCGACTGGTTGGCGACAGCACTGGCAAGGTATTTCAGCTGTCCGATCAGATCCGGGTGCGGCTGATCAAGGTCGACATGGAGAACAGGAAAATCGACTTTGAACCCGCAATATTTACTGCGCCCGGCAGGCGAGCGGGCACACAACGCAGACGCGGCAGCAAGCGGCGGCGCTGATGGCAAAACCCGAGAATGTCTATGGCCTGCATGCCATCCGGCATATCCTGAAGCGGTCGCCTGAAAGGGTGCTTGCTCTGACCGTCCTGAGGCGACGTAATGATGCCCCGTTGCGGGGAATACTCGAGCTGGCTCACAAATTCGGGGTGGCTGTCGTTATGGCAGAACGAAAGACGCTGGACCGATTAACTGATGGATCTGTACATCAGGGCGTGGTTGCGACAGTACGACCCGCTCGCCCACTCAGCGAAGCTGATCTCGAAGCCATTCTCGATGATCCGGCTTCACCGCCGTTTCTGCTGATTCTGGATGGCATTCAGGATCCCCATAATCTTGGGGCGTGTCTGCGCACGGCGGATGCCTGCGGTATTGATGCTGTCATCGTCCCGAAGAAAGGCGCCGTCGGATTGACACCGGCGGTTCGAAAGGTTGCCAGTGGCGCAGCCGAATCAGTGCCGTTCATTACGGTCACCAACCTGGCAAGGACGATAGAAACCATCAAAAAGCACGGAGTAACCACGGTTGCTCTGAATTCCGATGCGGGATCTTCGATCCACTCCGCCGACCTGACCGGGTCGATCGCAGTGGTCATAGGCTCAGAAGGTAAAGGGCTCGGACGACTCATCGTTGAGACCTGCGATATAGTGGTAAGTCTACCCATGGTGGGATCTGTCGAAAGCTTGAACGTGTCCGTTACGGCGGCCGTCAGCCTGTACGAAATTCTGCGGCAGAGAGGTGTGCAGTGAATCGCGACGGCTCACGATATCAGTGACCAGGTTCGCGCTGTGCCAGCAAATTCTCCGCTGTCAACCGGATTCTTGCCATCCCTTACAAGCTCCAGTACTATTCCGGCCCCCGCGATGTGCGGGGCAGAATCCGGCGCCTGATGACGCCAACTCCTTGCTCCACCGCAGTACCTCGTACTGACGGGGGGCTGGAACCCACGGGGAGACTCGATGAGACACTACGAAATCGTGTTTCTGGTCCACCCTGACCAGAGCGAGCAAGTCCCTGCCATGCTCGAACGTTACCAGGGGATGATCGACTCCGGCAGTGGCCGGGTACATCGTCTGGAAGACTGGGGCCGCCGCCAGCTGACTTTTCCAATCGCGAAGGTGCACAAGGCTCACTACCTGCTGCTCAATGTCGAGTGTGACGGGGCGACGCTTGACCAGATCACTGATGCATTTAAGTTCAACGATGCCGTGCTGCGGCACCTCGTGATCAGCCGCAATGAAGCCGTCACCGAACCGTCGCCTATGGCCAAGGCCGTCGAGGCGGAGAAGGAAAAAGAGCGGGATCGCGAGGAAGGTCGCCGGTACCGCGCGCCGAGCCCTGTGAAGGCAAGAGACGCTGCTGCAGTCA
>CAZJFQ010000029.1:0-22827 GCA_964545335.1 uncultured Gammaproteobacteria bacterium | reverse complement strand
CAGAGGCACCGGCGGAGAAAGCAGCAGAGGCGCCGGCGGAGAAAGCAGCAGAGGCGCCGGCGGAGAAAGCAGCAGAGGCACCGGCGGAGAAAGCAGCAGAGGCGCCGGCGGAGAAAGCAGCAGAGGCGCCGGCGGAGAAAGCAGCAGAGGCACCGGCGGAGAAAGCAGCAGAGGCGCCGGCGGAGAAAGCAGCAGAGGCAGCGGCGGAGAAAACAGCAGCCGACCAATCGGAAGCAGCTGAAACAGAGAAAGCCGAGTGAGGCATCCCATGACGCGGGAAGCGGAAATTAAAAAATGAAAAGCAAGGCCGACGCTACCAGCGCCGCATGCTCAGGACACGGGACTCAGGACACAGCCGCAGGCTTAGCGCCTAGGGCCTAGCGCCTTTTTCTCGGGACTCAGGACTCAAGACTCAGGACTTAAAAGATGGCCAGATTTTTTCGCAGACGCAAGTACTGTCGGTTTACCGCTGACGGTGTCAAGGAGATCGACTATAAGGATCTCAACACTTTGAAAAACTACATCACGGAGACGGGCAAGATCGTACCGAGCCGTATTACGGGTACCAAGGCGAACTATCAACGTCAATTGGCGACGGCGATCAAGCGCGCCCGGTACCTGGCGCTTCTGCCGTATACCGACCGTCACTGATCCGGCACGCTACAGGAACGATTACAGTGAGACTGCGGCCGCATGGCGTATATCGTCACTCCTGATAACTGATGCAGGTGAACTATGCAAGTCATATTGCTGGATAAGGTCGAGAACCTTGGTGGCATCGGTGACCTGGTCCGGGTAAAGTCGGGCTATGCGCGCAACTACCTGATTCCAAAGGGTAAAGCTGCGCCGGCGACGGATGAAAACATAGCTCGCATGGAGGCACATCGCGCCGAGTTGGAACGCAAGGCCGCGGAGGAATCGACGCAGGCCAAAGACAGAGCCGCGCTGGTCAGTGCACTCGAGACCATAAACATTACAGCGAAAGCGGGTGTCGAGGGCAAATTGTTCGGATCCGTTGGCCCGGTTGACATCGCACTGGCGTGTGAAAAGGCCGGTGTCCATGTGGAACGCAGTGAAGTGCGCATGTCGGACGGTCCTATCCGAGTGGTCGGTGACCATACTGTTGACATACACCTGCACAGCGACATCAACGTATCGCTCGATGTCATTGTTGCCGGTGAAGAAATGACGGACGCCGAACGTGCCGCGCTCGAAGAACCTGATGAAGTCGAAAGTAACGACGAAGTCAAGAGCGAAGAAGAATAAGCAGTGCGTTACATGCGCGCAGACTATAGTCTATAGTCTATAGTCTGTAGTCGGCAGATAAGGCCGGCGGTGTTTTTGTGACGGACCTGCGGTCCGTCGTGTTTCACTATAGACTACAAATTTACTCAATGGTCTCCGCAGCGCAACCAAAACCTACCGAGTTCGATGCCGCGGACGCGTTGCGACTTCCCCCTTATTCTGAAGAAGCGGAACAATCTGTCCTCGGCGGTCTCATGCTGGACAACAGCACCTGGGACCATATCGCCGATATTATCCGCGAGGAAGATTTTTACCGCCAAGATCACCGCCTTGTTTTTCGTGCAATCAATGAGTTAGCCGATCGAAACGACCCTTTTGATGTGGTGACGCTGTCGGAGGTTCTGGACAAAAACGGCAAACTTGACGATGCCGGTGGTCTGGCCTTTCTGGGCGGACTGGTCAGAGACACTCCAAGCGCGGCCAACATTAAGGCGTATGCTGAAATCGTTCGCGAGCGATCCATACTGCGACAACTTATCCGCGTTGGCGGCGAAATTGCGACCAGCGGTTACAGCACGGAAGGACGAAGTGCGATCGAACTTCTCGACGTTGCGGAACGCAGAGTATTTGAAATCGCTGAGCGCGGTCAGAGGACCGGTTCTGGTTTTTTGCCACTGAAAAACCTGTTGCCGGAAACGATCGACAAACTGGATACCTTGCACAGCACCCCGGGCGATATCACCGGCGTGTCAACGGGATTCGACGGTCTCGACAAATTGACAGCCGGTTTTCAGGGTGGCGATCTTATCGTTATCGCCGGGCGGCCCTCGATGGGCAAGACCAGTTTAGCGCTCAATATTGCCGAAAACGCGGCGATCGGAGCCGGCATTGCAACGGCCGTGTTCAGCATGGAAATGTCGGCCGAGCAACTGACGTTTCGCATGATTTCGTCCCTGGGCCGCGTAAGCCAGACCAAGTTGCGCACTGGCAGTTTCTCAGACGAAGACTGGTCGCGGATCAATTCCGCGGTATCGGTAATGTCATCCGCCCCGATCTTCATCGACGATTCACCGGCGCTCACACCCATCGAGGTACGGGCACGCGCCAGGCGTCTCAAGCGAGAACACGATCTCGGTCTGATCGTGCTCGACTACCTGCAACTGATGCAGGTAGCGGGCACTAAGGAGAATCGCGCCACCGAAATTTCTGAAATTTCCCGGTCATTGAAAGCATTGGCCAAGGAAATCCAGGTCCCGATTCTGGCGTTGTCGCAGCTCAACCGAAGCGTCGAACAACGAACTGACAGGCGTCCGATTATGTCCGACCTGAGGGAATCGGGGGCCATCGAACAGGACGCGGATGCAATTATTTTTATCTACCGGGAAGAGGTTTACGATCAGGATACGCCCCGCAAGGGAATTGCCGACATTATTCTAGCCAAGCAACGGAACGGGCCTATTGGCAATATTCTGCTGACGTTTCTCGGCGAGTTTACGAGATTCGAGAACTATGTACCCGCCAACTACGGCGACGAGATCTTTCAGTGACGAAATCCGCCTCAGCCCGGATCAACCTCACCGCTCTCCAACACAATTTCACAGTCGTCCGACAACAGACTGCCGGTTCCAAGGTACTGGCGGTTATCAAGGCGAATGCGTACGGACATGGCATGGTTCCGGTCGCAAAGGCACTGACTGACGCGGATGCACTAGGGGTCGCACGCACCGAAGAAGCTGTCCTGCTCCGGGAGTCCGGCATCGAAAAACGCTTGTTGCTACTCGAAGGCGTCACCGAGAGAGCCGAATTCGAGCCGGTCCTCCAGCATCATCTCGACGTCGTCGTGCACTGCGACGATCAACTTCAAATGCTGGACACGGCAAGGCTGGGTGACTCTGTCCGGATATGGCTGAAGATAGATACGGGGATGAATCGATTGGGCATCGCTCCGGAGTTCGTCTCAGCAGTACTCGACAGACTGGCGTCAAACAAACGAGTGTTGCAGCCGGTGATCCTGATGACACATCTGGCTGATTCCGGTAGCCGGGATGCGACGATGACGAACGACCAGATCGCCGTCTTTCGGGCATGCACGGCAGACCATGATGGACCCCGCTCGATCGCAAACTCCGGCGGCATATTCGGTTGGCCGGATGCGGCGAGCGACTGGGCTCGGCCGGGGATTGCACTGTTCGGCGCCTCTCCCTTCAATGGGGGCCGCGGTTCTGAGCTGGGCCTCAGGCCCGTCATGACCCTGACGACCCGGCTCATAGCGGTCAAGATCATACCCGCGGGTGGCGGAGTCGGTTATGGCGGTACCTGGGTGGCCGACAAAGCAACCCGGATCGGGATCGCCGCAATCGGGTATGGTGACGGTTATATTCGCACGCTGACCACCGGAACGCCGGTACTCGTCAACGGCACACGGGCTCGCATCGTGGGGCGAAACTCGATGGATATGGTCTGTGTTGATTTGAGTGATGTCGTTGACGCGTCGATCGGCGATCCGATCGTGCTATGGGGCGAAGGCCTTCCGGTGGACGAGGTTGCGGAGCACGCCGACACGATTCCGCATGAGTTACTTTGCGCTGTTGCCTCGCGCGTGGAACGTGAGTACGTGAGCGACAACTGACGTTAGGCTTTAGGCTCTAGGTCTTAGGGCGCCGGGGACAGCCCGTGACATGCGAATGAAAAAAACCGGGCGTTCGCCCGGTTTTTGTAGCGCCTAGCGCCTGTGGCCCAGCGCCTCAGTTCGCAAAAAATCCCATCTTCACGCCGGCAAGTTCGATGACATCGTTGTCATCAAGCTTGGCCGCCTTCGGCCCGATCGATTCCCCGTTGAGCATTGGGAAGTCATCGTTCCCCTCGACGTGCACCATGTAATAACCTTCTGAGCGCCGGGTGATTGCCGCGACTTGAATGCCGGGACGGCCGAGTGTGGTCAGAGCTTTCTTCAGCTCCAGCTCGCGGCCCGCAAACGGACCGCTTAGTACCTGAAGCTTGGCAAAGGCGACTTTCTCACCGTCGGCCCGCGGTACCGGCTCATCCAAGATCCGCGGCCGGCGCGAAGGTGCCGCGGCTTCATCCGCAACCGCAGTCGTCGCTTCGTTGAGAACCGCTGTAGTGGTCACTGCCGGTTGCGGTTCAGGTTTGGCTTTGGGCTCAGGTTTCGGTGCAGGTTCCGGTTCGGCTTTCACAGCAACCTTGTTCTGCTGTTCCTGGCGAGCCTCTTCGACGGCATTCTCAACTCCCTGGATTTCCTCCGCGCTGCGTGAACTGGGTTCGATGACCATCGTTTTCTCGAACTCATCCTGTTCGACGTCGTCGATCTGATCGTCGACAAAACGCAGTTGATGGTGTCCGACTGTGATGACATCCCCGTGCTGGAGCGCGTGCTTCTTGATCAGCTTGCCATTGACGTAGGTGCCGTTGGTGCTGTTCAGATCCTCCAGGAAAGAATCGTTGAGGATGTTGATAACCAGCGAGTGGTGACCACTCACTGCGGGGTTATCAATTCTGATGTCGTTGTCTGGCAAGCGCCCGACAGTGTAGCGCTCTTTGGTCATGTTGTACTCCGCGAGCACCTGACCATCCAGGCTTAAGATTAACCGTGCCATACAGGAATTCTCGACCGTCTAGTTAAATAAGCTCTTAACCCTTTTGAAGAATCCCTTCTTCGCTCCAAACGAACTTAAGACCCGGGCTAATATTATGGAAACATTGTCCCGACCGCCATGGTCGTTTGTCAGTTGAATCAATTGCTTACCTACCATGTCAAGATTAGCATTAAAAGTGCTGATAGTTAAGTGAATATCCTCGTCCTCGACCATATCGGACAGGCCGTCGGAGCACAGCACGAAGATATCGCCAACCTCGACATCCTCTTCTCTTACTTCTACCTCAACCGCGGGCTCTACGCCTAGGGCGCGGGTCACATAATTCCGATTCGTTGATCGCATGGCCTCCTCCTCGGAGTAAAAGCCGCGATCAACCAGCTCCTGCAGCAGCGAGTGATCCATGGTCAGCTGCTCGAATCGGCTGTCGCGAAGCCGGTAGACCCGCGAGTCGCCAACATGTGCGACGGACAGCCGGTTGTCCCAGAACAGGCAGCCGACGATGGTGGTGCCCATACCCTCGCACTGTGGCTGACTCTTCGATGTTTGATAAATAATTTTGTTGGCGCGCAGGATGGCATCCCGCAAAACGATCGATTGCCGGGTCAGGCCGGTTTCGGATTCTATTTCACCCCGATCCTGACGTTCCACGCCCTCGCGCACCATGTCCATGATCGTACGAACTGCAATACCACTGGCCACCTCGCCGGCGTTATAGCCACCCATGCCATCAGCCAGCACCAGCAGGCCGATCTCACTGTTGCTCGCCAGGGCGTCCTCATTGTGCTCCCGAACCTTGCCGGTGTCGGTCAGCTGGACAAACTCGATTTTGCCTGCCAGGGTCATGTCCGGCTGTTGTCCTGTGTCAATGCGGCTCTTTGCTCGCCAATTGCTGCGGCCAGTTCGGCGCCGTATTGAAATCGATCGGCGGGGTCCTTTTTGAGTGCCCGCCCGATCAACTTCTCCAGCCCCGGGGGCAGATCCGGGCGCGCCTCGCTCAGAGGCGTTGGCGTATCCTCGTTGATGCGCCGCATCAATGCGGTCAGCGAGTCAGCATGAAAAGGCAGACAACCAGTCAGAAGCTGATACAGCGTAACGCCCAGTGAAAATACGTCCGATTGCCGTGTAGCCGGGCTGCCAGCAAGCTGTTCAGGTGGCGTGAATGAAGGCGTTCCCAGACGGATACCGGACTTGGTCTGGCCGCTATCGGTCAGAGTTGCAAGCCCGAAGTCGGTGATCTTCACGCTGTCGCTCGTTGGATCGTAGATTAGGTTTGCAGGCTTGATGTCACGGTGGATGACACCGCGATCGTGCGCGTAGCCGATTCCTTCTGCGACCCTTGTCATCAGGTCGAGCACAACGCACGCCGGTAGTAGCCGATCGGCCGTGATGTGCTCGCTCAGGGGATGTCCCGTCAGGTATTCCATGGCAATGTAGGCCAACTGCCCGCTCTCGCCGACTTCGCGGACCGTTACGATGGCTGGATGGTCCAGCTGACCGGCGGTTTTGGCTTCCCGGAAAAAGTTCCGACGGACCCTCTCCAGGTGCTCTTTTTGGAATTCGTCGGCCAGTGGGACAGTCTTTATCGCGGCCGGCTCTCCCGTACGCGTATCGCGGCCCAGGTACACTGTGCCGAGCACGCCTTTGCCGATTTCCCGTTCAATCTCAAACGGGCCGACTTGATCGGGCTGGTAGCGCTTGATTTCGGGTATCCGAAAACTCATCTGATCCGTTTGTTCGGCATCCATGCGTGATCGATCCTCCCAGAGCATACTCACAGCTAGCCCGTGGCGAGGCCGTTTCGACCCCTCCCGGTCGTACTTCCCAGCTTCAAAACCCCGGCCTGCGGCCCTAAAAAAGTTGCTTACGGCGCCTGATTTTATGTAAACCGGCGCAGTATAGACAACTGTTCACGGGCAATTCAGCCGTTTTCTTCACACTTTGCGCATTTCTTCCGATCCAAGCGGTCTGTCGACCCGGCCATGCTAATATCGCCCGCCGACACCGCCCGCATCACCATGGCAAAACCGAGCGTTTATTACGTCTGTACTGCCTGTGGCACCCGTAGCCTCAAATGGCAGGGCCAGTGTAGCGATTGTGGGGCGTGGAATTCTCTGACGGAGTCCACATCCAGGCCACCTGCCGCCAGGGAAGCAACCCCGATTCATAGTCTTGCCGATATCGACGAGAGCCCGGACGAACGCCTGGAAACCGGAGTGGCGGAACTGGATCGAGTGCTCGGGGGTGGCATCGTGCCCGGTTCGGCGGCGTTGATAGGCGGCGACCCGGGGATCGGTAAATCCACCCTGATGCTGCAGGCACTCGCAAATCTTGCCGGCAAGGTCCCGGCTCTTTATGTATCGGCCGAGGAATCCGCGGCGCAGATTGCCGCGAGAGCACGTCGGCTGGGACTGGCGCCGGGTCAGCTTAGCGTGCTCGTCGAGAGCCGGCTGGAACAAATCATCGGTGCAGTCGCATCGGCCCGGCCGCGCGCATTAGTCGTCGATTCGATTCAGATGATCGTCAGCCCGGACCTGCCATCCGCCGCCGGATCCGTTGCACAAGTGCGTGAATGCGCGCAGCGGCTGATATCAATCGCGAAGGCAACAGGTCTCGCGGTGTTCCTGATCGGGCACGTCACCAAGGAGGGCAGTCTTGCGGGTCCCAGGGTACTCGAACATATGGTCGACACCGTTCTGTATTTTCAAAGCGAAGTGGCCAGCAGATACCGGATAGTGCGTGCGGTCAAAAACCGCTATGGACCGGTTAGCGAAATCGGCGTCTTCGCAATGACCGCCGGTGGGCTTAAGGAAATCCAGAATCCGTCGGCTATGTTCTTGTCCGGGCAGAAACGGGCGGCGCCGGGCAGCGTCGTCACGGTGGCCCGGGAAGGCAGCCGGTCGCTGTTGGTCGAGATCCAGGCCCTTGTTGACGATACACAAGCCTTGAATCCGCGCCGGATTACGGTAGGACTGGAGCAAAATCGTCTGGCTATGCTGCTTGCTGCTCTGCACCGTCATGTTGGCGTGACCATGGGCGGTCAGGATGTGTTTATCAACGTCGTCGGCGGATTGCGGATTGACGAGACCGCTGCAGATCTGCCCGCAATGCTGGCATCTGTCAGTAGTCTTCGTGATTCTGTCATACCGTGCGATACGGTTGCGTTTGGAGAGATTGGATTATCCGGCGAGTTGCGCCCGGTCAGCTTCGGTACTGAGCGCCTGCAGGATGCAGTGAAGCACGGCTTTCGGCGTGCAATTGTTCCGGAGGCCAACGCGCCGAAGCAGCAACTACGGGATATCAAAGTTGTCGCTGCTGCGACTCTGGCTGAGGCGATCGAGAAAACTTTCTAATCGCCTTCTGTGGTTTCTTTCGTCTTGGATGTCGCTTCGAACATGCGCACAGATTTTATGGCGTTGTCCACAATCTGGAGTATCTCCACCGGATGTCCAAACAGGTTCAGACGGGTCCTCGGATTGGGGATGTTCTCAAGTTCCTCGACGATCAGACCGTTCAGCGTTTTCGGGCCACTCGTGGGCAGATTCCAGTTGAGCGTCCGGTTTAAAGCGCGAACGTGTGCACTGCCTGTGACAATGTAGGTACCGTCGGCTTCGCGATATACGTCATTTGAAATGGAACTCGGGTCGGTTGTGAATTCGCCGACGATCTCCTCGAGGATGTCTTCGACGGCAACCAGGCCCTGCAGGTCCCCGTACTCATCGACAGCAAACGCAACGTGCTGCCGGGCCTGCTGAAACGCGAGCAGCTGACGATAAAGAGGCGTGCTTTCAGGGACAAAGTACGGATCCCAGACGATCTCCAGCAGCGTGTCCTTGTTCAGGCGGTCGTACGGCAAATCCCGCAGCAGCTTGCGTACGTGCAGCAGGCCAATCAGATTGTCGAGGCTCTCACGAAACACGGGCAAACGTGTATGTTGGGTGTTGATAAGTTGATCCTGAATATCTTCCCAGTCGTCTTCGATATCGATGCCCGTGATTTCGCTGCGGGGCACCATGACATCTTCGACGGTGACCTCTGTAAGTTCCAGGATTCCCGTTAGCATCTGGCGATGCCGCTGCGGAATAAGAGTGGCCGCTTCGTTGACTACAGTCTTCAACTCAGCGCCGCTCAGCGCCATCGTTGTCTTGTCATCTGGCGAAACACCGACAAGTCGCAGCAATCCGTTTGCGAATGCGTTAATGACCCAGACGACCGGATAGAGTACTTTGAGCAACGGGTAGTAAATATAGGCGGCCGGCAATGCCAGGCGCGTCGGATGCAGGGCGGCCAGCGTTTTCGGCATGGTCTCGGCAAAGATGAGAATCACGAGAGTCAATATCAACGTGGCGATTGCAACACCTGCATTGCCGGCAATGCGGAACGCCATCAGTGTGGTCAGCGACGTTGCGGCGATATTTACAAAGTTGTTACCAAGCAGTATCAACCCGATCAAACGGTCCGGGCGTTCGAGCAGGCGCTCTGCGAGGACTGCACCCTGGTGACCGGCACGTGCCTGATGACGCAGCCGGTAGCGGTTCAGGCTCATCATTGCCGTCTCTGTGCCCGAGAAAAACGCGGACAACAGGAGCAGCAGGGCAAGTATTCCGTACAGGACGCCTAGGGGAATTTCGGACAATGCGGGACGGACCCTCCAGTCGGAGTTCCTATAGTTTACAGTCTTGAGACTTGAGTCTAAAGCAGCCGGGGCCGGCTCGCCGACCAGGAGAAAAAATCATCGAGCTCAATAAGCTATAACTGCAAGTGCATCTATATTCTCAGGACTCAGGACTCAGGACTTCAACAACTGTAGCAGCGGTTGCAGGTGTTTTTCATAGTTTCTCCAGCGCCCGACCGAGTCGCGGTAAATTGGCTGTCGAACCTGCCATCGGCTCAATGTTGATACGGGCCTGCGGGACTCACGATAGTCGATACAACTCTCTTCAAAAGGCAACCTCAGAAATTCGAGCAATCCGCGAACAAGACTGCCTGCATCCCTGGTCAGATCTTCGTAGTCAACGTCAAAGATTGAGTCCGGCATTACTCCATACCAGAAGTCCATGATACGGCGGTACTGGCGGTGGTATGCCGCGATATCCCCGAGGTCGTTGGCATAATAATTACCGGTCGGAAAATCCTGGCAAAAGATCGACAGGCAGGTGTCGGCAGCAGTGCGTCTTGCGTGCACGATCCGTGCGTCCGGAAATAATCTACGAATCAGTCCGCAATGCATGAAATTCGCCGGGTACTTATCCGTTACAAAGTCAGCTCGCCGTGCGTCGGAGTGCAGTGATTCGTAATACGCGAGCCTTGCTTGTTCGATAGCCTGGATATTGTTTGCTTGCTGGGGATAGGGAGAAAGGCTTGTGCGCGTAATTTTTTCCAGCTCCGGGTTTTCTCCAGCCGCCACAATACGGCTGTGGCCGGACAGAATCTGCTCGATCAGCGTCGTGCCCGATCTGGGCAGGCCAACAACAAAAATGAGCGTTGGTCGATCAGGCGCGGCCGGTGATTCAAAGGAACGCGCGTCGCTGTCAAAAAACCGTATTATCTTGCTGATTCTTTCCTCGAGTTCCGCCGCATTGAATCGCGGTAGACGCTCGCGCTTGTATCGATTAGCGATTTCGAAGTGCGAGAAAGCGGTATCATAATCCTTGAGGTCGTTACAGGCTTTTCCAAGTGCGAAGTGCAGTTTTTCTGCAGCCTCCGGATTATCCGAATTCTGCTTCAGAACCCGCTTCAACGCCGCAAAGTCCGGATCCTCGGGGTTTGAGAATTTCTTGGACTCAGCTATCTGCTGCCAGGCATCAGTAAATGCCGGATCAATGGCGGTTGCCTGCGAAAAACTGGCGCTGGCCTCATCCAGGTAACCCAGCGAAGCCTGCGCCATACCGCGACCAAATAGTGCGGGCGCAAACTCCGGGTTCTGTTCAAGGGCCGTTCGGAAATTCTCTAACGCAGCGCTTACATCACCGGCCATCAGCTGGGCTGACCCGATACGGCTGAGTACCTCAAACTCATCCCGCGCACCACACTGCAGTGCAATTTGGTAACGGTCGATGGCGTCATCAAACTGCCCGGCCTGCTCGAGTGCATGGGCCAGGTTGAAATGCGCATCGGCATTGTCGTCCCTGATCTCAACCAGCCGCATAAAAAAAGATACGGCAGCGTTTGGATCAGACTTGGCCAGCGAAAGGGAACCAAGTTCCGACAGTATGTGTGGTGCTTGTGGAGCGAGTTTGTACGCAATTCTCAGGTGTTGTTCGGCCGGCGCGAGCTTGCCTTGTCTTCTGAGCGAGCGCCCAAGCAATATCCTGGCCGGCAGGTTGTCCGGTGCAACCAGAACAATCTCGTGACACATTCGTGCAGCTTCCTCGAGTCGACCGGAGCGCTCGAGTGACATTGCTTGCCGGAGAATATCTTTGATCTGGGTCATGGGCCCGTAGTCTATAGTCTATCGTCTACAGACTACGGCCAACGATTCGTTGGCCGTTATCCCCACTGTCGACCGAGGATAACTTCCAGTACCAGCTTGCTGCCGAAGTAGGCAAGGCCGAGAACGGCGAAACCGCCGAGGGTGAGGTTTACAGCCGTGCGACCTCGCCAGCCAAACTGCCAGCGACCGACGATCAGAACTGCGAACACGATCCATGCAGCGATAACCAGCACAGTTTTGTGCACGAGATGCTGGGCAAACAGATCTTCAATAAAAAATATCCCGCTGAGAATTGCAAAGCTCAAGCCTGCGAAACCCAGCCAGATGGTTCCGAATAACATGGATTCCATTGTTTCCAGCGGCGGCAGGATGCCGAACCAGCCGGCGGGTCGGGCCTGACGCAGACGCTGGTCCTGAAACGTGATCAGAACTGCAAGTAATGCCGCGACGGTGAGCAGGCTGTAAGCGATAACGGCCAGAGCGATGTGAGCCTGTTTCTGCCAGCTGAGATCGACCGTCAGAAACCCCGTATCCGTTCCCAACCCCGTTACGACGGCACCTAGTCCTGCGATCGCCAGTAACCATGCGCTTAAACCGCGCCATTGCTTCTTGAGTGACACGGCCAGTCCAAAAAGTGCCACCAGCCATGCGATCAGAGACACAGAATTTGCAATGCTGAGATTAAGTCCGTGTTCCTTTATTACATAACTACCGAGGAGCCAGGTGTGGAGTAAATACGCACCGAGCCCCGCCACACAGGCCGTCGCCAGCCATCGTGTGAGCCAGTTGTCGGGTTTGCCGAGGCATCGCGCGGCAATGATCCAGGCGGCAAGCACGTAGCCGCCGAGAATTGTGATTTGGAACACAGACTTGGCTAGGTAGTTGACTTAGCTTGCAATTCTTGAGGAATCATCGCACATGGCGGTCAGCTTTCAAAGTCTGTCCGCAAGGGGTCGGGTCTTGATCGTGCGCAGATATCACAAACTGAGAGCCGCACGTTCTCATGGCCTGATTCCGATACAGGGTTCGGTTAATGAACATCAAGGTACTGGGATGCAGTGGCGGCATTGGCGCCGGGCTAAAAACGACAGCCATCCTCGTCGATCATGACATTTTGATCGACGCCGGTACCGGTATTGGTGACCTTACCCTCGAAGAACTAAGAAAAATCCGGCACGTTTTCCTTACTCATTCTCATCTCGATCATACCGCCGGCCTGCCACTGTTTCTGGACAGCGTGTTTGATTACTGCGTTGGCCGACCGCTAAAGATATACGCGCGTGACGAAACGATTCAGGCGTTGCAGGATCATATGTTCAACGATGTCATGTGGCCTGACTTTTCCGTTCTCCCTGAAGATGACAATCCCGTGATGCGATACACGTCTATTGCTGCCGGGCAAAAGTTGACCATTGAGGGTCGCGAAGTGACCGCAGTCGATGTCCGCCACACAGTGCCCTCGCTGGGATACTGCATAGAAGAGAATGACAAAGTATTTGCGTTCAGCGGCGACACGCGGACCAACCGCACGTTGTGGCCGGTACTCAACAGCTTTACAAACATCAATGTGCTGGTCGTCGAGGTATCCTTTCCTAACTACCAGGAAGAGCTGGCGCAGAAATCGGGTCACTACTGCCCGAGCACGCTGGCCGAAGATATTCAGAACCTGGAGCACAGTCCCGATATCTGGGTCACGGCGATGAAACCCGGCGAAGAAGAGTTGATTATGGAAGAGGTTGTAGCGGCCCTGCCGGACCGAAAGGTAAACGCGCTGCATGCGGGGGTCGAGTTTCACCTGTAGACTTCAGGCTCCAGACGTCACACCTCAGGGAATGGATGGCCGCGCTGTGCGCGGCCTTATTCGTCTCAGGACTCGGGACTCAAGACTCCATTCGCGTTTATCATTGAGTACCCGAATACAATTATCGGTGATTACGCAGAGTGTTTGACACCTTGAGCGATCGACTCAGCCGGGCCCTCGACGCTGTTCGGGGGACGGGCCGACTGACGGATGAAAATATTGCGGATGCATTGCGTCAGGTTCGCGTGGCCCTGCTCGAGGCTGATGTTGCACTGCCCGTCGTCAAATCGTTTATCGCCGATGTGCGGAAGCGGGCGACCGGGCAGGAGGTCATTCGCAGCCTGACGCCGGGACAGACTCTGATCAAAATCGTCCACGACGAACTCGTTCGACTGATGGGCGAACCGGGTGCGGATCTGTCGTTAAAAGGCAAACCGGCGGTCGTTTTGCTGGCGGGCGTCCAGGGTTCCGGCAAAACCACGACAGCGGTCAAGCTCGCGCTATGGCTGGAAAAACAGCAGGGCAAGAAAACCATGCTCTGCTCTACGGATATTTACCGACCGGCTGCGCTGCTGCAGCTGGAACGCCTGGCAGGCGAAAATAACCTTTCCTGTCATGCCGCCACTACCGACAAGAAACCCCTGGAGATACTGCATGCGGCTTGCGACGTGGCCACAAAAATCGGTGCGAGTGTCTTGATTGTCGACACCGCCGGCCGCCAGCACGTCGACGAGTTCATGATGCATGAGATTCGGGACCTTTCTGAAGCGGCGCAGCCCACTGAGACGCTGATGGTCGTCGACAGCATGGCCGGCCAGGATGCCATCCGTCAGGCTGCGGTATTCAACGAAGCCCTGACGCTGACCGGAATCGTGCTGACAAAAGTCGACGGCGACGCACGAGGTGGGGCGGCGCTGTCAGTCCGACACACTACGGGGGTACCGATCCGGTTTCTCGGGTCCGGTGAAAAAGTGGATGCGCTGGAACAGTTTGATCCGGAGAGGCTTGCATCAAGAATTCTCGGGATGGGCGATGTTGTCGGTCTGGTAGAGGAAGTACAGCAAAATGTTGATAGTGATCAGGCCCGGCGCCTGGCTCACAAGGTTCGCAAAGGCCGCGGATTTGACCTGGCCGATCTCAGGGACCAGCTCCGGCAAATGCTGAGCATGGGCGGTTTGGGCGCAATCCTGGACAAGTTGCCCGTTGGGGGCATCGCTGCCGGCGCGCTGGACCGGCTGCCCGATGAGCGCGAAATTCGTCGCCAGATTGCGATGATCGATGCCATGACGCTCGCGGAACGCCGGTTTCCAAAGACTATCAACGGTTCCAGAAGACGTCGTATTGCGGGCGGTTCCGGCGTTACGGTTCAGGACGTCAACCGCCTGCTAAAGCAATACAAGGGGCTCGAAAAAGTGATAAACCGGGCATCGAAAATGAAGGGTAAGGGCCTGGAGGGACTGTTGCAGGGCATACCGCGTCGCTGACCGCCGGGAACCGTAATCAACGAAAGCCGGCGCCTGGAGCCTGGAGCCTGGAGCGTAGCGTCTGCCTTGGTCCATTGCGCAAGCCGGCCCTGTACCTTAAAATGCGCCGTTTCTCACGGGGCCGCCCGCCTCACGGTGCGCGGCCCGCAGTTTAAGAGGGTAGGGATTCAATGGTAAGCATTCGTCTGTCGCGTGCAGGGGCCAAGAAAAGGCCTTTTTATCATGTCGTCGTGACCGACAGCCGCAACCAGCGGGACGGCCGCTATATCGAACGCCTTGGTTTTTTCAATCCGATCGCCACCGGTAAGGATGAGAAACTCCGCATTGACGTCGAGCGGGTCGACTACTGGATAGGGCAGGGTGCGAAGCCATCAGAGCGCGTCGCCAGTTTGATCAAGGGGCTCAAGAAAAACGCGTGATCCGGGCGTCATAAACCGGCCCGCCGCGCGGCATGGCCGCGCGTATCCCGCTAGTTGGATTTGATGGACAGCAGTTGCGTTCGACGCGTTGTATTGGGGCGGGTTTCCGGACTGTTTGGCGTCAGCGGCTGGATCAAGCTTTACTCATACACGGAGCCCCGTGAAGCTATCTTGCAGCACGACCGATGGCAAATCGGTCGTGGCGAGGATTGGGTCGGATTCAGCGTGACTGACGGCCGGCGTCAGGGAAAATCGGTCATCGCGCAGCTGGATGGTGTTGCCAACCGAGAACAGGCTCGTGATCTGATCGACTGTCCGATTGCTGTCGATCGGCAACAGTTGCCGGCGACCGGCGCAAAAGAGTTTTATTGGGCGGATCTGACCGGACTTCAGGTTCTTGATCTTGACGGGTCCGAACTGGGGGTGGTCGATCATCTGCTCGAAACTGGTGCGAATGATGTGCTGGTGGTACGGGGACAAAGTGAATGTCTGGTGCCGTTTGTCCTGGACGAGGTCGTCAAGGAAGTCGATCTCGAGCATGGCCTGATCCGGGTGGATTGGGATCCGGAATACTAGGAAACAGGCAACAGTATGTCCGCGCGGCGTTGCCACGCGCTCCCCGAAGCCTGAGGTCTTATGTTTATTGAAGTCATCACTTTGTTTCCGGAAATGGTTCGGGGTGTGATGAGCTTCGGAGTAGTCGGGCGGGCCATCGAGAAATCGATCGTGCAATTTGCGACGCGCGATCCGCGGTCGTATACGGACGACAACCACCGGACGGTTGATGATCGGCCCTATGGCGGCGGACCGGGTATGGTAATGAAAGTCGAACCGTTGCGGACTGCGATCCGCGAGGCTCGTGCCGCAGCGCCCCCGGACAGCCCGGTCGTTCTATTGAGCGCGCAGGGCCGCAGGTTTGATCAGGCGGTGGCGGAGGATTATGCGACACGGCCCGGCCTGGTCCTGGTGGCCGGGCGATATGAGGGTGTCGATGAGCGGCTTGTTGAGAGCGAGATCGACGAGGAGCTCTCGGTGGGAGATTTTGTGTTAAGCGGCGGAGAGATCGCAGCCGCATTGGTCGTTGACGCAACCGCGCGCCTGATACCGGGCGTGTTGGGGGACGAAGAGTCGGCACAGAACGACTCATTCGGCAGCGGGTTGCTGGACTGGCCGCACTTTACGCGGCCGGACGACGTCGACGGGATGCAGGTGCCGGGCGTTCTGTTGAGTGGTGACCATGCCGCGATTGCGCGGTGGCGGCTGCAGCAGTCGCTGGGCAGGACATGGCAACGGCGGCCGGATCTGTTAAAGCGGTATGAGCTGACGCAGGATGAAAAACAGTTGCTCGACGAATACATTGTCGAGCATAGTGCTGACAAACACGGGAATTGACTTAGAATTGCAGGGATTGGAAACCTGCGGGCAGGTAAGGATCATGAGCAACATCATCGACGAAATCGAACAGGAACAAATGGACCGGGAAATCCCGGAGTTTTCACCGGGTGACACGGTTATCGTTCAGGTCCGGGTCAAAGAAGGGAGTCGCGAGCGCCTGCAGGCTTACGAGGGTGTCGTCATCGCCAAACGAAACCGTGGACTTAATTCTTCTTTTACGGTTCGCAAGGTGTCGCACGGTGAAGGCGTAGAACGGGTTTTCCAGACCTACAGTCCGGCCATCGCCGATATTACGATAAAACGCCGTGGTGATGTTCGCAGGGCCAAGCTCTACTATCTCCGCAAGCGCACCGGCAAGGCGGCGCGGATCAAAGAAAAAGTCTGAATCAGTCGCCGGTCCGTGAACACGGTTGGTGGGCCCGGGCAGAAATCTGTAAACCATCTGTAAGCCGCCTGGTGCGCGCTACGGGCTATAATCCTGGCCGTGTTGTAGCGACATGAGTTCGTCTATGTACCCGACGCCCGGATTTCTGTTGCCTAAGCGTTTCGTATTGCTGATCGCCATCGCAATACTGGTGCCGGGCTGTTCCGCGATCATGACATCGGCAACGAGCGGTATCGCGAGCAACCTGACCGAAGCGATGCTGGACCAGGACGATCCGGAGACTGTCCGCGAAGCCGTGCCGGCGTACCTCTTAATGCTCGATAGCTTTATCCGCAGTGCCCCGGATAACAGCAATATGCTGCAGGCCGGAGCTCAGCTTTATTCGGCCTACGGTGTCGTGTTTGTCGACGATCCGGAGCGCAGCAAACGCCTGACTAACAAGGCGCGGACCTACGGTGAACGCGGTTTGTGTGCTCAAAATGACGACGCATGCGGCATGACCACACTCGTATTCGAGGACTACGTAGCCGCACTGAATACTCTCGATGCTAAAGACGCCGCGGCTCTGTATTCGCACGCGCTATCGTGGGTCGCATATATCCAGTCACACAGTGATGAATGGGACGCGCTGGCTGAACTACCGCAAGTTGAATCAGCATTTAATCGTGTTGCCAAAATCGATCCGACGTATGAACCCGCAAGCGTGCAACACTATCTGGGTGTACTGAACACAATCCGTCCGCCAGCGCTGGGTGGAAACTTCGAAGCCGGTCAAGCGTATTATGTCAAGGCGATGGAACTATCCGGTGGCCAGGATCTCAGTATCAAGGTGGACTACGCGCGCTACTACGCACGCACTCTTTACGATCGTGAGTTGCACGATCAGCTGCTTACAGACGTCGTTGAAGCCGATCCCTATCAGCCGGGCTACACGTTATTCAATACGCTGGCACAGCGTCAGGCACAAACTCTGTTGGATACGGCCGATGATTTTTTCTGAGCGAGGTTAAGAGGTCAAAAATGTTTGGGACACGCTTACAAAGGATCGTCGCTGTTACGGTGGTTTTACTATGGACTCCCGTTGCAGCTTCTCAGACGTTGAAGCTTGCGACAATCGTGCCGGAAAACTCCGTGTGGATGAAAGATATGCGTGCCGGGGCCAGGGAGATAGAAGAGCGCACGGAAGGTCGCGTCAAATTCAAATTTTACAGTGGTGGTGTGCAAGGTAACGACAAGCAGGTTCGCCGTAAGATGAGAATCGGCCAGCTACACGGTGGCGCATTTACCTCAGGCGCCCTGACCGGGTTTCAGCAAGATAGCGCCCTTTATTCCTTGCCTCTGCTTTTTAACACGATGGACGAGGTGACCTACGTCCGGAAACATCTGGATGCGGAGTTGCGTCGACGGCTCGAAGATGCCGGCTATGTGAACTTTGGCTTTTCCGGGGCGGGATTTGGTTTTCTGATGTCCAACAAGCCTATGAGCACGCTAGCGGATCTCGACGGACAAAAGGTCTGGATCCCCGAGGGCGATCAGGTTGGCTACGCTGCCCTGAAAGCGCTTGGGGTAGCACCGGTTACGATGCCGTTGACAGACGTTCTGACTGGTCTTCAGACCCATCTTCTGGACAGTGTGAGCACTTCGCCGGTGGGTGCGATCGTTCTTCAATGGCACACAAAGGTCCGATATATCACTGACTTGCCGGTGTCCTACGTGTACGGAACACTTATCATCGACGGTAAACCCTTTTCCAGGATCCAACCGGACGACCAGGCCGTGATTCGTGAAATCATGGGGGCCATCTACACGAGATTTGACGAGGCGAGTATCGCCGACAATGAAGAAGCGATGCAGGCACTGCTGAAAAGCGGACTGCGACTCGTACCTCCGGACAGTGGCCAGGTTCCGCGGTGGCGTGACCTCGTTTCGGCCTCGAATCACAAGATGGCGGATCAGGGTGTGGTCAGCGCTGAATTGCTGGATCAGCTCACGAGCCTTCTTGCAACCTATCGTTCAGAAGCTATTGCACAGGCAGGGACAGAAGAATCCCAGTGAGCCGCGTCAAACGCGTTCTTGGCGCGCTGGAAAAAGCCGGTATGGCTGCAGAGGATGCGGTTCTCGTTCTGATTCTTACCGGCATGATTGTCCTGGCTGCTGGGCAAATCGTGCTAAGGAACGCGTTCAACATCGGATTTATCTGGACCGACGAGCTCCTACGGCTTTTGGTCTTGTGGCTGGCTGTTGCGGGTTCTGTAGCGGCCAGCCGAATGGACAAGCACATCAGCATTGCTGTGCTGGATCGGTTCTTGTCACCCACGCTGAAGCTCGCCGCGAAAGTGCTGCTCGAGCTCTTTACGGCCGCAGTATGCGGCCTGATCACATGGCACAGTATTGAATTTGTTCGATCCGAGTATGGGGCTGGCGAAACGATGCTCGGCGACCTGCCCGCCTGGGTGTTCCAGCTCGTTCTGCCCGTAGGATTCGCTCTGATTACCTATCGATACTCTCTTTTCGCATTCAAAAACTTTTATCAGCTGGTTATGCGCGGGCCGCAAACGTGATTTTTGTCAGTCTCGCGCTGATTCTGCTTGCATTGCTGGGTGCGCCGCTTTTCGCCGTGATCGGCGCCAGCGCCATGTGGGGGTTTTCCCAGGCTGAAATCGATCTGCAGGTTATCGCAATCGAGTTCTTTGGGATTGCCGAAATGCCCATCCTTCTGGCGATACCACTGTTCACGTTTGCCGGTTATTTGCTCGGCGAGAGCGGTGCGCCTCGCAGACTGGTCAGGATGACAGGAGCTTTGCTCGGTTGGATGCCGGCTGGTCTGGCGATCGTGTCGCTGTTTGCCTGCGCCTTTTTTACAGCGTTTACCGGTGCATCGGGTGTCACGATCATAGCTCTGGGGGCTTTGCTTTTTCCGGCAATGCAACAAGCCGGGTATCCGGAGCGATTCAATCTCGGGCTGGTAACTTCAGCCGGCAGTCTCGGTCTGCTTTTTGCCCCGTCACTGCCCCTGATCCTGTACGGCGTGGTGGCCGAGGTTTCTATCGAACAACTGTTTCTGGCGGGGCTGCTGCCAGGTTTTCTGATGCTTACGATCCTTTCCGGCTACAGCGTGTGGAAAAATCGTGCGATCCGGGTTCCCTTAGCCGATTTTTCCTGGAAAGAAGTCGGGGAGGCGCTGCGCGAATCCGTCTGGGAAATACCCTTGCCCATTGTCGTTCTTGGCGGAATTTATAGCGGCTATTTTGCCATTTCGGAGGCTGCGGCGGTTACAGCACTTTATGTACTCATCGTTGACGTTTTGATTCTGCGCGAAGTGAGAATTCGCGATTTGCCACGGGTAATGCGTGAGTCGATGATCCTGGTTGGAGGGATCCTTATCATCCTCGGGATGTCGTTGGCGTCTACGAATTACATGATCGATGAAGGTGTTCCGCAGCGATTGCTCGGCTATATCAGCAATTTTGTTTCGGGTCCGTACACATTCTTGTTGCTCTTGCTGGTGTTCCTGCTGATCCTTGGGGCGATCCTGGACATCTTCTCCGCCACAGTCTTAGTCGTACCGCTGATTCTTCCGGTCGCGACACAATACGGTATTAACCCGGTCCACCTCGGAATTATCTTCCTGGCAACGATGCAGCTCGGGTATCTGACTCCACCGGTCGGCCTGAATCTCTTTATTGCCAGTTACCGATTTGAGAAATCGATCATCACCATCTATCTTTCGACCTTGCCCTTTTTCTTTTTCCTCCTGATCTCGGTGCTTGTCATCACATACTGGCCGCAGCTTTCTCTGTTCCTTGTCGGGCAATGAACTCGATTTACGCCTTAGACGCGTTACAATCAGGCCTGACTGTAAGTCCCCGGTACTGCAACTCATACTACGCGGGGAATGGAACATAACCGATCCGGCAGGGACTAAATCAGAACTATGAGCGTGACGAATTTTCTCGGCGGTGTAATCCGCTTTGTCTGGAGCATAATTGACGCCGCGAGACGCGTATTGCATCTCGTGTTGCTGCTGATTATCTTCGGCATCCTCGCCGCGCTGTTTTTACCTGAAGTTCCGGTCTTACCCCGGTCGGCCGCGCTGGTACTGGCACCGCGTGGTGACGTTGTTGAGCAGTTACGTGGCGATCCGGTGGATCGTGCTTTTGAAGAGTTGACCGGAGAAAGCGAACCCCAGAGCCGGCTCAAGGATTTGATTGACAGCGTCCGACATGGCCGGGACGACGACCGGATTACAGTGCTGGTGCTGGATCTCGGCCATATGCGCAGTGTCGGCCTGAGCAAGCTCCAGGAACTGGCGGCAGAAATTCTTGCGTTCAGGGAATCGGGCAAAAAGGTCATCGCCATCGGTGACTACTTCGACCGCAATCAATATTATCTCGCGGCGCACGCCGACGAGATCTTTATGCATCCGATGGGCATCGTATTCATCGACGGTTACGGTTACTTCCGGACGTTTTACAAATCGGCTATCGACACGCTGAAAATCGACTGGAATGTGTTCCGTGCAGGTACTCACAAGTCGTATGGCGACCCCTTTACGCGCGACAGCATGTCCGACGAAGATCGCGAGTCCAGTCTGGCGTGGTTGCGGGTCTTGTGGGAAACCTATCAGGCTGATATCAGTCGCGTCCGCGAATTGGAACCGGATGCTATAGCCTCGTACACGGACGGGTTTGCCGCCGGAATGACTGCATACAGAGGCGACTCCGGATTGTTTGCAATGGAAGCAGGACTGGTGGATGCACTTTATGACCACGACGAGATGCGGGCACAACTCATCGAGATTGCCGGGGAAGATGACGATACGCACTCTTTCAAGCAGGTGGATTACAAAACGTACATCAATGCGATCCGTGCGGTTGAGAGTGAGGAAAACGATGAGAACGTAGGCGTCATTATTGCCTCCGGACCGATCGTGTCGGGTGAGCGCCCGCCGGGAACCATCGGGGCAGATTCCACTGCGCGTCTGATTCGCGACGCGAGGTATGACGACGACATTCGGTCCGTCGTACTCCGAATTGACAGCGGCGGTGGCGAAGTCTTTGCCTCAGAAATAATTCGACGCGAGCTGGAATTGCTCCGACTCAGCGGCAAGCCACTGCTGGTATCAATGAGCAGCGTTGCGGCGTCGGGTGCCTACTGGATTTCGATCCCCGCCGATGAGATCTGGGCCAGTGCCACGACGCTGACCGGATCCATCGGTGTTGTCGCGACGTTACCAACGATTGAACGCAGTCTCGACACGTTGGGAATACATGTCGACGGTGTCGGCACAACCAGTCTGAGCGGACAGTTTCGACTGGAAACCAGTCTGAGTGATGAAGCGCGCGAGATTGTCACCGCGAGCATACGAAACACTTACGAGGAGTTCATCACCCGAGTGGCGGAAGCACGTGATCAGCCCGTCGATGACATCGACAATATTGCCCAGGGCCAGGTCTGGAGTGGTTACGATGCGCATAAACTGGGCCTGGTCGATCAGCTGGGGACGCTGTCGCAGGCGATCCAGGCAGCCGCAGATCGGGCCGGAATAGGAGACGAGTACGGTGTGCGCTATATCGAACGGGAGCTGTCGTTCAGTGAAGCGCTGGCGATGCGCTTTGCCGGCAAAGCTCAGGCCATGCTCAGGCGACTGGGGGTTACGTTTGATGGCCTGTTGCCGCTGCGGGGAACACTGGGGTATCTTCGCTACGAGCTTAAGGAACTGATGTCGGTTCGCGATCCGTTGAAAGTCTATTCCTACTGCTTTTGCTCAGTTGACTGAGACAGAGCGGGAAGCGGGAAGCGGAAAGTAATTCGGCGCGTTTTCGCCGCCTGCCTACGACTCAGGACTCAGACCTAGTGCCTAGGCCTTACGTCCAGTCCAGAATAACTTTCCCCGATTTGCCGGTATTCATGACGTCAAAAGCCTTCTGAAAGTCGTCGGCCGGCATGTGGTGGGTTATTACCGGAGTTATATCCAGGCCACTCTGCAGCATGCTGGCCATCTTGTACCAGGTTTCGAACATTTCCCGGCCGTAAATACCTTGAATCGTCAGC
>CAZJFQ010000028.1:2359-26960 GCA_964545335.1 uncultured Gammaproteobacteria bacterium | reverse complement strand
TGCATGTGTTAGGCATGCCGCCAGCGTTCAATCTGAGCCAGGATCAAACTCTTCAATTGAAGGTTTGAGTATAAAAAGAGCAGATCCCAACAAAACGCTAAAACTAAAGCGAATTTTGAGTTTGCTCCGTCGATTGCGATTACAACATCCGACACGAGCACCCACACAAATCACTCGATTCTGGTTGTTAAAGAGCAAGGACCGGCTCTATGGCCAGGCCGACCGGTCATTATACCCCCGGTCAGAGGTGTACGAAAGAACGGCCGCCTCTTGTAGGGCGGCCGGACGAAGCATTATAGGGAGGGTCGGCTGTACGTCAAGCGATTGGTCAGAAATTAGCCAATGGCTCTAGGCATCAGGCGCCAGGCCCTAGGTAGACCGCTGGGTCCAGCCCGGCGAAACCCGCGCTTGGATCGTGGTTGACGGCGGCGGCGCGCGCGCGAACTTCCACTTGCGGACCGAGCCGGCGTTTGGCCGGTCAACTGTGCATAGTCAACAGTGAACGGACGGTCCGGGTTAACCGCCCACGGGCCAGGGCAGGCTACTCCGCGGCTTCGAGCTTGACTTCGACCTTTTTTATGCGCCGCTTGCCGATTTGCACTACGGCTATAGTGCCGACCGGAATCATCAGATTTCGATCAGTGACCTTTTGCTCATCAATTCGAACAGCCCCCTCGGAGATCTTGCGAATGGCCTCGGACGTACTGGCCGATAAGCCGGCCTGAACCAGAACGTAGGCAACGCCCAGTGTCGGCTCCGCAGATGTCACGGTGGCGAGTTCCAGATTCTCTGGAATATCCCCTTTCTGATAGCGATCGATGAATGCTGCCCTGGCTTTTTCACCCGCGCCGGCGCCGTGGAAACGATCCACGATTTCCAATGCCAGGTCGAATTTGCAATCGCGCGGGTTTTTACCATCGGCTACTTCCTTTTCGAGATTTTCGATATCGTCGAGGGGACGAAAACTCAAGAGTTCAAAGTATCGCCACATAAGGTCATCCGAGACGGACATCAGTTTGCCGAACATTTCATCGGGCGGGTCCGTGATGCCGACATAGTTGTCCAGCGTCTTTGACATTTTCTGGACTCCGTCCAGGCCTTCCAGCAATGGTGTCGTCAGTACAACTTGCGGTGGCTGGCCATACGCCTCCTGGATCTGCCGACCGACGAGGAGATTGAATTTCTGATCGGTACCGCCGAGCTCAACATCGCACTCGAGGGCAACCGAGTCATAGCCCTGAACCAGGGGATACAGGAACTCATGAATCGAAATGGATTGTTCATTTTTGTATCGCTGCCGAAAATCGTCCCGTTCCAGCATTCGCGCCACAGTGTGCCGCGATGCCAGCTCGATCATGAAATCCGCGCCGCGCGACAGGAACCACTCACTGTTGAAGCGTATCTCGGTGGTTTCCGGATCGAGGATCTTGAAGATCTGCTCTTTATATGTCGCGGCGTTTTCTTCGATGTCGTCTCTGGTCAGTGGCGGGCGCGTTGTTGTCTTACCGGAAGGGTCACCGATCATGCCCGTAAAGTCGCCGATCAGGAAAATAACCTGGTGCCCGAGCTCCTGAAACTGGTGCATCTTATTAATGAGTACCGTGTGACCCAGATGCAGATCGGGCGCCGTCGGATCAAAACCGGCCTTGATCCGCAGCGGACGACCGTGTTCGAGACGCTCGATGAGTTCGGCCTCCGGGATTATCTCGTCTGTGCCGCGACGAATCTCTACAAGTTGTTCGGATATGGGCTGCACTCAGGCTCCTGCAGATGTTTGACCACCTGAGCCACCCAAGCTAGTGTTACGAGCAACTCAAGGCTGCCCGGGTAACCTGGTGACTCAGTACGATCATCGAATTCGTCACGATTATAAGCCACAGTCCACACGAAAGCGTCGCAAGGATAAGGTCCTGTGGTTTGCGTCGGGTCTGGTGATCCCCTTTTTTGTCCTGTTACTCGCCGGCTTGATGACGGCGAAACCATCGGAACCAAAACGGGCCACGAGCATTGCGGCCGCAACTGTTTCGACAATCGAACTCAACCTGCCTGATTACACGCTCGATATCGCGGCCGCACCCGAAACCGGTGCATTGCCCGACACGGGCGAACTTAGCCTCGAGGAACCCGGTTCGTCGATATCGACTCTGGCGATCCGGTCCGGTGACACCCTCGATCAGCTGTTTCGGAAAAACCAGCTCAGCATCACCGATCTGCATACGATTATGAAACTTCCGGAGGCCCGCCGGCATCTTCGCCTGCTGCATCCCGGTGATGAGTTTTCAATCGTACACCGGGGCGGAAACGTTCTCGAAATCAGCCGCGAACTCGATGAGATAACGAGCCTGGTGATCGCCCGGAAGGGAAACGGTTTTAGTGCTCACATCGTCTCGCATCCCGTACAGGTGCGCGAAGCCCACGCCAACGGCAAAATCGACACGTCTCTGTTCGAAGCAGCTGCTGAAGCCGGGCTACCCGATCAGATGATCATGAACCTGGCAGGCATATTTGCCTGGGACATCGATTTTGTACTCGATATCCGCAGCGGTGACGAATTTCTCGTTATTTACGAGCAGATCTGGCGCGACGGACATTACCTGCGCGACGGCGAGATCATTGCAGCTGAATTTGCAAACAATGGCCGCACGTATCGTGCAGTCCGCTACGAAGACCCGAATGGAGCCACCGGATATTTCACGCCGGAGGGCTTAAGCATGCGCAAGGCTTTTCTGCGCGCTCCGGTCGACTTCACGCGGATCAGTTCCAGATTCAACCCGCGACGCCTGCACCCGATATTCAAGAGCGTCCGCCCACACCGCGGCGTCGACTATGCAGCGCCGCAGGGCACACCGGTCAAAGCCGCCGGGGATGGCAAAGTCACTCTTCGTGGCCCCAACGGTGGTCTCGGCAACGCCATCGTTTTGCAGCACGGCGGTAACATCGAAACAGTGTATGGTCATCTGTCCCGATTTCACCGCCGCAGTCGCGTGGGGGCACGCGTACAGCAGGGGCAAATCATCGGTTACGTCGGCAAGACCGGCTGGGCAACGGGACCGCATCTGCATTATGAGTATCGGGTCAACGGTGTGCACCGAAACCCGAGAACTGTTGCGTTACCAAAAGCGGAGCCGGTTCGCGCCGACTACAGGAACGATTTTCTGAAAGAATCCGAACCGTTGCTCGCGCATCTCGATGTAGTCAAACGTAACCGGCTCGGCGTTTCGGCCGTCGCCGCTCCGTAAAATGAATCGTGAAACATGAACCAATAAACAGCCTGTGACCCAGGCTGGGCGCAGTCGATGAGCAATTCCGTCAGCCTTCAGCCGCAAGCCACCGGCCTTTATGTGGGGCTGATCTCCGGCACCAGCATGGACGGCATCGATGCTGCCCTGATCGAGATCAGCGAAGATAGGATTCATACGGTCGCTACACGGTTTATTCCTTTCGAGGATAATCTCGTTGTCAGACTCGATGCCCTGGTTTGTCGCACTCACGGTGTATCGCTGGATGAACTGGGTCAACTCGATACACGAATTGGGCAAAACTTTGCAGCCGCCGCCCTGGAACTGATCGATCAGGCTGGCGTCAGGTCCGATAATGTCCGGGCGATCGGAAGCCACGGCCAGACGATCCGTCACCGACCCGATCTCGCATACCCGTTCACCACGCAAATTGGTGACCCAAATGTCATTGCGACGCAGACGGGCATAGCTACCGTCGCCGACTTTCGTCGCAGGGACATCGCTCTGGGCGGCGAGGGAGCGCCGCTGTTGCCCGTATTCCATGCAGCCGTGTTCGGAACGCCCGAAGAGGATCGGCTTATCGTAAATATCGGCGGAATCGCAAACATTACGCGGCTACTCGGTGGACAGCCGGTGACCGGTTACGACACCGGGCCCGGTAATACGCTGCTGGATAGCTGGATTCTTGAGCATCGAGACCAAGCTCTCGACAGTGACGGTGCCTGGGCCGCCTCGGGTACTGTCGACGACGCGCTTCTTGATGAGATGAAATCGGACTCGTACTTTGTCAGGAACCCGCCAAAGAGCACCGGCCGCGAGTACTTTAATCAGGCCTGGGTCAAACAAGTCCTCGAGCGGCTGGGGTCGCCGGTAGCAGATGCCGATGTTCAGGCAACGCTCGCCGAACTAACGGCGTCAACTATCGCCGATGCTGCGGCAGAACACAGTGAGGCCAAAGTATTCATCTGTGGCGGTGGCGTACACAATCGACATCTCATGGCGCGTGTGGAAGCACGGCTGGGTGACCGAACACCCGAAAGCACTACCGCCCTAGGAGTCGATCCGGATTTTGTTGAAGCCGCTGCTTTCGCCTGGCTTGCTGCAAGAACACTTGGCGGACAAAGCGGGAACTTGCCCGCGGTGACGGGAGCCCGGGAAGAAGCTGTGCTCGGGGCGATATATCCCGCAGGCTAACAGTCCTGGGTCCGCAGGCGGAGGGAACGCAGTTTCACAGCTCATTGTGCATAGCTTTGGGCCGTCGCAAAAACGGCGCCAATGGCGCCGCCTTTTCAGGACTCAGGAGTATCGTTTCAGACGCTGAATGACGAGCCACAGCCGCAAGTCGTCTGCGCATTGGGATTGCGGATGATGAACTGCGCTCCCTCGAGATCTTCCTTGTAATCGATCTCGGCGCCCACCAGGTACTGGACGCTCATCGGATCGACCAACAGTGTCACACCGCAGTTCTTAATCGAGACGTCGCCTTCCTCGATCTTTTCATCAAAGGTAAAGCCATACTGAAAGCCAGAACATCCTCCGCCCATGACATAGACGCGGAGCTTGAGATCCGGATTCTCCTCATCGCGGATCAGCTGGCCAACCTTCGTTGCCGCCGCCTCAGTGAAAACCAGCGGGGGCTTTCCGGGTCCGGTTTGTTCTGTCGAATGCTCCATCTGCAAGTACTAGTCGCGGGTATGAACTGTGCCGACACTGTCGATTGTATCACCGATGTGACTGACCAGCGCCGGCCGGTCTTTTAGCTTGTGGATCAGTTTACCATTTATTTCGGCGCCGATAGCCATCTCAATCAAATTGTAATACACATTGCCGATTACTTTGGCATCCGGCCCGAGTTCGATCTGCGTGCGGGCCGTCACGTCTCCCTTGACCGTGCCATTGAGAATCAGATTCGGAACGTTTACGTTGCCCTCGACACAGCCTTTGTCGCTGATGCTGAGCATGGAATCGGATTCCGAATCACAGAGTATGTCGCCCTTGATGTAGCCATCGACATGGAATCCACCGTCGAAGTGAACAGTCCCATGGACCTTTGTATTTGGCCCGACGAGCGTATCGATACCCAATTTCCTCTTTCTAATGCGCCTGAGCATTGATCTCTCCTAACCTCTGTTTACGGTCCAGTCATACGATCGACGAATCGTTCTTGCCGAGCGCCCTTTCGGACTGACTTCAATGTTGACCCGGTCAGGTACGAACCCGGTCGGTAGAATGACATCGTGTTCGAAATCCTGAAAATATCGAAATGAATACGCCAGCGGCCCGCTGCCTGCTGCCTCCGGCGTCAACTCACCAAGCGAAAATCGTATCGGCTGCCCGTCGCGGGCGCCGTCAATCGAGAGTTTGACTACGCCGGACACGCGACGATCATGTTTCATTGCCTGCACCAGCACGAGTCGCAAACGGTAGAGACTGCTTTCCGCGCCGGACATGATCTTAAACTCCTGGATCTTTAAGCCACTTGCTCCATCTGCGGGTGATACGATCCCACGGTAGAACTCCAGTTCTTCACGTTGCTCGAGGATCTGCGCCTGCAGTTCGGTCAAATGTGATTCCACCTGTTTGTACGCCTGGCTATCGATATCGCGCGAAGTTTGGACCAGTGCAATACGATCACGCAGGCGGTCGTTTTCCTGCTCCAGGTCGTCTATGGTTGCCTGAGCTACCGACTGATCCCGCACCGCGGCCATCCTCTGAAAGCCACCATCCATATGCCCGAACTCGAAAATTCCATAAGCGAGAATCATCACCCCGGTGACTGCCAGCGACCGCAGGATCCAGAGACGACGCGGATGATGCGACCGGACGATAAGTCGTGGATTCTGCATTACTCCGTTTTACCCCACCCGGGCACACAGCGAAAACCGGAACCTGAAAGCATAGCAGAAACAGGGGGTTCAGCCGCCCACTGCGATCACATTGTGGCCTCACGGCTGGTCAAAGAGATAAATCGGGGTTAGCGTAGGCTGACTTTTGGCCGTTTCGGGTACCCGCCATGCTCTGGGTCAAGGCATTTCATATCATCTTCGTCGTGACCTGGTTCGCCGGGCTTTTCTATTTGCCCCGTCTCTTTATCTACCACGCGCTCAGCGAAGACGAGAGTTCGCGGAAGCAGTTCGAAGTCATGGAACGCCGGCTTTTCGCCATCATGACGATTGGCGGTACGCTGGCTACGGTATTCGGTATCTGGCTGCTGGTACTGAATCCGGTTCTGCTACATCTGAGCTGGATGCACCTCAAGCTTGCATTGATTCTCGGTCTCGTTACCTATCATGTCAGCTGCAAACATCTGATGAGCCGGATTGCAGAGGAGCCCACTCGTTACTCGCAGAAATGGCTGCGCTGGTACAACGAAGCGCCGACGTTCTTTCTGATTGTCGTGGTAATACTCGCGGTAGTAAAACCGTTTTAGGCTCTAGGCTCTAGGAAAAGCGTGCCGCGAGCATAATCTAGTCATCCGATTTTTTCTCTTTGTGCGCCCTGAGTGAAGCTATTGCTGAACGAGGTAGTGCCCGAAGGGCGCCTTCGTGGTTATTTTTTCGCGTTAGCGCTTCTTTCCGCTTCCCGCTTCCCGCTTACTGGAGCGTACTGTTCCAGCTCTTGCAGTGCCTGCGCGTATACCTCGCGCTTGAAAAAGATGACATCGCGAGGCGGCTGCCAGTAGTCAATCCAGCGCCAGCGGTCAAATTCAGGTGAGTCGGTGCTGTCGAGGTGGACCTTGCTGTCATCGCTGGTTAGTTGCAGCAGAAACCACATCTGTTTCTGACCGATACAGAGCGGCTTCGAATCCCGCCGCTGGTACCGGCGGGGCAATTTGTAGCGAAGCCATGCATGTGTTCGACCCAACAACTCGACATCGGAAGTTTCGAGTCCGATTTCTTCGTGCAACTCCCGGTATACAGCGGTTTCCAGTTCCTCTCCCGGGCGGATGCCGCCCTGCGGAAATTGCCAGCCGCGGGCGCCCGCGCGGCGCGCCACGAGCACTTTGGAGTCACCGTCAGTCAGAATAATTCCCACGTTGGCGCGATAGCCGTCCGGGTCTATGAAGTCAGCGGTCACGGGCAGCCTTGCAATTTCTTAGAGGCCGGCCCAGCATCCCGCCGGCAGCACCAAATTGCAAGAACACCTGATGGCCCATCATTCCGTCCTCGTCATTCTTGTATTGCTGGCCGCATCGGCCGGTGTACTGCTGCTTGCACTCAGCATCGGCAGCGTGCACCTGCCCATGGCAACACTCCTGGAGGTCATAGCCGGCACAGCGGACGCCACCGCGACCACAGTCGTGATGGAACTCAGGTTGCCCAGATCACTGGCGGCCTTTGCGACGGGTGGTCTTCTGGCACTGGCCGGTGCCCTGATGCAGGTCCTGCTCAGGAATCCCCTCGCCGATCCTTACATCCTTGGCATTTCAGGTGGGGCAGCGGTCGCCGCGCTCATCGGCATCATGCTGGGACTCAGCGGGCTCTGGATCGATATCGGGGCCTTTGTCGGCGCCATATCCGTCACGCTGCTGGTGTTCTCCCTGGCGCACGGTCCCGGTGGCTGGACACCGATGCGTCTGCTCCTGACCGGAGTTGTGATCGCGGCAGGATTGAGCGCGATTGTCAGCCTGTTGCTTGCGTTGGGAGAGGACTCGAGTCTTAAAGGTATGCTGTTCTGGCTGATGGGGGATTTTTCTTATGTCGAGCACACCGGTGTCGATCTGGTTATTCTTGCTGCCGCTGCATTGGCTGGCATGGCGCTCGCACGTCATCTGAATGTACTTGCTCACGGCGAACAACATGCCCTTGTGCTTGGCGTACCCGTGCGGCCATTACGGATTACGATTTTTCTGTTGAGTTCGCTGATGACAGCGATCGCCGTGACGACTGCAGGAAGCATTGGTTTTGTCGGACTACTGGTGCCGCATCTGGTGCGGCTCGTGGCCGGCTCAGATCACCGCATTGTCATTCCGGGATCGGCATTGCTCGGCGGAATTCTGCTGGTACTGGCTGACACGGCCGCCCGTACCGTTCTGGCACCCCGGCAACTACCGGTCGGTGCGCTGACAGCTCTGTTCGGCGTCCCCCTGTTCCTCGTACTCCTCAAACGGCCGGCCCGAGTGCTTTAGAGACTCTGGCCCTGGCCCTCTTCGAGCGTGTGGTAGGTCCCCGCCGCAAGGTTCTCGAAAACTTCCGTCGCACCGCCCGGCCAGCGAACCGTTACCCGCTCGGCCTGCTCAGCTTTGCCGAGTCCAAAGTGCATACGCGGATCACCACTGGTCAGGTAGCTCGAGCCGGCTTTTCGCTCGTCGAGTACGATCCCCGTCCGGCTTTCAACTATAAGCCGGGCACCAACGGCGTCGCGGTTGCCGGTTCTTCCGACCAGGAAAATGCCCACCCAATTGCCCGCTTGCGACCAGACATTGCGATAGATTCCGACCGGCTCGTTGTTGCGCGTCAGAACGACATCGAGACGCCCGTCATTATCCAGGTCAGCCGTAATAGTCCCCCGTGCTATACCGCGCGCCGCAAGGTCGCCGGTTTCCTCGGCGGATACTTCGGTAAAGCGGCCATAGCCATCGTTTTTGAAGAGTTGCGATGGCTGGCGAAACGTCTGAATCGGCATGAACTCCTCGAAGTTGTCGAGGACGTTGCCGTTGGCGACAATCAGATCCAGATCACCGTCATTGTCAAAGTCGGCAAAGTCGATGCCAAATCCCGACCAGGGATGGGAGGCTTCGTACAAGCCGGCGTCCCGTGTCGCATGGGTGAAATATTCCTCCCCGCCTCGATAGAGGGCATTCACCTCTTCCACCCAGTTAGTCACGACCAGGTCGAGATAACCGTCACCGTCGAGATCCGTATGATCGACTCCCATGCTGGAATCCGGCGAGCCGGTCTCGCTGTGACTTGCACCTGCCGAAACGCCAATCTCCTCAAATTTTCCGCCGCCGGTGTTGCGAAACAGAAAATTGGGATTGGTATCATTAGCAACATAGACGTCGAGCCAGCCGTCGTTGTCGTAATCACCGGCCGCTAAAGCAAGCGCCTTAGCATTGTTTTCAGTCTTGTCAAACAGCCCGGATTCGACTGTCCAGTCAACGAATTTTCCATCCGGGCCACCGATATAAAAGACATCCGGAAAACCCTCGAACCGTCTTATGTCGCAGTAATTCATAAGATCCGGTGTCAGATCGTAACAGGGCTCATGACTTTCGACGTTGAAACTGACGTAGTTGGTGACATAAATATCCAGGTAACCGTCGTTGTTCGCATCGAAAAACATCGCGCTGGCGCCCCAGTCCGTGTTGTCGATGCCGGCAACCTCCGTTACATCGATAAATGTTCCATCACCATTGTTGGAATAGAGCAAATCCGGACCGAAGTTGGTGACGTATATATCGTAGTCACCATCGTTGTCATAGTCGGCGCAGGCCGCACCCATGCCATATCCGCGGTCACCCACACCGGCGGGTTCCGTTACATCTTCGAACTCAAAGTTCCCCAGATTCCGAAACAATCGGTTTCCGGGTCGCTCTTTCTCGGGAAACGTACCCGGGATATAGCCGGACTGCACCAGATAGATATCCATCAGCTGATCATTGTCGTAATCGAAGGCGCAGCCGCCGGAACCCAACATTTCAGGCAGCATCCGTTGACCGGTAGCGCCATTTACGTGCACGAAATCGATACCGGCGCCAGCGCTTATGTCGCGGAAAAAGACCGTCTCGGTGGCTGCCGCCGGCGCTGTCTCGACCGGTCCTGTCTGTTCCGAACAGGCCGTGAGAAAAACAACCGCCGCAGCAATCGTGGTCAGTTGCTTCAACGCGTGAGAGTTCGCCGACATCTTTGTCATACCCCGTTATCTTCGCTAATGATATAGCACACGATCTTCCCTTCGTCGCCACGAGACGGACAATATTCAGGTACCAGCGCCCATCCGTGGCCTGTGCGCGGGTTACCTGGAAAGATCGACGGCTTCTTCGATTGTGTGATAGCGGCCAGTCTCCAGATGATCGTAGGTCTCCGTAGCCCCGCCCGGCCAACGAACGGTTACCCGATCAACCACGGCTGCCGCCCCGAGTCCGAAATGCATGCGAGAGTCGCCGCTCGTCTGATAGCTGGAGCCGGCTTTGCGTTCGCCGATTATCACATGGTCGCCAACCTGCACCGTAACGCGCGCGCCGATAGCGTCGCGATTAACCGTTTTGGCGACAAGCCGGAAGCCAATCCAGTTGCCGATGTCACGCCACACGTTTCTGAAAATCCGGGCGCGGCCATTATTGGACATAATCACCAGGTCCAGCTGGCCATCGTTGTCTATGTCGAGGGTAATCGATCCGCGTCCGACTCTCGGCGCAGCGACGTCCCCCACCAGATCCGTTTCGACCAGTGTAAATGTGCCGCTACCGTCGTTGAGAAAAAGTTGTGCGGGCTGGGCAAAGGTTTGTGCGTCGTCGGTCAGCTCGATGTTATCGATGACATGGCCGTTGGCGACGAACAGATCCAGATCCCCGTCGTTGTCGAAATCGGCCAGGTCCGTGCCAAAACCTACGGGCAGGTAACTTGCTGCGTACAACCCGGAGTCACGGGTGGAATAGATAAAAATATCTTTGCCGCCGAGGTAAAGAGAATTGGTTTCATTACTCAGGTTGGTCACGAAGATATCGAGCCAGCCGTCGCCGTTTACATCTCCCGCATCGGTGCCCATACCGGCTTCGGTCAGGCCGTCCTCGTTGTGGCTGACTCCCAAAAACAGCCCTACCTCTTCGAACGTCCCGTCGCCACGATTCTGATAGAGATAGTTGGGGGTGGAGTCGTTCGCGATATAGAGATCCGGCCAGCCGTCATTGTTGAAATCGGCGGCGACAGCTCCCAGCCCTTTTCCGTTGCCGGTCTTGTCTTGCAGGCCAGCAGCAATAGTGAAGTCCCGGAATACTGAATCCGCGGATCCCCTGAAAAATACGTCCGGCGCCATGGCATAGACATCAGGTGAACAATACGAATAGATCCCTCGGGACGGTGCTCCGCAATCGACGTGCTTGTCGATGGTGAAGTCGAGGTAGTTGGTCACATACAGGTCCAAATGGCCGTCCCGATCGGCGTCGAAAAACGTCGCACTGCTGCCCCAAAGCGGGCTGCGAATACCCAGTTCGTCGGATACCTGCGAAAAAGTCCCGTCGCCATTATTACGGTAGAGAACATCCGGTCCGAAGTTGACCACATAAATATCCGTGTCACTGTCATTGTCGAAATCAGCACACGCTGCCCCCATTCCGTAGCCGCTGTCGGCAACACCAGCGTTGTCAGTTACGTCGGCAAACGATCCATCCCCCCGGTTCCGATACAACTGATTACCGGGTTGGTTTTTATCGGATCGCCGGTCCGGCAATTCGCCGGATTGAATAAAGTAAAGATCGATCCAGCCGTCGCCGTCATAATCGAGCGCGCACCCGCCGGAGCCCATGATTTCCGGCAGGAATTTTCGCTTTGAAGCCCCGTTGACGTGTTTGAAGCCAATGCCCGTCGCCTCGGTGACATCCCGGAAAAACATCTCGGACGGTTTGCCGGGACCGGGTGTGGGTGCTTGTGTATCAGAGCACGCGATGATCCATTGCAGGGCAAGTACCGAGATCACGAATCCGGTGCGGGCTGGCGACGTTGTCATTCTGCTTGCCGTTGCAACGTTTTAGCAAAAGCCTCGGCCCGTCTGGCCGAGTTCGCATCACCCATAAGCCGTAAAGCCCGCGCCATCATGACGTAAATTTCAGGTTCCTCAGGCGCCATCCGACGGGCTATGTTGAGTTGCTCCAGGGCCTCAGTACTATTCCCGGTCTCGAACAGGAGTCCGGCAAGATGCAGCCGGCCGGCAAGGTTGTCCGGGTTTTTTCTGACCGCGGTCTTGTTGAATTCGATTTCGTCCTGAAGCCGGCTGGTGTCCCGGAACTCACCCAGGCGCCTGCGGCCTTCCTCAGTATCCCCGGCAGCGATCAGCAGGGTGCCGAGATTGTACAGGGCGCCTACGTGACCGGGGACCCGGGACAGCACAGCTTCGAATTCCCGACGGGCGGCGTCGGCCTCGCCGGTACGTCGGTACGACAGACCCAGCAGATAGCGTGCCTCAACATTGTTTGCATTGCGGGCGAGACTTTCCTGCAACAGATCGATGCTCTTTGCATACTCGCCCTGGAAAACCGCAATTCTGCCCAATTGGTATAGCGCCGGGACATGGCCGGGCGCCAGTGCGACGCTTTGCTGCAGTGATTCTTCCGCAGCAAGCAGATCGCCAAGGTTGAGGAAACACATGGCTCTGGCGTAGAAAAAATCAGCCTGCGGCTCGATCGCGATAGCGTCATCCAGCACGTCGATGGCCGCAAGATTCTTGCCCTGTTCGAGCAGACTCTTCGCAAGCGGGAGTTTCCAGTCGGCCCGATCGGATTGTAAGCGAACGGCTGTGCGAAGAATGACTTCGGCGTCGTCGTAACGATAAAGCTGGATAAGGGTAAAACCCAGCAGGTAGTAAGCCTTTCCGGACGGATCCTGCGAGATCAGCAGCCGGAGTGATCGCTCAGCCTGCTCATATCGGCCGGACTGGATCAGCGCCTCAGCCTGGTCAAGCGTAACCCCGTTGGAGGTTTGACCTGAAACACCGCCGGCAACGAGATATCCTGCGGTCGCGCACACGATCAATCGACGTATTGTCCGCTGGCTCATTCGAGATCGTCCTACGCGATCTTGCACTGACGATACACTATTCCTTGAAAATGTTAGCCCAATGGTTTTCCCAAATCGCTATGCAAAAAGAAAGCGGCGGACATTGCGCCCGCCGCTTTCGCTCCTTTTGCGCTCAGTCACGAAGACTACGGATTGTAATCCTGAGTACTGAGATCCAGATCAAAGGTACCGAAGAACTGCTCATAGGTTGACCCGGTAGCGCCCCAGGTTGCTGACGTTGACAGGTCCACAGCGCCCGGGCCTCCCGGGAGGCCACCGCCCGGTGTCACACCAACTATTGAGTCGATGGAGTCGACGCCCGTGTAACCCACGGTAATCGTGCCGTCGGACCGCATCGTTACCGAGAAACTGTTGGCGTTCGCAGTAAAAAACTCGGGCACATCCTGGAAGTGGACCGTCATCGCGCTGCTGCTGCCATCGGCCGATACAAAGCCACCTGCAGACGGATTCAGGTCGTCCCACAGGGCCGCGATTCTCGGCTGGTCGTTCAGGAACTCGCCGACACTCTCACTGAAATCCTGGTCGCCGGAACCAAAGGTGAGATTGCCGTTGGAATTGACGAAGACGCTGGAATAATTGGTCCCCTGGAATGGGAACGAAAAGTCCAGTGGTACCTCCAGGAAAGAGTCGTCACCGAGGGCCAGCAGGTCTCCCGGAGGCGGTGTCACGGTAAAGATGTCCATGACGTAGCGACCTTCGCCACCCAGACCACCGATACCATCGAAGTCAAAATCCGGCCACGTTGAAACCGCCAGAAAGTACTTGTCGGTAGCGGGAAGCTGGAAGTTCGCGATAATCGAAAGACCGCCCAGGACTCCCTGACCGTCATCGTCAAGCGCAAGCAGTGTGCCGTTCTTGTCAAACAGCCCGATGATCGAGTCGATACCGCCGGCGATCAGATCAATAGTCAGCAACTGTCCTTCCTGTGCCCGGAAAGAGTAGTAGTCGACATCCCCTTCGGTGCGGTGCCCCGTAGACGAACGATCCGGATCGATTTCCGAAAAACGCCTTCTAGTGGAAATCGTGTCATACGGCAGCTGGATCCACCATGACGCAGTTGCCAGGCTGTCGTTCGGGAAGTGTTGCGACTCGTGCAGGTCCTCGAAGTTACGGGTACGCGCGAAACGCAGCCGACTGTTGGCCAGATCGTTGGGATTGGAGAATCCGAACACTTCGAATATCGCCGGGTTCCTGTATACGCCACGCGTGCCCGCGCTGAGATCGCGCGGTTGTTCAAAGCTAGACGTCGCGAAGTTGCCACAGCTGTAGCCTGCCAGACCGTCTGTCATATCCATGTCGCCATAGTTGATGACAAACCGGCTTCCCAGCGGTTCAGCTACAAACGTATCGGGATGGTCACCACGCAAGGTGATTGAGAAAGTATTCGAATTTCCGGTCAGAAATTCCGGAACGTCTTCCCAGATCGCGGTGAAGTTCAGCCCGTGCTTCGAGATGTCAAACGTGACTATGCCTTGATTACGGCTGTCGAGATCATCCCAGGCAGCGGCAATGCGAGGCGGAGCGTCAAGGAATTCACCCTGTGATTCGGTAAAATCAAAGTCGCCCTCACCAAAGGTCACGTTACCGTTCGCGTTTATGAACACGGAGTCGAATTCCTGTCCGCAGATGTCAAACGGTACCGGAAGGAATAGCTCGACAAAACCATCGAGACCCACTGGCAACGGATCGCCGGGCTGCGGCGCATTAAAAATGACATCCACACCGGAAGCCGTGGCACCCGCCGCGGCGGAAACCGGTTCCGCAAAGTCAACGTCGCTGCTCGATTCCGCGGCACCACTGTGGTATTCCTCGGGTCCCGGGAGCGTGATCGGTATCGTGCTGAACCCGCCCGCGAGGATCTGATCGACGAAAACGTTATATGTCGCACCCGGCGTCAACCCGTTGAGAGTGTATTCGCCCGGTTCACCCCGATCGCCCGAGATAGCCGACACTGCGTCGACGAAGGGGTCAGCGATATTTCGCGCGATGACATTCACGCCAACTAACGGCGTGGTGCCGTTCGGCGCGAGAATATCACCGGCGATCGTCGCCGTGCTGGCCATGAAGCCGCCATCCGGATACATCTGCGAAATAATCCCAATGTCGTCCGCGTGGGGCGTTGACTCGCCGCCGTTCAGAATGGCAAACGGATACATGGTCTCGACCTGATTCAGCGGGGCATTCCCGAAATCATTGTTGGGAGTGGGGCCGCTGGCATCGCCGAACAGGATGTTCTGCCCGTTTACGACGGTGTGAGCCAAACCGGTGTAGTGACCGAATTCGTGCACCTGGACACCGAAGAAATCGGCCAGCGGGAAACCGCCGAGTATCGCTCCGCCGTTGAGGAATGAATTGCCTTCCAGCGGCACGCCGTTGATATCGAAAATATCCGGTGTGGCAAAACCCAATATACCGGTGCCCGGTCCGAACAACGCGTCAAAAATGGCGCCGTCCTCGTCATACACGATAGGGCTAAAACCGTCCGTCGCAGTCGGTCCGCCGAAGATGGCAGGCAGCCAGGCCGCAAAGTTGGTTTGGTCTACGTCCACCGGCAGCAAGCCGTTGTTCGAGTACGTGACCGACGCCGTCGGCAAATTCTCCCAGGCGTCGTAGGCGGCCTGGGTCTGCGCCACCGCGGCGGCATTGTTCAGCGGGCCGAGACCACCCTGGTCAGGGTTGTACGGTATGTTGGTCCCGCCACTCGCCCAGCGACTGAAATTCTCCGGATCGTTGGAGTTGAGGTTCAGTGGTCCGCCCGCAAATGCGGATACAACGCCGAGACTGAGCGCGGCGCTCGTCACGGCCGCGATTACTTTGGAGTGATATGCTTTTTTCATGACGATCCCTCCGTCAGTAACCGAGTTCTGACTGGATCATGTCCGCCACGTCTGCATAAGCTACCGGTCCGCTGTCCGGCATTGACGTCGCGTCCATTCCCCTGAACAGACCCATGTTGTTAAAAACATTCACCACCATGTCACCCGAGCTGCCCTTTAGAAATGAGAAGCAACCCTGGCCGAGCCCTGTCGTCGTGCTCAGACCGACCGGGCCGGTGGCCCCGACAAATAACAGATACTCCTGTCCGGACTGAATCAGCGGGAATCCCGGCAGGACATTGCCCGCCTGGATGTCCTTGACCCAGCCGATGATTTTGAACTCGGCAATCTGGATACCCTTGATCGTCTGGACATCCCCCTTGAAGAGTTCCTCCACCCGAAGCGTGTAATGGAGTGCAGGCAGCTCACCACCGCCAGCCTCAACTGTTACTTGCTGAATGTCGATGACGGTTCCGCGAAAGATGGAACTTGCATTTGCGGTCATCTGATTCAAATTCATTTGCAGCACTGTGGTCGCAAACAGCTGAGACGAAAGACCCAGCATGAACGCTAGCGGCAACAGCATGCGCATCAGTTTCGACAATCGCATTTCGCCCTCCTCAGATTGAAGAAAAGTGAATGACCAGGAATTTTGGGGTACAAAAAAAGCGGTGCCGATACAGATCTTCAGGACCTGTCAGGCACCGCTTTGCAAACTTGAATCTCCCGGCATGTTGCAGGGCTGGTTCCGGATATTTGTCCTATTCGGTCCCAGCCCGCGTTATGTATAGTTGCAGCGTTATGTCAATGCAAATCGAGACAAATAATTGCACAGTTTTGTCAGTTGAGTTGACGAGCGACCGTATCGCTGCTTGCTGTACAAAAGCACCAAACGGCTTGAGAAATGTGTTTCAGTTTCCTCAAGATGCAGAGATTTCATCCATACGTCTTAAACAATACCGGTTAACTGTTGTGTTATGTCAAACCGTTCTCAACACTCATGTTAGGCAAGCAGTGCAAAAGTAAAAAGTTCCGGATGCGCAACTAAGTGTGCGTCAGCAGACTGAATTAAGACGCCGGAAAGGTAACTACGTGTTTGGTGGCGACTCTGAAACTGATCCGGCTGTCCGTCGGATGATTCTCATGGCTCGGCATCAGTGCAAGGATTTCAGTGCCGTCGTCCAGCCGGAGCGTATAGAGAATATCAGCGCCGCGAAATGCTCTGGCAACAATGGATGCTGACAACGGACCTGCGGAATCATGGATCACGTCGTCCGGGCGGAGCAGGACGTCGACAGCATCACCGGCCTGTCGAGCACTCGTTGATGTCCCTTCGAGCCGGACAAATCCGATATCGATACGGCCCTGGTCTCCCACGACCCCGGGCAACACGACTCCCTCACCGACAAAATCGGCGATGAACCGGTTCGCGGGTCGATGATAAAGGTCATACGGCGTATCCCATTGGCGGATGGTTCCCTGCTCCATGACACCAACCTTGTCGGCCATCGCAAACGCTTCGGACTGATCGTGGGTAACGATGAGTGCCGTAGCACCGAGATCCTTGAGAACGTCCCGAACCTCGCGGCTTGAGGATTCCTTTAGATCCGTATCCAGGCTCGAAAACGGTTCATCCAGCAGGATGAGGCCGGGGCCGGGGCCGAGAGCACGCGCCAGCGCGACACGCTGCTGCTGACCGCCCGATATCTCATGCGGATAGCTGCCAGCGACATCCTCGAGCCCGAAGCGCCCAAGCATGTCGCCAACACGGGACTGCTGTTCCGCAGCCGGCAACCGGTGCAACCCGAACATGACATTCCGGCGCACATCGAGATGCGGGAACAAGGCATAGTCCTGGAACACCATGGCGATTCCGCGCTCGTGGGCGGGAACGAATGTATCCGGACCGCTCTGCACCTGACCATCGGTGAGAATTCGGCCATTGCTGATATCTTCGAAGCCCGCAATCACGCGCAGCACAGTTGTTTTGCCGCAGGCGCTCGGGCCGAGCAAACAGCCGATCTCACCGGCGGCCAGCGTGAATGACAAACCCCGCAGTACTGCTCTGCGATCGTATGATTGCCAGATGTCTTCAAGTTGCAGCCGCACGATCCACCTTACCGGCCATAATCGCGATTGGAATGAGTCCCGTCGCAACAATCGCGATCGCGGGCAGAGCCGCTCGCTGCCATTCGCCTTCGGATGTCATTTCGAATACGCGTACTGCAAGCGTTTCCCAGCCGAACGGTCGCGTCATCAGCGTGATGGGCAGCTCCTTCATGAGATCCACAAACGTCAACGTCATTGCCGTCCACAACCCGGCCCGGAGAATCGGGAAGTGCACGCGATGCAACAGAGCGGTACCGGTCACACCAAGTCCGTACGCTGCTTCATCCACACTGCGCGTTATCCGGTGCATGTTATTGTCGACCGGGTTGAAGGCAACCGCGAGAAATCTTGCCAGATATGCCATGAGCAACGTCAACAGGCTGAGCTGAATCATCAGCTGCGGTGCTGACGACCCCATTACCGAATTCAACAAATCCTGCAGAAAATTATTCAGCAACGCGAGCGGGACGAATATTCCCACGGCCAGAACAGCTCCGGGTAATGCGTACCCCATCGTTGCGATTCGGGCGAAGATGTTCACGCTTTTGCGATTATCGCCACGAATGGCATAGGACAACACGGCGGCCACTGCAGTGATCATCGCCGCTCCGATACCGGCCAGGAACAGAGTCCTGCCGACATAGCCGAGATAACGCTGGTCCATATCCGCGCCGTGGGCGGTTGCCCAAACAGCAAGTTGCAAAGCCGGCAGAATAAATCCGGCGAGAATCACCAGAAACGGCGCCATCGGCGCCAGCCACCGACCGACACCCGTGACGCGGATCCGACGCCGCCGCCGAACGCTGCCGGCCGCGGTGTAACGAGCGCCCGCACGGAGTTTCCGTTCCAGCAAAACCACCACGAGGACGAACAGAAGCAGAACTGAAGCCAGTTGCAGGGCTGACCGGATCGAAAATAGTGAATACCAGGCTTTGTAGATCGCCGTCGTAAATGTGTCGTAGTTGAACACCGAAACCGTACCGAAGTCCGCAAGTGTTTCCATGACGACGAGCAACACCGCGCCGGCGAGCCAGGGCCGGGCCATCGGCAGTGCCACCCGAAAGAATGCCTGCGTACGGGTATAGCCCGCGCTTTGGGCAACTTCCAGCGCACGTTGCCCCTGCGTCGCAAAGGCAGCACGCGCGATCAGAAAAACGTAGGGGTACAGCGTCAGCGTCATGACCGCAACGATACCCAGGTAGGAACGAAACGCCGGCACGTTGACACCACCGTCAAACCAGGCACGCAGCATGGTCTGGAAAGGACCTGAATATTCAAAAAATCCGATCGCAACAAACCCGAGTACGTAACCCGGAACGGCCATCGGTAACATCAGAGCCCATGAGAACAAGCGCCGCCCCGGGAATTCGTAAACGGTGACCAGCCAGGCGAGGCTGGTGCCGATGACAAATGTCCCGGCCCCGACTCCCAGCACGAGCATGAGAGTATTGCTCACGACATCCGGCAAGACGTATCTCACCAGATGGCGCCATATGTCCCACGCCGGCAGAAAGATGGCGCCGACGACTATACCCAGTGGAATAAGTGCGGGCAGGGCACACGTTGCCGCAGTAATCAGGCGGCCGCGGCGCCCGACGATCAGGCGCGATGGCGCCCCGGGTTTCGCCGGCTGCGGAAGCGGGAACGCGCCGGGTTGCATGACAGTTCAGGGCTTAGTGATAGCCGGCCCGGTCCATGAGACGAACGGCGTCGGCCTGTAACTCGCCGGCCTGCGCCAGGTTCAGCTCGCTGGGGGAGAATTGCCCCCAGGAAGCAACCAGTGGATCGGCGGCAATCCCCGGATGGGCAGGAAACTCCAGGTTCGAGCCCGCAAACATTTCCTGCGCAGTGCCCGAGGACAGCCACTCCAGAAATTTCACCGCTTCCTGTTCGTGTTTTGCGTGACGCGTAACCGCAGCACCTGATACGTTGACGTGGACTCCGCCGGTCCCGGCGGCTGGCCAGAACAACTTCAGCGGTGAGTCGGGTTCTTTTTTCAGCAGACGTCCGAGATAATAGCTGTTGACGATGCCAACATCGCACTGGCCGGCTGCGATGGCGCGTAACACCAGTGTGTCATTGGCAAACACGTCGGTCGCCAGATTGTCCACCCAGGCAGACACGATCGCTTCCGTCGCCGGCTCGCCGTACTGTGCAATCAGCATCGCGACCAGGGACTGGTTGTAGACTTTTTTCGATGTCCGGAGACAGAGGCGACCACGCCACTTTTCATCTCCTAGCCCCGCGTAGTCGACAAGCTCAGCGGGATCGACTGCGTTCAGGTTATAAACAATAGAGCGTGCCCGTACCGACATCCCGAACCACCGGTTGTCGGGATCCTTCAAATGCGCCGGTATGTTGGCTTCCAAAACATCAGATTCGATCGTAGCCAGAAGATTGTTGCTCGCGGCAAACCAGAGATTGCCGGCATCAACCGTAAGCAGAACGTCGGCCGGGGTGTTTTCATCTTCGGCTGCCAACCGCTGCATCAGCGACTCGGCGGAGTCGGTGACATAAGTAATCTCGATACCCGTTTCAGCCGTGTAGCGGTCAAAGAGCGGCCGGATCAGCGGCTCGTTGCGAGCCGAATAGACCACCAGACCGTCTCCCTTCTGCGCGCATCCCGCGGTCAGCACGACCACGGACATCAGAACCACGCTGCAAAGCGCTCGCAGAATCGTTGACTGATCCGCACTCATGAGGCCATGATAATGCAAATGAGACTCATTATCATCTATGGAACCGCCGCTGGGAACCCGGGATGCTGGCCCACGGCCACTGTTCAGGCCGCCTCCTCGTGGACTTCAATCCGGTTGCGGCCGTGAGACTTGGCCCGATACAGCGCAACATCGGCTTCGGCCAGCAACCCTTCGCCAACCGACTTGAGATCTTCGACGTCCGCATGCGGCTCGGTAACAGCAATGCCGATAGACACTGTCACCGTGTGCCACCGATCACTGCCCAGTTTGATTGGCTCGGCAGACACGCTCTTGCGAACGCGTTCCGCCAGCGCAGTTGCTTCCTGAGTCGAGGTGTTCGGCAGCAGCACGACGAACTCTTCGCCACCGTACCGGGCTGCCACATCGCTCGCCCGCACCTCGCACTCGATGCGCTGTGCCACTTCACGCAGGACATCGTCGCCGGCTGCGTGGCCAAAGGTATCGTTAATCGATTTGAAGTGATCGACGTCCAGCATCAGGCACACCAGCGACTGCCCTTCGCGACGCGCACGTGCAAGCTCTTCTGACAGCCGGGTCTTGAGATAACGCCGGTTGTGCCAGCCGGTCAGTACATCAATGACCCCGCTGCGTCTGAGACGCGCGCGATTGACTGCATTTTCCAGACAAAATGCGGCCACGGTCGCGAGGTGTTCAAGAATGTCGGTCGCATGTTCACGTGTAAATCGCCGCGGATCGCTGCTGCCAAAATTCAACGCGCCGATCAGATGCTCCTGTCGTATCAGCGGCAGCAGCGCAATGCTTTTCAAGCCCTGCGTCCGGGGGAAAACCAGTTGATGATCCGATTGCGAATACGGTCCCAGCCAGGGCCGACGCATTGCGGCGTACTGCGTCGCGAGGCCAGCCAGGCTGTCGCTGAAGATAACATTCGGATACTTCTGCGGCTCGGCACCTTCGCCCATCAACAGGTGTCGAACTTCGTGTTGCGGATCACGCAAGACGACGGTCACTTCCTTGAGCCGGAAAGAATGCCTGAATTCGTCCACCAGAACGGTGAGCAGGCCGGGCAGCGTTTGTGCATTAAGCAGCTTGAGTTCTCTGCCCTGGGATCGGCGCAGAATCGTCTCGTTCTTGGCCGCCTCTTCTCTCAAGCGCCTGAGCTCAAGTTTGAGTCTGCCGACCTCCGCTTCGAATCCTGATAGCGGTTGCGCCATCTCACGCCCCCCTGCGACTCCGTTCGCGAACATTGTAATGCCGTCCAATGCCATGTCTACGAGACTTTGACCACGGAACAGGCGTCCGGCAGGTAACCGGATCGCCCCGCGAGAGAATTACCCAGCAAAGCACTGTCGAAAAACCTTACACGACGCCGTCCTCATTTCGACGCTGGCCGGATAGAAAAATCATATCCGTTTGATTCGAGTCGATATTTTTCACGCGGCATGATTCTTGCTCTGTCGATTACAACGACATAGAACCAGTGGCCTGTATGGCCAAAGGATATTCTGAATCATGCTGCACGCAATCCTGGCCACTCTGGACGGATTGACTCCCGTGCAGACTTTTATACTTGACCGGAGCCCGCTGCTGGCGACGCTGCCACAGCCTGATCTCCTGCTCCTGCTCGGGACTAGCCTGCTCGTGCTCGCAATGTTGAGCCCCCGTTCACGGCGCCCGTTGCTCGTCTATTCCCGTTGATATTCATTTCGCTCGCCACACGCTCCTGGCCTGTTGACGCCAGCGGGCGTGTCTTGCACTGTCTCTGCCGGCAGCACCGGTATCCGGGGAAAACGCATGCGCGCTGGGACGATTTTCAGACGACTCCGGCAGGGGCTGCTCATCTATGTGCTGCTCATGGTGGCACTGGGCGCCTGGCTCTCCCGCAGTCAGAGCACCGACTGGAAGGAGACCTTGTGGGTTGCGGTCTACCCGATCAACGGCGATGACTCTGACGTATCCGGCCAGTACATAGACAACCTGACCCCGACCTCATTTCAGGACATTGCTGCCTTTATGTCCCGCGAAACTGTTCGCTATGGCATCGCACTGGAACAACCGGTAAGAATTGAATTGTTTGACGAGTTGACGGCGTCTCCACCGGATCCACCAGTAAACGGAAATATCTTCTCGGTCATGTGGTGGAGCCTGAGACTACGATATTGGGCATGGGGAATCGAACGCTCGCAGAATCGACCCCGGGCGGACATACAATTGTTTGTTCGCTACCATGATCCGTCCCTGCACCCCGTATTGCATCATTCGGCAGGCCTTGAAAAAGGGTTAATCGGAGTTGTCAACGTGTTTGCGCGGGATGACATGGCCGGCTCGAACCACGTCGTGATGTCTCACGAACTCCTGCACACCCTGGGAGCCACGGACAAGTACAACCCGGCCAGAAATCAGCCGGTGTATCCGTCCGGCTTCGCCGATCCCGAGCGTGTGCCGCTGTATCCACAGAACCAGGCCGAGCTGATGGGCGGCCGGATCCCGGTAACTGAAACAAGCGCGGAGATACCGGAACATCTGGATCAGGTTGTGGTCGGCCCGGATACGGCTCACGAAATAGGCTGGTACAGCGAACAGTGACGTGGTAGAAGCTGCCTTGCCACTCTTCTCAAGGGCTGAGGCGTCAGCAGCCGGTGCCGCTGGCGTCGACTTTGCTGTTTACATTTTACCGTTCACTTCCCGCTTCCCGCTTCCCGCTTTTCACTTTAAAGTAGCGCCATGTCCATGCCGCCCCTCCTGTCCTGTCACGATCTGACAGTTTCTGTTCCCGGCCGCACGCTGGTAGCGGACCTCAACCTCGAGATCGCGGCTGGTGAATGCGTGGGTATTCTCGGTGCCAATGGCGCGGGTAAGACCATGACATTGCATACGCTGGCAGGGCTACGCGCTCCCGCCGGTGGCTCGGTCATGCTGGGCGGCCGCGACCTGTCCAGCCTCTCGCGCCGCGATATCGCAAAGCGTCTGGGCTTGCTCCTGCAATCCGTGGCGGATCCGTTTCCCGCTACTGTTCTCGACGCCGCACTCACCGGTCGACATCCTCATATCGACTTCTGGCGCTGGGAATCAGCGGACGATATCGACATTGTGCGTGAGGCGCTTGCCGACGTCGGGCTTGCCGAAATGGAACAACGGGTTATTTCGACACTGTCCGGAGGCGAGCGCCGCCGCGTGTCCGTGGCCTGCATACTGGCGCAAAATCCGGAAATCTTTTTGCTTGATGAACCGACGAATCATCTGGATCCACATCATCAGGTCGCGCTTTTGGATACGTTCCGTCAGCGGGTCGACCTGGGGCAGAGCGCTCTCGTTGCGCTGCACGACATGAATCTCGCCACCCGCTGTTGTGACCGCGTGCTTTTACTGTTCGGTAACGGTGAATGGATCAGTGGCGGGGTCAACGAGGAAATGACAGGACCGGCGTTGTCCCGACTCTATCAAACAGAGATCGAAGCTGTTCCCTGGCGGGACGGTAACATTTTCGTCAACGTCTGACCTGACCCGGGTTATGAACCCAGAGCGTGCAATAATTTTTTGTGCAGAGCTGCGTTTGCAGCCAGCGCGCTTTGCGTGTCGAGATTTACTTCGTTCCCGTCGAGATCAGTAAAAATCCCGCCAGCTTCACGAACAATCAGAGAAAGCGCCGCGACATCGAGTATGTCGACGTCGGACTCGATCACGGCGTCGATGCGCCCGGCAGCAAGCAGGTGATAATGGTAGAAGTCGCCGTAGCCGCGCGACCGATCGGCGGATGCCATCAGCCTGCCCAGAGCCGGCCATCGTTTGCTCCGTGCCAGACTCCGAATATTGCCGGTGGACAATGCGACCTCGCCGATTTCAGTACGGTCACTGACCTGACACGGATTTTCATTTAACCACGCCCCCTTGCCCAGCTCGGCACAGGCCCGTTCCCTGAAAACGGGAGCATTCGATACGCCGGCGATGATCTGATCTCCCTCCATCAGCGCAATCTGGGTCGAGAAAAAAGGATACGAACGAATAAAGCTCTTGGTACCGTCGAT
>CAZJFQ010000028.1:0-2259 GCA_964545335.1 uncultured Gammaproteobacteria bacterium | reverse complement strand
ATCGCCAGGTGTGCCCTGCAAAGGGACATCGGGAAGCCGGTGACACTGACCAGCAAGTGACGGTCAGCCCATTCCGGCGCTGCCCCCGCAACGGTGATCGAGTAAAGGCTGTATCAGCGCGGCCATCCCCTGGTCGCGCAACCACTGCTTCGGCGGGAAGGTGTTACAGCCGGGGAATCCCACTCGTCAGCCCGGAGACCGACCTGCGATCGAGTCCCGGCACCGCGGCGGGCGGCCTGAGCGGGTTTTTCCCGATCCCGCTTGTTCCTCTCTCCGATACTTCGGCGCTGGTCGTCCTTTCAAACGCCGTGCGGGCGAGCACGGTGGGAGGGAACCATGAATCGCAAACATTTTCTGGCCGTCGCAGCCTCGTTGCTGCCGCTTTGTCTGTCTGCAGAAGAGACAGAACCCGAGGCAGAATTCGAACCATTCGTTGTCACCGCTACCCGAACCCGGGTGCCGCTCGATCGAACTCTGATACCGACAATCGTTATCACTCGGGATGAAATCGAACGGTCGCTGGCAACTGATGTGGCAGACATCCTGAGGTTTCACGCCGGGCTGGATATCGCCAGGAATGGCGGCCCCGGTCAACCGACATCCGTCTTTTTGCGTGGGACCGACAGCAATCACACTCTCGTGCTCGTCGACGGGGTAAAAATAAATCCCGGCACCATCGGCGGCGCGGCATTTCAGAATATCTCTCCGGATATCGTTGAACGTATCGAGGTAGTCAAAGGACCGCGGTCGTCTCTGTATGGTTCAGAGGCCATTGGCGGCATAGTCAATATCATTACCCGCAACGGAAGTGGCGGCACCGAAATCGCAGCGGCCGTGCTCGGCGGAAAATACGAAACAAAGCAGGCAACACTGGGCTATAACCAGTCCTTCAAGAGGGGAGACCTCGGACTGACCGCCTCCTGGTACGACACAGAGGGATTTCCAACGCGTGCCGGTGATGATGTTAACCGCGGTTACGACAACCTATCGCTGAATCTGGTTGCATCGACAGAGTTCGGTCCTCTCGGCGCCGAGCTGCGGCACTGGCAGAGTTCCGGGACTACCGAGTACTCCGACTTTTTTCTCGCTCCGGTCGATCAGGACTACGAGAACCGGGCGACGGCACTCGAAGTCTCGGCACGACCCTCAACGTCCTGGGCGACCAAGGCGACGATCAGTTATCTGCTGGATGACATCGAGCAGAATCAGAGTCCCGATTTCGCGACTACCTCGCGGTATTCACTCGACTGGCAGAACGATTTCGATCTCTCAGATGCCTACACCGTTGTCGCCGGTCTGTACGTGTCACAAGAGGACACGGAAGCGCTGTCATTCGGACTCGGTTTCGATGAGTCAATCACTGAAAACGCAGTATATGCGGAGTTATTGATGTCATTCGATCGACAGGAGTCGATGCTGGCCGGTCGCTATAACGATCATGAAACCTTCGGCAATGAATTTATCTGGAATGCTGAATGGGGTTACTTTTTCACACCGGCGACGCGGATCGCAGCCGGTGTTGGAACAGCGTTCAGGGCCCCGGACAGTACAGATCTCTTTGGGTTCGGCGGCAATCCGAATCTCGATCCCGAATCGTCCCGCAACTACGAGGTCAATGTCCGCCATCTGATCGGCACCAGGCACGAGCTGACGCTTGGTGCCTTTCGAAATGAAATCGACGACCTGATCGAATTTGTCATCACAGATCCCATAACGTTTGCAGGACTGAATCAAAATGTCGACCAGGCGTTGATTGAAGGCATTGAGGCGTCCTATCTGTACCACGGAAACGTCTGGGACATCCGTGCCGATGTGATTCACCAGGATCCACGGGATGAGACAACCGGTGAACTGCTTCTCCGGCGAGCCCAGGATAGCCTGTCTCTGAATATAATGAGGGACCTCGGCCCGCATCAGCTCGCGCTCGACGTGCTGGTGCAGGGCGAACGGGAGGATTTCGGATTTCCCGTCCCTGTCACGCTGGACGAATATGCCCTGATCAACCTGAGTGACCGCTATGTCGTCACGCGAAATTGGTCGATACAGGCAAAAATCGAAAACCTGCTCGACGAGGATTATGAGCTCGCGAACGGATTCAATATGGCCGGCAGAGGGCTGTACGTACGCGTAAATTACAACAGCATATAACGGTCAACGGTCAACCACAAGAAACGAGCCGTGAACCGTGAACCGAATGAGGCGCTAGGCGCTAGGCAAACCACCGAAGGCGCAAATTTGTTTTATTTGGTACTCTTTTTC
>CAZJFQ010000027.1:0-27335 GCA_964545335.1 uncultured Gammaproteobacteria bacterium | reverse complement strand
GCCGCCCCGAGTGAAGCTAGTGCTGAACGCAGGAAGTGCACAGGGGATGCCGCCCCGAGTGAAGCTAGTGCTGAATGCAGGAAGTGCACAGGGGGCGTCTTCGTGGTCATTTTTGCGCGCTGGGGCCACTCCGCTGTTTTTAGCGTAGTTTCACTGCTATTTGCGCTACTCGCTTGCCGAGCACCCGGGCAAGGTCTTGCTCTTCTTTGGTCAGCTTTGGTGGTCCGTCATAGTTTGCGACGTGTGTGGCCCCGTAAGGTGTGCCGCCTGATGTTGTTTTCCTGAGAGCGGGCTCCGTATATGGAACGCCGACGATCAGCATTCCGTGGTGAATCAGCGGCAGCATCATCGACAGCAGGGTCGTTTCTTGTCCGCCATGCATGCTGCTTGTTGAGGTGAACACGCCGGCCGGTTTCCCCACCAGGGTTCCCTCGAGCCATTCGGTGAGCGTGTTGTCGAGAAACAGTTTGAGCGGTGCCGCAGCGTTGCCGAACCGTGTCGGGCTGCCGATTATCATGCCCTGACATTCCCTGAGATCATCAGGACCTGCGTATGGCGGACCCGAATCAGGAATGTCAGATTTGACCGCTTCCGTTTGTGAAGAAACGGCCGGTACTGTACGCAGGCGGGCAGATGCCCCGTCGACGGATTCAATGCCGCGTGCGACTTGTCGCGCAAGCTCAGCTGTCGCGCCGTCGCGCGAGTAGTAGACCACCAGTATCTCCGTCATTGGTCAGACTATGCTGAGCACATCTTCAGGCGGACGGCCGATCCGTGCCTGACCCTTCGAAACGACGACCGGTCGCTGCATGATCTTTGGATGCTCGTGTATCGCGGCGATCAGGGCGTCGCGGCTCAGGTCAGGCGCATCCAGCCCAGCCGCCTGGTACTCGGTTTCGTTTTTTCTCATCAGATCACGTGGTTCCATCCCGAGCAGGTCGAGCAAGGCCGAAATTTCGTCCACAGATGGAGGCGACACGAGATAGTCGATGATGTGCGGTTCGATGCCTCTTTCGATCAGCAATTCGAGTGTGCGTCGGGACTTTGAACACCTGGGGTTGTGATAGATTGTAATGCTCATGGGCGAACTCGACGGGTCTATAGTGTGAGATCGGTATTGTAGTCATTAATGCGGCCGAATCACCTGTCGCGGCATTCGCTCAGCTGCCGGCCGGAGGCCGTGAGTTTGATGCTGCCATCACGGCAGGTAGATGACTGGAGTTCCAAGGTTCTGTCCGCTGTTTCGTTCTTGACGCGACCCGGGACGCTTGCTAGCGTTTCGCTGCTTTGAAGGCTGAGAGAGGCTACGGACAGACGGGGAAATGTCTTTGGATTTCAGCGTAATTAGACTGAGTATCATGGTTGGCTTGCTGTCGACCATCGGCGCCTGCGCATCGGCGCCGGTGCAGGAGATGAGCAACGCCCGGCAGGCTATCATGGCTGCCGAAGATGCCGGTGCGGCGGAGAACGCACCCGAACTCCTCGATGAAGCCCGCCAGCTGCTGGAGGACGCAGAAGATAAGCTGCAGCGGCATGCCTACAGCGGCGCCAAACGTGATGCCGTAAAGGCCCGTGAAAAGGCCCTTGACGCGATCAATGCCAGCGAGCCGGGAACAAAGACCGACCAACACGACTGAGTTCCGGTGTTTCCGTGTCCGGCATTCCCCATGACTGACACCGTCTGCAAACGCTGCCTGGTATCAGGCCGGGTCCAGGGCGTTTTCTATCGTGTTTCGACAGCAGATCGCGCTTATACGCTGGGTGTAACCGGCCGGGTGCGGAATCTGACCGACGGCCGGGTCGAAGTTATCGCCTGTGGAAAAGCTGCGGCGGTGGCCGAATTTTGTCAGTGGTTGTCGGTCGGCCCGCCAGCAGCCCGGGTCTCAAATGTGAGCTGCGAGGAAGTCGACGCGAATGAGTTGGGTGGTCAACAAGCTGGATTTACCACAGTCTGAACGCCCGGCAATCGATATGGTTGTTACTTACTTGTGCCATCTGGTTACGTACCGGTCCCATACCTTGTAAGCATAAAGTCGGGGATCGTTGGTACCGTTGTACCGGCTCAGGGCGCGCACCAGGTCTCCGTTTTCCTTGTCAAGGTAGTGTCGAAAAATTGCGCAACCGATACGGATGTTGGTTTCGATGTCCATGAGTTGTGTAACGGGCACATTCAGTATTTCGCTCCAGAACGGCATGACCTGCATGAGCCCGCGCGCGCCGGCAACCGACAGAGCATAACGATCGAACGCGCTTTCGACGTCGATAATTGCCAGGACGATTTCCGGTTCAATATTGCGGACTGTTGCTTCCCGGTGAACGTATTGAAGGATCTCGACCCGTTCCTTTTCATTGGCGCGAAATTTCTCGAGGCGGCCGAGATTCAACGTGATCCAGACCTCGGCGTCATAACGATCCTTAAAACTGTCCGCCTCATCGATGGTTTGCCTGACATACGCCTGTAGTTCCTGGCCGGGCATCTCAGACGACGCTGCGAAAACAACTGCGTCGCACGACGAGAAGCCGCAAAGCGCGACAAGAACAAATACTTTCCATGTCACTGACATCAGCTCTCGGACATGTGCTCCCGCAGGTATTGTGAAATATCGTTACGTGCAACGTCAGCGGTGTCCGTGGATCGCCGGTGCTTGTATTCGAGCGTACCTTTATCCAGGCGCCGCTCGGCAACTACGATTCGGTGTGGAATTCCAATCAGATCGACATCGGCAAACTTGACGCCGGGACTCGTATCCCGATCATCGAACAGAACTTCAAACCCGGCTTCGGTCAGTTCGTTGTATAGTTTTTCCGATTCGGCGCGTACTCGTTGTGATTTGCGGAGATTGATCGGTACCAGCGCGACCGCATACGGTGCGATCGCGGTCGGCCAAATGATGCCGCGGTCATCGTGATTTTGTTCGATTGCGGCCGCTACGATACGGGTCACCCCGATCCCGTAACTACCCATCACCATCGGTTGTTTGTGGCCATTCTCATCCACGACGGTCGCATCCATAGCCTCGCTGTACATCGTTCCGAGTTTAAAAATATGCCCGACTTCGATACCTCTTTTTACTGTCAGTCGGCCCTTGCCGCCAGGACTGGAATCACCGTTTACCACATTTCTGATGTCGGCGGCTTCGGGTTCATCAATATCCCGGTCCCAGTTCACCCCGGTCAGGTGGTGATCGGCTTCATTAGCGCCGCAGACGAAATCGGCCGTTTGCAGAGCGCTGTGATCAGCATAGGTCCGCACCTTTAGACCCACGGGACCGACAAAACCGGGCTCGCATCCGGCCGCGTCTCGTATCGAGGCCGGGCTTGCCATGCGCAGAGGCGCTGCCACTCCTTCGAGACTTTCCGCTTTGTGCGCATTGAGTTCATGGTCCCCACGCAACACGAACGCCACGACGTTGTCGTTATCGCCATCGACGAGCAATGTTTTCATGCATTGCTCAGGCGACACCTTGAGAAAATTGCACAGCTCATCGATGGTCCGGACTTCTGGCGTAGCAACTTTCTCCATCTTCTGTTTCGCTTTTGGCCGCTTGTCATCACGTGGCAGTGCGGGCGCCAGTTCGATGTTGGCCGCGTAATCGTCCCCATCCGAAAAGGCAATCGCATCCTCACCTGAATCCGCTATGACATGAAATTCATGGGAAAAGTCGCCGCCGATCGCACCTGAGTCCGCGCGCACTACTTTGAATTCGAGTCCGAGGCGCGAAAAGATGGTCGAGTACGCCCGGTACATGTTTTGATAGGTTTCTGATAGTGATGCGTCGTCGATGTGAAATGAATAGGCATCCTTCATTGTGAATTCACGCGCGCGCATGACACCGAAACGCGGTCGGATTTCATCGCGAAACTTTGTCTGAATCTGGTAATAAATGACCGGCAGTTGTTTGTAACTCTGCAGATCGCGTCGCGCGATATCTGTCATTACTTCCTCGTGGGTCGGCCCGTAACAAAAAATACGCTCATGCCTGTCTGTCAGGCGCAGTAGTTCCGGCCCGTACTTATCCCAACGGCCGGACTCGCGCCAGAGTTCGGCCGGCTGAATGCTCGGCAACAGAACTTCGAGACCGCCGATTGCATCCATCTCTTCGCGAACGATCTTCGCTACTTTGCGAACGGTCCGATGACCCAGGGGGAGCCAGGTATAAATACCGGAGGCGAGGCGCCGGATCAACCCGGCCCGGAGCATGAGTTTGTGGCTGATGATCTCCGCTTCAGCGGGGACATCTTTGAGTGTGACCAGCGGCAGCTGCGACATGCGCATGTAGTGTGTTCCTTCCTGAGCCCGCGGGAAGCCGGTGTGGTACAGGCGGGGATTGTGCCAGATATAAAGTTAGCTGACATTGTCCGCGTGTTTAGTATGGATACGAACCGGCTTTGGTGTCGCCGCCGGTAAACGTGCCATCGTAGGGAGACTGCTCCCTAGCCAGCGGAACAACAGCTACTCTGACATCGCTGACGCAAGGGCAGCGCTGGTTGATATCCGTGTAAAACGCGAGTAGCGTTAGCGCCGTTTTTGGCCCGCCATCGCAGCGGGCCGCCTCCGGCGCCGGACACGATGGCGGTCTATTACGACAAGGATGCGGATCCCGGGTTCATTCTGAGCCGGCGCGTGGCCGTACTTGGGTTTGGCGCGCAGGGCCGAGCACACGCATTAAACCTCCGCGACAGTGGCGTTGATATCACTGTCGGGCTGCGTCGCGGGTCGGCGTCGCACGCGGAGTGTGACGAGCTTGGCCTCAAGGTTGCGGATCCGGCTGATGCTGTGGCAGACGCAGATTTCATCATGATGCTGATACCAGATGACGCTCAGCCGGCAGTTTACGCGACGGCCGTTGCGCCTCGTCTCAAATCCGGAGCTGCGATCGGATTCGCACACGGGTACTGTATTCATTATCGCCGAATCAATCCTCGCGATGATATTGACGTATTGATGATTGCCCCGCTGGGTATTGGCGACCAGGTTCGGGCGATGTATGAGCAGGGTGGCGGTGTCCCGGCGCTGCTTGCCATTCACCAGGACACATCGGGTACAGCAAAAAAAATCGGCCTGTCTTATGCGTGGGCAAACGGCCACTGCAGATCCGGTGTGCTCGATGCAACATTCAAGGATGAAACGGAAACAGATCTCTTTGCCGAACAAGTTGTACTTTGCGGCGGATTGACGCACCTGATCCAGGGTGCGTTCGAAACGCTGGTCGACGCCGGGTATCCGGCGGATATCGCCTATTTTTGTTGTCTCCACGAGGTCAAATTGATTGCGGATTTGATCTATGAACGTGGCATCGCCGGTATGCGCCGTTCGATATCCGGCACGGCCGAGTTCGGGGATTACACCCGCGGACCACGTGTTATTAATGAAATCTCGGCAGCGGCGATGCGCGAAATACTCGGCGAAATACAGAGCGGCCGATTTGCTGAAGAACTCGCGAACGAATTCGAAAACGATTGTCCGGCTATCAAAGACGGGCGAAAAGCAGCTGCAAGACACCCGATCGAGCGCGTTGGCAGCGAACTTCGCCGGATGATGTTGCAGGCCAGGGAGAAGTCGGAGCAGGGGCACTAGTGCCGGGCTCCGTTCTGAACTGACGCTGTATGCGCGCTTCGCAATTCCCATATGTTGCCGTTGACGGATGGCCATTTATCGGCGCAGACCTGGCCCTCCTGTTTGTAGCGTTTCGATATGGCGAACCGGTGTGGTGGTTGCTGGCGCTCGGCCTTGCCCTGCTCGTATTCCTGGTGCTTCTGTTTCAGGATCCCGATCGAGAGATTCCATCATTGCCATTGGCGATCGTTGCTCCCGTCGATGGCATCGTCTCGAAGGTCAGTCCGACAGATCGCGCGTATTTGGACGGTGAGGCGATTCACATAGAAATTCGCGCATCGCGATTCGGCGCTTACACTGCGCGCAGCCCGACGGAGGGCAAGGTATTGAGTCTTTCGGATCAGTTGTCGGCCGGATCGAAACACCTGGGAGCAAGGGGCCTCTGGGTACGCACACACGAGGACGACGATGTTGTCCTCATGTTCAAGGGCCCACGGTTCGCCCGCCCGGTTTCATTTGTCCGCTATGGGGAACGCATCGGTCAGGGACAACGATGCGCCTTTATTCGCCTGGCAACGGCAGCCGAAGTTTATCTGCCGATCCAGAGTCGGGTGGAAGTCTCGGTGGGTGACCGGGTACGCGCGGGCAGTGACATAATAGCTACCCTTGTGCATCGCTGACCTGTTGTCACGGCCATTTGCCCGACCAGTTTTGTCCCAGCAGCCTCGTTTTCGATAAGATGACGCTATGGCCGCCGTACCCAAAAAAGTCCGTGCCGCCGCGCTGAAAAAGGGCATTTATCTGTTGCCGAACCTTTTGACAACCGGCGCCCTGTTCGCCGGTTTTTATGCCGTCGTCGCCGCCATAGATGGCAATTTCAAAGCGGCCGGTATCGCAATCTTTATCGCCATGATCCTCGACGGCATGGACGGACGGGTCGCGCGTATGACAAGTACCGAAAGTGACTTTGGAAAGGAATACGATTCCCTGTCCGATATGGTCTCTTTTGGTGTTGCGCCGGCGCTCGTGGTCTACCAGTGGGGCGCGGAACGGCTGGCCGAGTATGGTTGGGCCTGGGGTACGCTGGGCTGGCTCGCCACATTTTTCTATGCGGTCGCGGCGGCGCTCCGGCTGGCGCGATTTAATTCACGTCCGACTAGTGATAAACGTTATTTCGAAGGATTGCCCAGCCCGTCGGCGGCCGGTCTTGTCGCCGGTGCCGTCTGGCTCGGAACCGACCTTCAGGTTGCCGGATTGACCGGTCTTGCGCTCGGCTTCCTGGTTACGGTAGCGGCCGGCAGTTTGATGGTCAGCAATCTCCTTTATTTCAGTTTCAAGAAATTCAATCTCGGCGAACGAGTTCCTTTTGGCTACATACTTGTAATTCCGTTAATCTTTATTTTGATCGCGTTGAGTCCACCCGCGGTCTTGTTTGCAACCTTTTTCCTGTATGCGATTTCTGCGCCCCTGGCCTGGGCCTTCCGTCGCTGGGACCGCCGGCAGCTACAGCCACAGGCACCGCGGGCAAACGACGACGTCTGAGTTTTTCGTACGACGATGGACAAAAGAGCCAGGCAATATCTCGATGCGATAGGTATCGAAGTCTGGGAACCGCGGCCAAAGGAAAGCCTGCAGACAAGCGAATCTGCCACTGACGATCTGCTATCCCACGGGACCAAAGCGAAAGTCAGCGCTACTGTCGACGTCTCGACCGCTGACTGGAACTCATTGCGACAGACTGTTGCGGCCTGTGAACGATGTCGGCTCCACAAGTCCAGAACCCAGACCGTATTCGGTGTCGGGAGCCATTCGGCCGCATGGATGATCATCGGTGAGGCGCCTGGCGCCGATGAGGATCGACAGGGTGAGCCGTTTGTCGGTCGCGCCGGGCAACTTTTGAATCAAATGCTTTGCGCTGCAGGATTTGAACGCGGTGATGTTTACATTGCCAATATTCTCAAGTGCCGGCCACCCGGTAACCGCGATCCCCAACACGATGAAGTACAGGCGTGTTCATCATACCTGCTGCGACAGATCGAGTTGCTTAAACCGAAGTTGATTCTCGCCGTAGGGCGCATTGCCGCCCAACGGCTACTCAACACGGATGTATCGCTGGGCCGGCTGCGCGGCCAGATTCACCAGTATGGCAATCCTCCGGTTCCCCTGGTTGTTACCTATCATCCGGCTTATCTATTGCGCAGTCCGTTGCAAAAGAAAAAGGCATGGGCCGATCTGCAGTTTGCACTACGCGTCACACAGGGAGCCGCGTCGTGATCGCAGTAGTCGAATCGCTACTACCTCATGTTCGCGAAATGCAAGCAGCCGACGTGCCGGAGATTGCTGCCATTGAAAATGAAACCTACGCTTTTCCATGGGGGCAAGGCATATTTCTGGACTGTCTTCGTGCCAGTTACTACTGCCAGGTGCTGGTCCGCGATGACCTTATTGCAGGTTACTGCATAATGGCGGTCGGTGTTGAGGAAGCACATATTTTGAATCTGTGCATTCGATCATCGCTGCGGCGGCTGGGTTACGGCCGGTTGCTACTGAATGAACTGATGCACCACGCCCACGATATTGATGCGGAATACGTTTTTCTTGAGGTCCGGCCGTCCAACGAGGCGGCGTTATGTTTATATGAAAATATTGGTTTTGTTCGGATTGGAACCCGCAAGGCGTATTACCGATCAGCGGGGGGTCGGGAAGACGCAATCGTCCTGGCGCTGGAGATGGCACGGTGACCGGGCAACGGTCACAGGTAAAAATTGACCGCACGTGGCGGCGCGTACCTCGTGCCTGCGGCCTTCAGTGTTCAGTGCCCCGATAGTTTGTAATTGAACGCTGTTTAGGGTTGCTCTATAGTGATCCTGTATTGTTCAGAGTGCCGCCAGATGGGCCGCCGCTACGACCATTCGCGACCGGAAATCAAAGACATGGCCTTTGTTGCAGCCCGGCGCATCGCCGAGTTGGAAGGCTACCGTGGCATGACTGCCCGGGCGATTGCCGAGCGCATCGGGTACACCGCCGGCACACTTTATCTGGCGTACGACAATCTGGACGAACTGATAGATCAGGTATCGATCGATGTTCTGACGCGGCTCCACAACGTAGTTAGTGCAGAGGTAAAAAAGGCCGGATCAGATCAGGACAAGTTGCGCGCCCTGATAAGAGCCCATTGCGATTTTTCAGAAAATCGACCCAACCAGTGGTTGTTGCCTTGGTTGCATAATCGCAAACGTACGACGCCGATACCGCGCGAGATTGAGGATCTCAACGACCGGATCTATCGTCTGTTCCAAAAAACGCTGCGCCCCCTGTTGAAGAAACATCGCCGCGGTCAGATCGAAATGCTGTCCGCAACACTGTGGGGTGCCATCTGTGGCACCACGATCCTCACGCTGGAGCAGGGCCTCGAGCCATTGCAACCGCACAAACCGCACGAGTTGGCTGAGATGCTGGTTTCTCAGTCGCTCGATATCGTCTTTGACGAAGACGTGGCAACATGAAAGTAAGTGTCAAGGTTTTGTTTCGTAAACCTGTCCTAGCTTGGGCATTTTACGATTGGGCCAACTCCGCGTATGCGACCACGGTCATGGCGGTTTTTTTCCCGATCATTTTTCACGGTTACTGGAGTGTCTCAGCCGATCCGATCGTAACAACCGCACGTCTTGGAACCGCAAACAGCATTGCAAGCCTGATCATTGCGTTTCTGGCTCCTGTACTCGGTGCAATCGCTGACCGGGGCGGGGCCCGAAAGAAATTCCTGTTTACGATGGCCGCGCTCGGCATCGTCATGACCGGTGGGCTCTATTTTCTGGAGGAGGGCAACTGGGTCGCTGCAATGCTCGTGTATCTGCTCGCCGGCGTGGGGTTTGCCGGTGGTAATATTTTTTACGACTCGATGATCGTCGACGTTGCCAAAGACAAAGAGTTCGATCTTGTATCAGCGTACGGGTACGCACTCGGATATCTTGGCGGCGGACTTCTTGTCGTTTTGCATCTCTTCATGTTTGCAAAGCCCGAAGTGTTCGGTTTTGACAACAAGTTTGAGGCGATACGTGTAGCTTTTGTGACGGTTGCATTGTGGTGGGCGGCTTTCTCGTTGCCAATGATGTTCCTGGTGAAGGAAACGCCAACTGTCGACAAGGCGCCGCGGCTGGAGGCGATTCGGGCCGGATTCAAACAGCTCGCCGCGACCTTTCGGGAAATCCGCGCGCTGAAAACGTTGCTTCTTCTTCTTGTCGCATACTGGTTTTATATCGACGGTGTACACACCGTAATCAAGATGGCGACCATCCACGGCCTCGCACTTGGATTCGGCGCCGTGGACCTGGCATTAGCGATTGTGATCACGCAGTTTGTCGGCTTTCCGGCTGCGCTTGCATTTGGCTGGCTCGGTACGCGTTTTGGCGCCAAACGCATGATCCTGGCTGCGTTGAGCGTGTATGTCATCGTCACTATTCGCGCGTCATTTATGACCGATGTCGGCGAGTTTTACGCCATGGCGATCGCGATTGGCCTTGTCCAAGGCGGCGTACAGAGCCTGAGTCGATCGTTGTACGCGCGAATGATCCCGGAAGGCAAATCGGCCGAATTTTTTGGCTTCTACAACATGCTTGGTAAATTTGCCGCGGTTCTCGGTCCGGCAATGATCGCTGCTACGGTTTCGTTCACTGGTAGCAATCGCATCGCGATTCTGGCGATCATTCCGCTTTACCTCATTGGCGGCACGCTGTTGTTCTTTGTCGACGAGAAGGCTGGCGAGCGAACAGCGGCAAAGCTGGAAGAGCTCTGAGGCGTGAGGCCTGGTACACCAGGCCTCCGGAAAAAGCGGGAAGCGGGAAGCGGGAAGCGGGAAGCGGGAAGCGGAAAGTGAATGAAAAGTGAAAAGCAAGGCCGGCACCTTCAGCGCCGCCTCCGCAGGACTTAAGTCTCAGGCCTCAGGCATCGCCGTTGAGTGGCATCACTACGGCGTCGGCGAGATACGGATTCTCGAAACTCACCTCGTCACCGGGCTTGAGATCCGGAATCGGCAACAAGCGGGCCGACAAGGGTTTTTTCAGTCGGTTTGACAAAGCTGCGACGTCGCGGATCAGGCCGCCCAGAACATCGACCGGTGTGTCACCGGGGAGTGGGATGAGATCCAGTCCCGCCCCGCACACGCTCGAGTAAAGCAACAACTCCCTGACCGTGTAGCGTTTTTCGCGTGCCCGTTGTGCCAGCACGGTATCCTCGAGAATCGGCAGCATTAAGCCGCTGTAACCACAACGCGGCAACTCCGACGACCTGAGAACACTTGTGATCTGTTCACAGGCGGCCAGGGTGGCAGGGTCGCCAAATGGTTTCTGCGAGATCTCTTCGACCACGGCGGCAATACTGCAATCAAGCCCGGGAGCCGGAGTCAGATCCACACCGGCAAAAGATGCGCCTGTGCGTTTCGCTTCGCTGTGACCCAGTTCTGCAATCGGAGTCAAGATCTCTTCGACAGCGGATGTCAGGTGCCCGGGTATGTTGGCCGGATCCCGGACCTCACGGATAGCCTCCCGGAGCACGTTGGGATACTCGACACCGATACTAAGACTGTTACCGGAGGCACTGTAGGCGACCGGAAAGAACGGGGTTCCCGCCGGGATCCCGGCGGCTGCCGCAAACCGGAAATTTCCTTCTGCGTTGGCTGAACTTATCTCAAGAATTGCAGCGGCTGCCGCCATTGCAATCCTACCGGTTGGATCGTCGGCACCGACATCAACGCTGAAGCTGGTACTTTCCGTTGCGGCAATCAGTCGCGAAGCCCAGCCAGAGAAGCTATCGGACCCGCCCGCAAACGGGTCAACCGGCCCGACACTAAACAACAGCCCTTCAACGGTGAATCTCCGGTCCAGTTCGATCAGTGAGGTAACGTCGTCGGGTTGCCGGGCCCAATCGAAATATGATGCCAGCGGGGTTGTCGTAATCCGAATGGTCTGCACTTCGTAGCCCTGCCCGGTAAAATGCTCGCCTATCGATTTCACTGTCGCAATTGCCTGGTCGAATACCCGGAAATCCTCCGTGCCTGATGGCGCGACGCCGAAGGTCAGAGTGCGGATGCGAAGTCTGGACATGGGTGAAGCCTGCGGTCGGCAGGCTTCAGTTTACAAGGTTGAGAGTGAACTCGTTAGCGGTGGCGAATTATCAGATGCGTGCAAATGATTAACTGCGTGGGCGAAATTCGGCTACTTTTTTTCTCAACTGCCGGAGATCGTTAGACCTAACGTCTGGCTCATAGCGCACCCTGACGTACAAATCGGTGATTCCGCTCACCGCCGACGCCAGATCGGGCCGCAAGCCGCTCAGGCGAGATGCAAATGCCGCCGGCGATTCGTGTGGTTGTCTTGTGATCCGTAATTTCCCGGCCTTATTACAAAATCGCTCGTACAACCTCGCTGCAATGTCCAGTGATCGTGGTTGGAACTGCCATGACAGGTAGGCTGTCAACGCGATCAAAAACAGAACCAGCAGACCGGTCAGTGTCAGGATAAGCTGTCTCCAGTTGGCCTGGTCAAAACCAAGACGAGCCAGAACCGAAAGTTGAGTGTCGGGGCCATAACCGAGCACCCATTCGTTCCAGCGGCTGTTGATCATGTCCCAGGTCAGGCGCATGCGATCGAGAAACAGAATATTTCGCAATAACAGCCCGGCCACCGGCTCGCCACCGCGCATCGCTTGGGCGAGATTTTGTGTGATACGCTCCGGCGCAACTGCCGCGGTGGGATCTACGCGGACCCAGCCCTGTCTGTCGAGCCAGATTTCGGACCATGCATGCGCGTCGGACTGTCGAACGGTCAGATGACCACCAAGTGGATTGATCTCGCCACCCTGGTAACCGGTCACAACCCGCGCCGGAATCCCCGCGGCCCGCATCAGGAATGTAAAGGATGACGCGTAATGACCGCAGAATCCTTGCCTGGTCCCCCAGAGAAACTCGTCAACCGAATTCATTCCCAGCGGTGGCGGTTCCAGCGTATAGGTAAAGGGTTCCTCGCGGAACAGGCGTAATACACTCGCCACAACTTCCAAGTCGCTCGTGCCGCCGGCGTGCAGCTCCCTGGCCCAGGCCTGGCTGCGAGTGTTGCGGATTTTCGGACCGATATCGAGTGTACGGGCACGCATTCGCGTGCTGAGTTCCGCGCCGGCTTTATATTTTGTGTAGGACTGAAGATTATACGAGCGCAACTGGTCAACGACCTGCGTGCTGACTAACTGATAGTCGAGCGTCATGCGGGCTCTGCGATCCGACCATTGTGCCGGCAGGTCGAGCGCAAACAGCCAGGGGCGATTGTGTGGTTGCAGGGTAATCCGATAGGCGACAGCATCGCCCATGTGTTCGATGTCTGAGTTTGTCAACGGGCGCGTGTTGGTGCCGCGCCAGGTCCGTCCGTCAAAGCGACTCAGTACCGGACCGCGCCAGTAACGTTGCTCCGGTGGGGGAATATTGCTGTTGAATGCCACTCGAAACGCGACCGCATCAGAAAGGCTCAAACTCGATAACATGCCGGGGCTCATTTCATCGTCCAGACCGCTGACACCAGCACCCCGGGCCGGCAATGCCCAGAAGGGTCCGGGAATCCGCGGGAACAACAGGAACAGGATGAGCATCAGTGGCAGCGCCTGAATCAGCAATCCTGCCGAGCTCTTGAATGCACGGGTAAAAGAAAACGGAAATCGACCGGCACTGACGATCAGGAGAGCGGTCGTAATCAGCCACGTTGTTACGAACAGATAAATGGTCGCCCAGATTTCCTGTGTGTACAGAAACCCGGCCATGACGAGAAAATAGGCGATAAAAAGCAGGACATGCTGATCGCGGCTGCTTTTTGTCTCCATTAGCTTCAGGCTCATCATTACGATCAACAGTGCGGTACCGGCTTCCAGTCCGTTGATCGTCCGAAAACTCAAGAGCACGCCAACAAAACCGATCCCGGCCAGAACGCCAAGGAGGAAACGCGGCGGCAGTTTGAGGCGGAAACGCATCGCGACGAGACGCCAGAGAGTCATGGCAATCGCCAGAACGAAAACCCAAGCTGGCAGATGCAGACTATGGATGAGCACCGCGAGCATCAGCGGACCGACAACGACCATCATTTTTCGCAACTCGCTGTCCGGGCGATCAAGCATTGCCTGCCACCGGCTTACGCGTTTCGAACATGGCCAGTGCTGTCAGGCAGCGACGCCGGTGCAGTGGCCCCAGCCCGGGCTCAATAATGGCCGCCGGTAATTTCAGCCCGAAGGCGTGGCCGTCACCGTGTGCATCAACGATCCATCGACACAGCTGAGCCAGACGTCTTTCCGGATCCGGGATCGGCATGCCATCCCACTCGAACCAATGCGTTGTCACATCGGTTCCGGCGTACTGCTTTACAAGCAATTCCTGTTCCCTGGCAAACGCTTTCCAGGCGATATGTCGCGGCGAATCACCGAGACGGTAGGTCCTTAAGCCCGCAAAGTCGTCGCCACCGGCAGAGTCGTCCTGGGCCCCGCCGGTATCCGTGTGCCGCGGTGGTGGCGGCCGGCCACGTGGCGCCGGGGCCGGATACACAACACATTGCAGATTCATATGTGCCCAGGACCAGGCTCGAAACAGATTCAAGGGAAAGCTCGTCTCGATGCCAAAGCGGTCGATCGTCAGATATCCGCGCCGGATCGTTGGCACCGTGATCGACAATTCGTGGCGCTCGCCCGGTTCGAGATTGACCACGTCGTGAGTATTGCCCTGATATGTCACCCTGAGGCAGATGCGCGAGCCGGAAGACGGGTTTTCCACGATTATGGCCAGCGTTGCTTCCTGTCCTGCAAACACCGGCTCGGCCGCACCCCGGCGCACGACGAGTCCCGACAGGTTGCGGTGACAATGGTGCATCGTCACCAGGGCCATGCTGGCGAGCAGAAAGGTCAGGGCAAAACCCATGCTGTTGTTGTAATTCATCGAGCCCAGCAACATTGCAACCAGCATGAGGCTGAATCCTATCCCGAGTGCAGTCGGCAGAATGTAGACACGACGGCGTTGCAGAATCAGTGGATCGGTATCGCGACCCTGGCGTCGTCGCGCCCATGCGACGGCGCGATCGACGATACGGCGCTTCAATTTTGCAAACATGGCCGGCAGGCCTGATCTGTTACGGGATGGGAACCGATTCCAGGACGTGCTCGCCGATCTGCTCCGGCCGTTGCGGCGCTGATTCATCGCGCGGCTTGACCCGGTGACCGATTACGCTTGCCAGCACGGACTGCACGTCTTCCGGGAGAACGCCCCGGTGTCCATTGATCAGCGCCCAGGCTTGTGCAGCGCGGAGCAGAGCAATCGCCGCTCGCGGCGAAAGCCCGGACTCAAACTCGGCACACTCCCGTGTAAACGAAACCAGGGATTGCACATAATCGAGCAGCGCTTCCGATACATATATCTGGGGGACCTTTTTCTGCAATTCGACGAGTGTCAACGTATCGACTGTTGCCTGCATCGCGTCCAGTAACTCTCGTCGATCCGCACCGATTATCAACTCGCGTTCACTGGCAACGTCCGGATAACCGAGTTCGACACGCATCAAAAAGCGATCGAGCTGTGATTCGGGCAGCGGAAAAGTACCAATCTGGTAGGTCGGGTTTTGCGTGGCGATAACAAAGAAAGGATCCGGGAGTTGAAAAGTCTCGCCGTCCGCCGTGACCTGTTGTTCCTCCATGGCCTCCAATAATGCGCTCTGTGCCTTTGGCGTTGCCCGGTTCACTTCGTCGGCCAGTACCAGCTGGGAGAAAATCGGGCCACGATGGAATTGAAAGCGGCTGTGCTCGCGTTCATAGATCGACACACCGATGATATCCGCGGGCAGCAAATCGCTGGTAAATTGAATTCGTTGATAGGTGAGACCCAGAGTCTTCGCCAGGGCGTGTGCCAGAACGGTTTTGCCCACGCCGGGTATATCCTCGATGAGGAGATGACCACGAGCCAGGAGACAGGCCAGACACAGGCGAACCTGCCGGTCCTTGCCCAGGATAATCCGGTTCAGGTCAGCAATAGCCTTGTCCGTCAGGCAGGTGCCGTCGGCTTGCTGTGGACTGGATTTTATTGTCGGACTCGTGTGCACTGACCGGAGCTCTCCCCGGAAACTGGTCTACTACTATCAGATCGGTCGCATGATTACTGTGACCCATAGCACAGGGCCCCGGCAATCGCCTTGTGCGCAGTCTATAGTCTGCTGCACAAGGCGGGTAGCGTCTTTATTCTGCTGACCGTTCATTTGTGACCGGGCACAGGTGAAGAGTAGCCCGGTCACGGGTGCCTGGTTACCGGTTCAGCAATTCTATCTGTGCCAGCTGTTCTTCGAGCTGTCGGATTTCCCGTCGCAGTTCCTCGGCCCGGGATCGTTCCTTTTCGACCACCGGTGCCGGTGCATTGTTCACAAAATTCTCGTTGGCGAGCTTGCGCTGGGCCCGTTCAGCTTCCGTACGGCGTTTCCCGAGTCGGCGGGTCAGTCGCTCGCGTTCTGCGGCGACGTTCACCAGACCGGCCATCGGGACCAGTATCTTCATGTCGCCGAGCAGTGCCGTGGCTGACTGAGGTACGTCAGAGCTGCCACCTAGAACCTCCACCGAACTGAGCCGGGCCAGCTGCATCAGATACGAGCGGTGCTTATCAAGACGGGTCAACTCCGAAGGGCCGGCATCCTTAAGCAGTACCGGCACCGCTTTCGCCGGTGAGATATCCATCTCGCCACGAATCTGGCGGATGCCGAGTACGAAATCCATGATCCACTGTATTTCGGTTTCCGCGTCGGTATCGCGATCGCTGTCAACCGGTTCGGGGTAGTCCTGCAACATGATGGTCGTGGCGTCCTTGCCGGTGAGCGGACCAATACGTTGCCACAGCTCCTCGGTGATGAAGGGCATCAGAGGATGCAGGAGACGCAACAGCTTTTCGAGTGTCGATGCAAGTGTCAATCGGGTACCAGCCCTTTCGTGTGCCGTACTGTTTTCGGATTGCAGCGTCGGCTTGGAAAGTTCGATATACCAGTCGCAGAACTCGTGCCAGGTAAACTCATATAGCGTCTGGGCGGCAAGATCGAAACGGTAGTCGCGGAAGTGCAAGAGCACCTGTTTCGTTGCATGACTCAGGCGCGAGCGAATCCAGCGTTCCGGCAATCCCAGTTCCGGTTGATTGGTTGACACGGGGGTTTCAGCCCTGACATTTATCAGGACATACCTGCTCGCATTCCAGATCTTGTTGCAGAAATTGCGATAACCTTCAATCCGGCCCAGGTCGAAACGGATATCACGACCGGTCGTGGCGAGAGATGCAAACGTAAACCGCAGCGAATCGGTGCCGTATGCGGCTATGCCTTCTGGAAATTGGTTGCGGGTCTTCGCCCCGATGCTGGGCGCCATGTCGGGCTGCATCAGGTCCGCGGTCCGTTTCCGGACCAGTGACTCGAGATCTATGCCGTCAATGAGATCCAGCGGATCGAGAACGTTTCCCTTCGACTTCGACATTTTCTGCCCGTCGTGATCTTTGATCAGGCCGTGGATATAAACTTCACGGAACGGAACGTCATTCATGAACTTGAGGCCCATCATGATCATCCGGGCCACCCAGAAAAATATGATGTCAAAACCGGTTATCAGAACACTGGTCGGATAGAAGGTCTTGAGTTCGCGTGTTTTGTCCGGCCAGCCAAGCGTCGAAAAGGGCCAGAGCGCCGATGAGAACCACGTATCGAGTACATCTTCGTCTTGCCGCAGCGGCAAGTCCCGACCGAGTTCGTACTTCTTTCGGGCCTCGTCTTCGCTGCGGGCGACATAAATGTTGTCGTCGGCGTCATACCAGGCCGGAATCCGATGTCCCCACCACAATTGTCGGCTGATACACCAGTCCTGGATGTTGTTCATCCACTCAAAATAGGTTTTCGACCAGTTTGCCGGTACGAACCGAATTCGACCTTGCTGAACGGCTTCGATAGCCGGTTGTGCTAGCTCCCTGGCATTGACATACCACTGATCGGTTAGGTAGGGCTCGACTACGGTACCGCTGCGATCGCCGCGGGGCACCATCAATTTGTGGTCTTCTGTCTTTTCCAGCAGCCCGGCCCGCTGCATATCCTCGACAACCTTGTCCCTGGCGGCAAAACGGTCCATACCGCGGTAAGCGGCGGGTGCATTTTCGTTTAGCGTTGCGTCTTCGGTCAAAATATTGATCGCTGGAAGTCCATGCCGCTCGCCGATTTCAAAGTCATTGAAATCATGCGCAGGCGTAATCTTGACGCAGCCGGTTCCAAATTCCGGGTCTACGTATTCGTCCGCAATTACAGGGATTTTTCGTCCCGTCAGTGGCAGCTCCACTTCGCGCCCGATGTATTCGCGGTAACGTTTGTCCTCAGGATTCACGGCCACGGCCGTATCGCCCAGCATGGTTTCGGGTCGCGTCGTCGCTACGACCAGACCGCCCGATTCACCGACCAGGGGGTAGCGGAAGTGCCAGAGATGGCCGTTCTCCTCGGCCGACAATACCTCCAGATCGGACAATGCTGTGTGCAACACGGTATCCCAGTTGACGAGGCGCTTGCCGCGATAAATGAGGCCCTCGTCAAAAAGCGCGACGAATACTTCCAGTACAGCGCGCGACAATCCTTCATCCATCGTGAATCGATCGCGTGACCAGTCCACCGACGCACCCATCCGACGCAGCTGTTGCGAAATCTGACTACCTGATAGTGCTGTCCATTGCCACACTCGCTCGACAAATTTGTCTCTGCCGATTTCTTGCCGTGTTTTGCCCTCGGCATTTAACTGACGTTCGATCACCATCTGAGTTGCGATACCGGCGTGGTCAGTTCCCATTTGCCAAAGTGTGTTGTTGTTCCTCATGCGGTGGTAGCGAGTAAGGGCATCCATGATCGTGTCCTGAAATGCGTGGCCCATGTGCAACGTGCCCGTCACATTGGGGGGCGGGATCATGATGCAGTATGGGTCACCTTTGCCGGACGGTTTGAAATAACCGTTTGCTTCCCAACGCTCATAGCAGCGCTGTTCGATGTCAGACGGTGAATACGATTTGGCTATCTCGGACATTACGTCAAATGGTCCCGCTCGCACGCCGTAAGCGAGCGATCGTCCGGGTTATGCTGCAGCTGAAAACTTCGGGCTGAACGCAATGCAGGCCTTTCAGTCGGCGCGTGAGCCGAAGTGATTCCTCAAGATACGATCGACGAGTTCGGGCAGGTCACAGCGCAGGCGATTGGACACCTGCTGAAACAATGCAGCTTCCATTTCCTGGAACGCATTCTGAATCAACTCATCCACTACTTTGTATACTTCGGACGCTAACCGCGTCTGTAGTTCAGCAAGTGCCGCTTCCGAAATCCCCTCCAGCTCCAGGTCGGCAAGACTTTGGGCGTCAGCCAATTCTTCCTGTGCCACTACGTCGGTCAGGATCGGTATGGTAAGTTCGCCAAAATCATTGTCGCCGTTTCCATCAGACATGGCGCTTACTATAGCTTATGACTGGATAATTCATATCCACGATCCTTGTAGAACCGGAATCGTACCCGGCCCTGGCGGCGATGAATCTCGTCACCGTTTATCACCTCCGCAACGCGCTCGAAGCGGCTGAAAAAATCCGGTACATCCGCGGCAAAATTGATCAGAACGTCGTGGTATTGTGCCGGGGCAGATTCATAACCGATGATTATTCTTGAGGAACCGGGCTCGTCGATATCCGTTTCCGGACCGACTAACGTATGTGGCAGGAAGCTCCGGTCCCGATATGTCCACAGAAGATCGTCAAAGGTGTGCGCCTCGGTACGGGAATCTGTGTGAATGTATATCGAATGATCCTGGTGGTAGGCCTTTTCCGCTATCCGGCAAGCTGTATGACGTCGGGCCCGGTCACCCGATTCGTTGAGGACGTAGAAATCGATACGGGTCATCGCCATGCATGCCGGCGGCGGACGGATTCGGGCACGTTTACACCTTGCTCAACAGGTACTGAACGAGCAACGGTACCGGGCGGCCGGTACTCCCTTTCTTGGCGCCGGATCGCCAGGCGGTACCCGCGATGTCCAGATGTGCCCACGTTACCCCCTTGGTGAACTTGGACAGAAAACACGCGGCGGTAACGGCACCGCCTTCACGGCCTCCGATATTGGCAAAATCCGCAAAACGGCTTTTCAACTGGGTTGCGTATTCTTCTGCGATGGGCATGCGCCAGGCAAGATCTTCTGCCTCGCGGCCGGCACGGAGCAGTGACTCGGCAAAGTCATCATCCCTGCTCATCAGACCAGTCAGGTGGATGCCAAGCGCGATCACGCAAGCCCCGGTGAGCGTTGCAATATCTATGACTGCTGCCGGCTTGAATTTTCTGGCATAGGTTAGCGCGTCACAAAGAATCAATCGGCCTTCTGCATCGGTATTGAGAATCTCGATGGTCTGGCCCGACATGCTTTTGATGACGTCGCCCGGTTTTGTCGCGGTGCCGCCGGGCATGTTTTCGCATGCCGGGATTATTCCCACCAGATTTAATGGCAAACGCAACCGTATCGCGGCCAGGAAAGTGCCCAATACACTTGCCGCACCACACATGTCGAATTTCATCTCATCGAGGTTTGGCGCCGGTTTTAAAGATATCCCGCCACTGTCAAAGGTGATGCCTTTCCCGACAAGTGCGATAGGGGGTTGTTTGGCGGCGGCTCCTTTGTAGCGAATGACTATCAGTTTTGCCGGCTCATTGCTGCCGCTGGTCACTGCAAGAAGCGCGCCCATACCGTTGCGCTTCATTTCTGCCTCGTTCAGAACCTTTACGTTGACAGACTTGCGATCGCGCGCGAGCTTCCTTGCTTCCGTCGCGAGATAACTTGGCGTACAGATGTTCGCGGGAAGATTACCCAGGTCGCGTGTTAGTCGCACACCATCCGCAATAGCATTGCCTATGCGAATGCCTTTTACAGATGTTTTTGCGTCTGTCTTGTCGATAAACCCGAACGTAAGTTTCTTAAGGTTGGTTCTAGCTCCATCAGTCTTTAATTTGCGATTTGATTCGCCGTAAGTCGCATACAGAACAGCCTCGACGCCGTGGCGTGTGATTGACTCGGGGTTCTGCCTGTTTAACGATTCTGCGGAAATATAACTGATTGCTTCACGGGTGCCGGTTTTCGAAAGAGTGTTTACCGCCGCCATCGTGGCGATTCGATACTGTTTGGCACCGAATTCTTTCTTGTTGCCGCAACCGACAAGCAAAATGCGGTCGCCGGCAATTCCGGGCGCATCAGCGATCAGCATGGTTTCACCCAGTTTTCCGGTCACGTCGCCGCGACGCACGATGCGCTTGATCAGGCCTTTCGCGGCCTTATCGAGAGTAATCGCAGGTTGCGATAGTCGATTCCCCCTGTAGATGCCGACGATGACGCAGCCCGTGCGCTGCCGGGCCGGATTACCGGCTGTGGTCAGAAATTCCATGTATGACCCTCTGACGCTGGCTTCCTGCAATTCGGCTGGAATTGTGGCACGAGCGCTTCTGGTTTAACTTTACCCACTTCCCGGTCCCGAATGGGGCCTCGATACGCGCCATTTCGGGCCCTTGTGAGGCAGCGCGAACCGAGCGCGTAGTGTACTGCATCGGGCCGGGCTGTTCATCAGAGACACGCCGTGATCAGAATCGTTGACCGGTACATATTTCGCGAAGTCGGGCACACCTTCCTGTCCGTAACCGGCATTTTGCTTTTCATTCTGATCGGTAACCAGTTTGCGCGCGTATTAGGCCGGGCGGCTGCCGACCTGATATCAAAGAATGACATATTTTTGTTGCTCGGCCTTACTTCGGTTCGGTTTCTTATCGTTCTCATTCCGTTGTCACTGTTTCTTTCCATCCTGCTTGCGCTTGGACGCCTGTATCGGGACAGCGAAATGACAGCAATCATGGCCTGTGGCGTATCGCAATGGCAGCTTTACCGTCCGCTGCTGCTACTTGCATTGATGCTCGCCGGAGTCGTCGCATGGCTTTCGCTGGACGTTGGACCCTGGGCGATGCAACGCATAGAAATCCTGGAGTTGTCCGCAAAACGTAATGCTGAGTTTGTTGACCTTGAGCCGGGTCGTTTTCTTAGTGCCGAGGGCGGGGAATCCGTGTTCTACGCAGAGTCCATCAACGACGATGGAAGTTTTAAGAATATTTTCTTACAGCGACGTGTCGATGATCGCATCGAGATTGCGGTTGCACGACGGGCGGAGCAACGGCGGGAATCAACCGATCGTCAGAACATGGTCCTGTTCGACGGCAAACGCTACGAGGGCGTGCCGGGTTCGGCAGAATTCCGTATCATCCGATTCGCCGAGCACGGCATTCCTGTGACGCTACCACCGCCGGAATTGCCCGATGCGCGTCAGGACACGAAACCAACCTGGCAATTACTGAAAAGCAACGACCTTCAGGACCGTATCGAGCTGCAATGGCGAATGTCATTGCCTGTCGGCGCGGTGCTGCTCGCCTTGCTGGCGTCGCCGCTGGCTCGCAGCAACCCACGCCAGGGACGATACGGTCGTCTCGCAATCGGCGTACTCATCTATCTTGTTTACACCAATCTGTTAGGTGCAGCGCGCGTGTGGACGGTGCAGGGACACGTGCCGGTAGAAGTAGGGATCTGGTGGGTGCATATCGCACTGTTTGGGCTCATCGTATTTCTCCTTCGTAAACAAAATCGGGTCGGGACCGGCAAGCACGCGCCGGTGCCGCAAGATCTGGCAGCTGACCCGAAACCCGGAGCATCGGCGTGACCATAATCGACCGATACCTCGTACAAACCATTATCAGAAGTTCGCTGCTGACACTGTTGATCCTGGTCGGACTGGTCAGTTTTGTTAACTTTGTGACGCAGACGGACGACATCGGTGAAGGGACTTACGAAGTCGGGGATGCCATTGCCTACGTGCTCCTGCTATCGCCGCAGCATGCATTTGAATTGCTGCCCATCGCGGCGCTGATCGGCACCCTCATGGGTCTTGGCAATCTGGCAGCGCATAGTGAGCTGGTCGTAATGAGGACGGCTGGCGTGTCGCGGTTGCGATTGTGCGGGTCAACGCTCCTGTCCGGCCTTGTATTGGTCGTGCTGGCCGTAATCCTGGGCGAGGTAATCGGTCCGCCGGCAGAACAGCTCGGCCGAACCCAGCGGGCTCTCAAGAAGCACAGCCAACTCACTGTCACCGGTGGCCGCTATGCATGGGTCAAGGATGGCAATACGTTTGTCAACTTCCAGCCAATGGGCGAGCAGGGCGACATCGGGGGAATCTTTCTGTTCCGTTTTGATGACGATCAGGAACTCAGGAGCGTGGCGAGAGCAAGCGGTGGCGCTTTTAATGAGGACAAGCAGTGGCAACTGGTTGACTATCGGGAAACAAAAATTGACGGCGATCGGGTTCGGACGCGAGCCAGCCGTCGGGTTACGCAGGCGTCCGGACTGAGCCCGGATGTACTGGGCCTGTCGATCGTGAATCCGGATCAGCTCGGCAGCGTCGGTTTGTTTAATTACGTGGCCTACCTGAAAGCAAACAATATGGATTCGCAGCCGTTTGAAGTCGCTGCCTGGTCGCGACTGGCCAACACGGTATCCATCCTCGTTATGACGGTGCTGGCATTGCCGTTTGCATTCGGGGGGTTGCGCAGCGCCGGCGCTGGTGCCCGCCTGGTTACCGGTATCGTGATCGGCTCGGCGTTTTTCTTTGCGTCACAGGCTTTGTCGAGCAGTGGTCAGGTGTTCGGTCTCAATCCGCTGGTCATCGCATGGTTGCCGACATTAATCGTGGGTCTGATTGCTATCGGCGGTGTCAGCCGTATCCGCTGATCGGCGGGACGCAGCCGGTGCGGGTATCAAGACAACACGGGTTCGTGACGCGCGATCGTGCCAGGCGCGATGCTCTCGGTCGATGAGAATCCAGAAAAATCCCAGACCGAATGCGAGCAGCGATACAATGCTGCCGACGAAACGCACTATCGCCCGGCGCCCGTCAATCCGTTCGCCATTGTCCGCTACCACTCTGAGTCGCCAGGCTCGCATGCCCGGCGTTTGCCCACCGCGGATCCAGAACACACAAAAAAAGGTGCACGACACGGCAAAAAGGTAAAACTGGTAGGCTAGATTTCCCGGCGCCACTACCTGTCCGCCGGTTAGCAACAGCACTGGTGCAGTGGCGAGGATTAATATTCCGACAAGCAGAATGCCGTCGTAAAACAACGCGGCTACGCGCCGCCAGAACCCCGCAATTGATCCTTCCATAAGCATGAACAGGCAATGTGCAGTGAATGCACATTGCACAGGATTGCATTGTTCTCAGATGCTCAGGATACCGGTCGTCGCCGTCGAATGCCCCACCACAGCGCCGCCAGTAACAGCCCTGTCGCGGCACCGCCGCCGCCTCCGGAAGGCGGTGGTGGGGGTGGTGGCGGGGGCGGTGGGGGAACGGCCGCCTGACAGAGCGCTGTATTGGCCGGTGCTATCGCTCCGGCGGCAGCTGCCATAAAGGGCCGGATCGAACAATCGGTTCCACCTGTATCACCAGAGCCACCGGTCGAACTGTTGTATCGGATCCATTGTCCAACGCCCCAATCTGCTGCCGAAGACGGATCGGCATCGAGATTCAGACCGGCGATGTCGCGGTTGGTTACTGAGAGGATAAGCGGCGTCGGTCCGCTTAATACCAGAGTTCCAGGCAAGGTGAACTCGACCGCCAGTGCATCATCGCGATAGCGAACATAACCATTCGGTGCTCCGCCCGGCTGATCGAGCCAGACGTTGCCATCGCCGACATCCAGTGAAATATCCTGACCGGTAAGATCAGGTGCCTCCAGGACTGCCTGGCCGGTGGACGGCCCGGTCGTCTGGCCCGGATACGGCACGACATTGCCCATAGCATCTCTGAACCGCATCGGTTTATTGAAAGCAAGCCAGAGCCGGTATTGAGTGCCGGGGATCAACGCGTCGTTGGTCGTGACGTTCAGCATCCTGCTGAAGGCGCCGGCGTTGGTCCAGCCGGCCTCGTAAACGACAATGCCGGAACCCACCTCTGATATCTGAACAGCCTCGATGCTGGGCGGACCAGACTGATGAAAAAATCCCAGTACGACCATGGCGGTTTCTTCGTCGCGTAAGCGTGCAATTTCCGTATCGGGCGTTATAAAACCACTGTGTGAGATTCCGGTGCCACCATAGTCCTGACCGCCGTTTAAAGGTTCTGTTTCAAGTGTGTAGGAGGGAATCTGATAGGTAAATGCGAAAAAATCCTCGTTGGTGCCGATAGCGGCGCCCACGGCAGACGGCAGGTAAGCATATTTATTTCCCAAAACCGCGCGCATGCGATTGGCAACCTGAGCGGCAATCGCGTCTCGGCGAATGTTTCCGGTACGCGCGCCAAAAAACACCTGCGTGAAGGAATGATTGTCGATATACAGGCGTAAGCGATTCGCCGGACCAAGAGCCGCCGCGGTACGCAGCGCCATCGTCTCGGGTTCGGTCGCCGGCATCGGTCCGCGGTGTACCAGGCTGGTTGTGCTCGGGCTGGATCGGTTGTTCAGTCCGAAACCGATTTCATTGTTTCGGTTCTGGTCGACGCCATTGAAGTTATCGGCCGTTGTCGTCAAATCGTTGTCTACGAGCTGCAACGTCGCAGAATCACGCATGGTCTTACGGCGCATCCGCCCGTCACGTGGCTGCGTTGAAAGTGCGGTTACGTTGTCAGGAAACATCTGTGTCTGGCGAAAGCCGTCAATGTTGGTAACGGGGACCAGTACGATGTTCAGGTTGTCGCGCAGATAGCTGGCGATGCCGTTGTCATTTTTCTGTTCAACCAAGGTCTCCAGCACTTCGGTGACGGCCTCGGCTGGTTGCCATTCGCGTGCATGCGTTGAACCGGTCATCAATATGGCCGGCTCCGTAAATCCATCCGCTGTCAGATTGTCGACGTCGCCGAACTGGTAGGCCCAGATGTTCTCGCCGGCAGCCGTCATGCCGACAATAGTTCCGGTTACTTCAGCATTGACCACCATCAATGCCTGGTGTTGTGCAAACAAATCGTCGTACGCGCGGAAAAAATCGCCCGCTGTCAGAGATGACACTGGTATTGGCACCGGATAACCCAGCGCAATATTGTTGCCGACGTTGTTGTTCTCGGTATAAGTAAAAATCGTGCCACATTGTGCCGGGTCAATGACGTCGGCGTTGTCCGGTGTGGGGACACACTGCGCCGCCGCTTGTTGAGCAAATGTCAGCGCTACCACAGCTGCCAGCAAACAGGTCAGTCGGTTCACCATGCCGACATCTCTTTTTTAAGGCGTGTCGATGCCTGTGGATCATTAAGATAACTTTCGATTGCAGCCTGGGCCGCCGTGCTGTTATTCAGCCTGAGCGCCAGAACTGCGTGTCTTTCCGCGGGGCCATCCTTGCCGCTGTTTAATATTGCACGCAGACGGAGAATCGTCGCACCGTCGCCAGCCCGGGCCAGCGCCGTTGCAGCGGATGGGCCACGGTCGGGGTTCGCCAGTTGCGTGATCAGAAAATCCGCAGTCCCGGGAACTTCATGTACTAGCGGTGACATTGCCAGTAGGGCCGCGGACGCCGTCTCGATTCTTCCCGCGCCGATTGTAAGGACATCCAGACTATCCGCCGGCGTGAGATAGGTACGGACTTCGCCCATCATGCGAACCGCAACTTCGGGCTTTCCGGAGTGGGCAATAGCAGCAAAAATCTCTTTATCGGACAGTTCTGTCGCAAGCCTGATGGCTATGTCCTCAACCGGGTCACCCGAATAGATGCGCAGGATCACGTCGTCGCGGTAGCTCAGAAGTTCATTGGAAGCCGCCGAACGGAACGCCTGCTCGACACCGTTGCGTTCTGATGCAACAGCATCCGGGCTTAAGGACTTGTCAAATACATCCAGAACTGCCGGATCCGCGGCGCGTATCCGTGCCAGTGCTTCATTATGAGCCCGTTCACTCAACCAGTGCCGTCGCAGCCAACGCGCCTGTGCGCCGATGTCGTACAAAGGTATCGTTCGCCCGCGTCCCTCCTCATGCAGAACATAAGTTCGCGGCACGGTAGCAGCGAGCGAATCTGCCAGTTGCCAGGCTGAATCTGTAGGCGCGAGCGTGGATAACAGCCGGAGACCTTCAAAAATGAGTCGGTCTTGTTCGACGATCGTTATATCCGTTCTTGCGGCGATCCAATCGATTTCGTTGACAAGCTGATCTGTGGCGCTGGCAGCAGCCAGCTGTTTCATCGCTGCCACCGCTGTTTCGGCCCGATCGCTGTTAGCGATTCGAATCTCTGCAGTCTGACTCAAATAGTTGTCGGCGGCTGCAGCGCTTCCTGCAGCCGCCAAAAATAAAATCGCAATTGCCAGCGTCAGTCGGAGCGCTCGACGCATAGTTTCACTCCCAAGGCGAGCGTGTAGTGCCCCCTATCGCTCGCCATGTCTGGCCCTTCGCTATCATATGCGACGGCATTCGTATGGCGATCGATGTGCACCGGCTCCCACGTGTCTTAGAGGCCAGCAACGCACGGGAGTTCGAACGGTCTGGCCGTTTTTTACAAAGCAGCGATCCGGCGGGGCTCAAAGGCCCCGCCGTCCGCCGTCCGGGCATCACATTTGACTCCCGACCCAAAGGTAGAGTATCCATCCGGCCATCGCTGAATACAGGCCGAGTATGGACATCAGTCGTCGCAGTGGATGCCTGCAGTCTCCGCCTGACATGTCGCACCTCCTGTTGCGGTTATCC
>CAZJFQ010000026.1:28223-30878 GCA_964545335.1 uncultured Gammaproteobacteria bacterium | reverse complement strand
CCGGTCACAAATCGTCGTGCCCCTTCGCCAAGCGATGTCAACACGATCACAGCAGCGACACCGATGGCCATTGCCAGCAACAGCATGCCCGTTCTCAACCGGTATCGAATCACGGCGCTCAAGGACAATTTCAGAGTGTCCATCAGCCGCATCGCTCACCCCCGCCCGGTATCTCCCATGATCCTGCCGTCAACCATCGTCAATCGACGGCGGGCACGTTTACCGATTTCCGGATCGTGAGTCACGATAATCAGCGATATTCCATCCCTGTTGAGCTGCTCCAGTATCGCGATAACGTCCTGGCCGGATGAACGATCGAGATTTCCCGTGGGCTCGTCCGCCAGAATCACCGATGGCTTCATGATTGTCGCTCTGGCAATGGCAACGCGCTGGCGCTGACCACCCGATAACTGGTCCGGACGGTGGTGGGCGCGGTCCGCTATTGCAACGTTTTCCAGTGCCGCGTTGACTCTGTCTTTACGCTGCACCGGTTTCACGCCGGCCAGCATCATGGGCAATTCGATGTTTTCAGCTGCTGTCAGGCGCGGGACCAGGTGAAAAAACTGAAACACAAAACCGATCTTCTGACTTCGCACACCCGCCTGTTCTTCGTCGCTCAATGTATCGGTTCTGCGACCGTCAAACAGATATTCGCCCGCCGTTGGTTTGTCCAGCAAACCGATGATATTGAGCAACGTTGACTTGCCTGACCCGGACGGCCCCATCAGTGAAACGTACTCGGCATCACCAGTCGCAAGACTGACATCGTCGAGCGCGTGTACTGCCTGGTCCCCTACCTGGAATATGCGCTCGACAGATTTCAGTTCAATCACTTGTTTGTCTGCAGTCTGTAGTCTGAACTTTCTGGCCACTGAAAACGTTGCGCCGGTTGCGGCTTGCAACCCGTCGTGCATTTGGTCGCGGCACGGACAGATTATATAGTTGTACCCCGTATGAAGTATTCCATTGCACAATTAGGACTACCGCCGACTGTATGCCTGGTGCTGGTGATTGCGCTGTCAGCCACCGGTACGGCTCAGGTTACCGAAGACACCGAAGTGCCCCGGCCCGACCGGTCCCAGTTGTTGCCGGAGCAAAGGACAATTGTCGAAGATGCCGAAGGTTTTTTTGACCGTCACCGCAATGAGCTGACCCCCGTACAGCTGGGCGCTGCCTACGGTCGTCTCGGAATGACCTACCAGGCTCTACGAATTCAGGCCGCGGCGATTGCAGCGTACCGCAATGCGGTGCAGCTCGCGCCGGAAGAAGTCAGCTGGCCGTTTTATCTGGCCGTCGAGTACGAAGAGACAGGCGACTGGACAAGCGCGGAGGCGTACTACCTGCAAAGTATCCGATTGTTGCCCGGTTACGCCTATTTCTGGCTGCGTCTGGGGGAAGTGGCGCTGGAAGCAGGCCACCTTGAACAGGCCGGCGACGCGTTCATCGAGGCGGCAACTCTGAATCCGGACATGGCGGCGGCCATCGCGGGACTGGGAAAGGTCGCCATGCGTCGCGACGAGTATTCGCTGGCGATCGAATATCTTACCCAGGCTCTCGGCTTACAGCCGGAAGCGAAACTGCTCCACTACCGCATTGCACAGGCCTACCGTCACCAGGGTAATGTTGCCAAAGCGGAAGAGCACCTGGGTCTCAGGGGTGACAAGGATGTCACCGCCAGTGATCGTCTTATCAGCCTGATGGAGAGTTTTTCCAGGAGTTCAGATTACTACCTTGGCGAAGGCACCCGCGCCGCGTCGCAAAACCAATATGACCGGGCGATAAACGCGTTCAAACTTGCGGTCACGATTAACCCCGATAACGTGGCAGCCTATACACAACTGGCGCTGTCTCTGAGGATGCAGGGTCACCTGGATCAGGCCGAGGACTCATTGGCGACCGGGCTGGAAATCGATCCGGACTACACGCTGGCCAATATGTTGATGGGGACGGTGATCGAAGAACAGGGCCGGCAAAGTGAAGCGATACCGTACTATCGTCATGCGGTCGCAACCGAACCGGCGGACGTCCGGGCGCGATTCATGCTGGCTAACAGCCAGATGCGGGCCGGAAATTTCTCCCGGGCGGCGGAAAACTACGGCATGATTGTTACCGTACAGCCTGAAAATATTCGGGCCACTTATCTGCAGGGGCTGGCCCTGATTGGCGCTGGCGACTGCACAGCCGCACTGCAACCGTTGGCAAGTTCAACAAAGCTGGCGCCGCGCTTGCGCGAGCCGGCACTCGCCAATGTGCGAGTGATCGCAACCTGTCCTGCTGCAAACCCGGCACAAAAGGCCGGCGTTTTAACCATCGCCTTAGCATTGTATCGATCCGATCCGGTGCTCGACAGCGCGGCAACCCTGGCCATGGCGATGGCGGCAAATCATCGTTTTCAGGAGGCGATCGATTATCAGGCGGAAGCCATTTTTGAAGCAGTCACTTCGGGCCGGAACGACTTGCGGGTCGAACTCAAAGAAAACATGCAGCGGTACGAGGCGGAACAACCGGCAACTCGTGCCTTTGCCCCGGACAACCCGGTCTTCGACCCGGGCTTTGTAACCGAGGACACCCCGACACCGGAGAGGTGAGGCCTTAGGCGCCAGGCTCTAGGCGCTAGAAATGCGTGACCCGTGAACCGAAAGCCTGTCGCTGACG
>CAZJFQ010000026.1:25143-28123 GCA_964545335.1 uncultured Gammaproteobacteria bacterium | reverse complement strand
TTATTCCGTTTTTGCGGTTACGCCGTCGGCGAGGCCTTCACGGTCGATTGAAGTGACGACCGTTTCACCGCTCTGCAGACCGGACATTACTTCGGTGAATTCCCAGTTGGATATTCCGGCTTCGATGCCCCGTTGTGTGACGAGGCCCGTATCGACATCGTAAACGTAGATCTTATTGCCGTTAAACAGCGCCTGGGTCGGGACACGAACGACGTTTTCTCGTACAGACAACACCACCTCAACATCTGCGCTGTAGCCAGGCAGCAGGTTGTGTATCTCGGCCGGGTTTTCTATTTCAGCTTCGATTTCTACAGTTCGTGCCTGTTTCTCGATGTCGAGCACGTAGGGAGCAACCCGACGAACGACACCGGGAAAACGTTTCGCGGGAAATGCATCCATTGCGATAAGTGCAGGCATCCCGGCTTCGACTGCCGGCGCATCGACCTCATCGATCGGGGCCGTGATATACAAACAACTATTGTCGATCAGATCGACAGCCGGCGGCGTGGGGATGCCGACCGGAGACGGTGTCACGAATTCACCGAGTTCACCATTTATTTCGGCTACCGTCCCATCGAATGGCGCGCGCAGCCGGGTTCGCTCCAGAGCGGCGCGCACTACAGCGACCCGCGAGTTTTTCACTTCGATCAGCGACCGCGCAGCCTTGCATGCCGCTGCCGTCGCGCGTGCCTCGCCAACGGCCCGATCCGCATCCTCTTCCGATGATAAGCCCTGCTGATGCAGGCGGGTCAGCCGGTTGGCCTCCTTTTCAGCCACGTTGGCTGTAACGCATACTTCTTCCGCACTTGCCCCGGATGCGGCGTGATCCCGCTGCGCGAGCACAACCTCGGCAGCCAGGTCGTCATTCCACAGTTCGAGCAGAATGGTTCCGGCCTCGACCTGGTCACCTTCACTAACATTGAGACTTTCGATCTGTCCGCCGATGGACGGCGACAGCCGCGCGCGGCGGCAGGCATGGACCGTTCCCGCACGTGTATTAGCGACGGTCGCACGTACCTCGCCCAATGTAACCCGCTCAGTTGCGACGGTAATCGGCTCCGGGAGACTCAGGTACCAGACCAGCCCGACGATGCTCAACAGCACGGCGACAACGATGATGGATTTTTTCACGGTTGTGTCAGTTGTATATTCAAGCGACAGGCGGGAGCATTCTTGCAGGGATTATCTCTGTTTGCAGACCCGGGGGCGACAAAAAAAAGACGGCCCCAGAGGGGCCGTCTGATTACTCTATGGACGCAGATTACCGTCTCAGCGTTGCGCGCAGGTACCAGAACTGGCTGCCCGGCGGATCGTAGACCGATGCCGTGTAGCCATTCAGGGATGCTTCCTGGCTCAGAGGCGGATCCTCGTCAAAGATGTTGTTCACACCCAGTGCGAACTCCCAGCCGCCGCCGCCAAAATTCTGCGGCGAATAGATGGCCTGCAGGTCATTGTAGGTCGTGGCGTCGAGCTTGTTCTCCGACAAACTGTTGTCCACAGTGTCCGGGATAGAACACAGCCCCTCATTGGTGAGACTGTCAGCCCCGTTGTCCTGAAAGTCACTGCATCGTTCGATCAAGTCATCGATGTGGCGAACCGTCCAGGAAGCCGTCCAGTCACCCCGTGTCCAGTCGATGATAAAGGTCGACTTCCACTCGGGAATGCCCGTGTCCGCGTCGACGCGCCCTTCCAGGTCCCGGACAAGCACAGTGGCGCCCGAGGAATCGAGCAACGTCTCCTTGTACTCGTCGACAAAGGTGTTGAACCAGGACAGGGCGAGCTGACCATAGTTGCCAGCGGGCGCTGTATACACAGCGTTAAAATCCCAACCGCTGGTTTCGATGATGCCGATGTTGGACAGCTGGTTATCGAACTGATTGATCGTACCGGTTACTGCACGGCCGATAAAGCTGCAGGCAAAGGCGCCCTGTGAACTGTTCGGGCCGAAGTTGTTGCAGACATTGAGCAACGATTGCGCGTCAAACGGCTCGATCGCGTCCTCGATTTCAAAATCGTAGAAGTTGAGTTCGAAACTGAGACCTTCCGACCAGCCAACATTGTCCACCCATGACGGGGCGTAAACAATACTGATGTTGGTGCTCTCCGAAGTCTCCGGATCCAGCGCCATATTACCACCGGTGAACACGGAAACCTGACCGCTGGTCTGCATATAGCTGCCGTCCATGGGCACGCCCTGGAGGATACAGCTGTCGATGACCGCCTGTGACACACCCGTGTTCATGAAATCAGAACACGAATCGGCGATCGTCGCGTCAAACCGCGATGCGGAACCGAACAGTTCGCCGATCGACGGTGCCCGGAAGCCTTCCGAATACGACCCACGTAACAGAAGATCTTCCACCGGCGCCCAACGCAGGCCCAACTGGTTGGTGTTGTCACTGCCCGACGTACTGTAGTCCGAGTATCTCGTGGCAACGGACGCTTCGAGGCGATGGAAACCCGTCGTCTCGGCCAGGATCGGGATATTGAGCTCAGCGTAGAACTCGTTCACATCGAATTTGCCGCGCGTCGCTTTGGCGGGGATACCCGCCGTGTCGCCTGACTGCACGACAGAGTCCGGATCAAACCGGCCTTCATGCTCACGGTATTCGAAGCCGATCGCAAAGCCCAGCGGGCCGGCCGGCATATCAACGATGTCGCCGGTCAGGTTGGCTGTGAAATTCATCAGCTCCTGTTCACTGGAATCCTGCTGTGTAATAGAAATCCAGTCGAGCATGTCCTGAGTGATGGTTCCCGTGCCGCTTGGCCCCTGTCCACCTAACAGGTTCAGCGGGACACAGCTCTGCACAGCAGCGGCCGATGGCGCGCCCGTGCAACCGGCATCGGGCCCCAGAGCCTGCAGGATCTTGCGGGCGTTGTAGCCGCCGGTCTTGATCTGGTTCGCCTGGTTGCGTGACCAGGTAAAATTCGCGTCCCAGAACATCTGGCGCTCACCGGCCTCGAACGCACCGGTCAAACC
>CAZJFQ010000026.1:5997-25043 GCA_964545335.1 uncultured Gammaproteobacteria bacterium | reverse complement strand
CATCAGGTTGAAGGCCGCGAAATTGAACCGGTCGGCGTTGGTCCAGGGATGATAGTCATCCGTGGGACCGCAGGGGACAGCCGGGTCATAAAACGGCTGTGCCGGGGCACCGTCGTTCAGCGCACAGTTGATGAAACTCCCGGTGTTTGGATCATCAAATACGACACGACCTTGCGGCACAAACGTGCTGCCATGAGCGATCGATGCGCAGGGCTTTGGCAGGCCCGTCTGACAACCCCGATCGGCGGATCTGACAACATCCTGATCGGTGTAGCTGGCGTTGATGAAGACATTCAGATTGTCCTGCGTGGCGCCGAAGGAAGCGTAGTACTCCTGAGTGGTACCGTCTCCCTCACCATACTGACCGGCGTAGCCGCCGAGTTCGAAGCCCTCAAAATCATGCTTGGTGATGATGTTGACCACACCGGCTATCGCATCGGAACCATAGATCGCCGACGCACCATCGTTCAGCACTTCGATGCGTTCGATAATGCTGACCGGGATGGTGTTCAGGTCCACGTCACCGGGTACACCGGAAGCAGATGCCCCCGCAACCCAGCGATTGCCGTCTACCAGCACCAGCGTCCGCTTGGAACCCAGATGTCTGAGATCGACGCGGGCCGAGCCGGCACCGACGCCACCGCCGTCCGGCGGAAAGCCGAAGTTGCCGCTGCTGTTGAACTTCGTGTTCAAAGGCGCGCCGGATATGGTCAGGCGTTGCAGAATGTCTGCAACGCTGGTTAACCCGGTTCGCGCAATGTCCTCCGAAGTAATATTGATTATCGGCGTATTCTGTAACAGCGGATCCTGCCGGATACGCGAGCCGGTAATCACGACTTCTTCCGTGACGCCTTCCTGGGCTACAGCAACAGGGGACGCGAAGGAGGCAGCGATGAAACCGGCCAGCAGCAGGAACCAACCGGAACGTGCCGAGAGGTTTGCACTAGCCATGGTGAATCTCCTAAATGGCATACGATTCTTTTTTCTTTAGCGACGCCACCAGGCGAGGGATGGCATCGGTCGGTCTGTTGCTCCATCGCCCGATGCGCCGTCGCAACAAATCCGCCAGATACTAAGATAAACCTGTGGCACAAAAATGCAATAAGTATTTGACTACCTGCAATACATTGGGACAAACCCGCATTACCGAAGATGTTGCATATCTGCAACAGACCACGGGAAACAGACTGCAGCATACGGCCCGCTTCGTGCGTGTCCCGACGGGCTCGATGGATGCCGTGCACGGAAACAGGGCCCGGCGCGGTGGCCCGATTATCTGTTCCTTGAGATACCTGTTGCCTGATGCCGGGCTAGTAGATCCGAAAGCCCCCATGCCGCTTGCGAATCCGGTAATCGAGAAAGGCAATGCCGCCGACAAACCCGAGGACGGCGAGAATACCGGCCAGGATCAGCGACCACTTCAACGGCAGACTCCGCGTATAGGCATCCAGACTTCGTCTCAGCTCCCTATTGTCCCGGCGCAGCGATTCCGTCTCCTGCTGCAATCCGGTCGCGTCCGCCACCTGCGTTTTGATCGACGCTACCGCCCCGTTGGCCCGGTCGAGTTCGCCCTGTATTCGGGTCAGATCGGTAGTCAATTGCTTGTTTTCGGCTTCATACTCAGCCGCTCGCAACGCCGCCGGTTTTTGCTCCTGGAGAAAATTGGACTTCACCCAGCCTTCTTCCCCGTCCGGCGTCCGGACGCGCGCGTAGAAAGTTCGACGCTCGAGTACAGCGACCCGCGTGCCGCTCAACAGAGTGCGAAATGGGCTGCCACTGGTATCCTCCTGTTGATACAGGCCCAGCCGCAGCACATCGGTTACGTAAGCGGTGTCACGCCCCTCTGTCTGTGCCGTCAGTGCGCCCGGCAGCAAAAACAGCCCCGCCAATAAGGCGATTCCCCTTTTGTTCATGGCAACTGTCCGATGTCTGAATGCTTGCGGAAATAATAGCGCAATCACCGAAGTCTGCAGCCTGTAATCTATAGTCTGCATGCTGTGGCGCCAAAGTCGCCGGATGCTGTTTACCATGAGTCAGCCTGATCTGAGCTGTATCTGCCATCCCTGGGACGTGACGCCGGCGGAGGCCAGAGCGATCCAGGAATCCCTGCGGCATCGCGTTATCACTCGAAATAGTCTCGGTCGAGTGCGACTGGTAGCCGGGGTCGATGTCGGTTTTGAGAACGACAACAGCGTCACGCGGGCTGCGGTTGTGGTCCTGAAGCTGGACAATCTCGAGCGGGTCGATCATGCGGTTGCGCGCCAGCCGACGCAATTTCCCTATGTGCCCGGGCTGCTGTCGTTCCGGGAGATCCCTGCGGTTCTCGCCGCGCTAAAGAAACTCCGGCAGCAGCCGGATCTCGTGCTTTGTGACGGCCAGGGCTATGCACATCCCCGTCGATTCGGACTCGCCTGTCACCTGGGTGTGCTGACAGATCTGCCGACCGTCGGTGTCGCAAAGTCCCGGCTCATTGGTGAACACCGCGATCTTCCCGAGCAAAAAGGCTCCCGCGTTGCACTCTGGCATGACAAGGAAATAATCGGCTCCGTGCTACGAACGCGCGACAGGGTCAGGCCACTCTACATTTCTGTCGGCCACCGGATCGTCCTTCCGACTGCCGTGGACTACTGCATGCGCTGTGTTACACGGTACCGGTTGCCGGAACCAACCCGCCAGGCCGATCGACTTGCATCCGGCGCGTGACCGATCCGCACGCATAAGTCCGCCAATTGTAAAAAGTTCTTAATACATGCAACCAATTCGGGGCAGGTTGCATCTAAGTTCATAATGAGCGGTTGGCATTGGCAGGTGGCCGGGGCAATGGATGCCCTTCCGGCCATCACCGTCGACAGAGCACATCGTAAATCTGACGACTCAGCGATCACCGAAATAGTATGAATCGTATTCAGGAAATCAGCCGTCGCCTCGTACAGAAGTCCGGCCGTAACCCCCGGTTCCCGGTCATTCCCAGCAGTCACAACTATATGCAGGCCGTCGTGTCGAAACTGACGAAGAAACGCAGCGAAGGCCCGGACCGGCGCGAGCGCGGGCCGGGTAAGCGTCGGGCGCGCCGCTCACACCATTAGTTCGCAGTACCTGCCGTTATTTGCAATATGGGCGCAATCTGCGCGGCCCGTTCGGGCCGCATTCTGAGTTTCACCAGTCGCAGCGGCACTTGCCGCGTGCCTTTGTGACTTATTTCACATAATGACTTATCTCTTACCGGTAAACTCGACTGTCGCTATCGGAACAGGTTCTCTCGGGACGATTCTTCAGGAAACCTGCAGACACCAGCATTACGGATCGAATTCATAAAATACAAGTCAAAAAAGTAAAGAGGACCAGAGGGCGCAGCTTCAGGGGAGCGATGGCACAACAACTGACGAGGCAGCAGCATGTATCAGGCCGAAGAGAGAGTTGTTACCGTACCCAATCTGCAGGAATACTTTCGCGATTCTATCGACGAAGCTCTCTGCCACCAGAAGGTTTGCGTTGACGAGCACACCTCGCATTACGTCGTCAATTTGCTGACCGTATTTTCCCGCTCCGAGGATCTTTACGAATCGACACCTCGTGGTATACGACTCAGGCCACTCGCGCTGATGCTCTCCGACGCCCTCGAAGCGCCAGCCATCGGGATACGAAATCGTTGCCTGCGACGACTCGGTGACGTCGCGCTGTTTATCAGCGGTTTTTTCTCTGACAGCCTTGCCACCCGCCCGGTAGATGTCGATTACTACGTCTCGATGGGCGGCAACGCGTATCTTCATCTGTCCGAGTCGCTTCGCGGAACGACGCGTGGTCGCGCTTTCGGCGAGGTTTTCCGGGAACTGGCTGACAAATTTCACACGCTCGTGGATGTGCTCAACGAGGTCAGCGATGCTGCGCGGGGCAGCAGCGATCAGGATGTCTTAAGGCTTTACGACGTCTGGCTGAAGACCGGCAGCCGCAGAGCCGAAAAGTTGCTCCGTCACCTTGGTATCCACCCGCTGCGGGTTGGACGATCGGCAGAGCAGCAGCACTGACGGCCGACGCACGATGGGATTGCTCAACCGAATTCAGGGCATGCTCGAGAATACCTATGATCTCGAGACGGCCTATAACGTCTACGATTTTCTAACGACAGACCGGACACTCGTCGACGCCCTGGCCGGGCCACAGCAGGGCGAAGTTCTGGAAAAACTTCTGATTGTTGAAACGGACGAAGGGGCTGATGTTTCTCTCTATCTGGACCCGGCAGTGCTCCGCTTGCTGCATCGTGACGATCCGACCGAAACATTGCACGGTGGTAACCTCGATGCGTTTTGGACAGTGCTCGAGGGGGTTAGTCATTTCACATTTTTTGCGTTCAGCGCAGGATATGATCGCGAGATCCGCCTGGTGGAAATGGAACTGCAGGCTGAAATCGACAAATATGTCGGCGCCCTCATGCTGACCGGTCGTCAGTCGAATCTGCATACCCCGCACGCCCTTTATAGATGGCTGTTTCATTGTTACGGGTATTGTTCCGACCTGAGCGAATCTGAGCTGGACCGTTATCGCCGGGCCAATCACTTCGCAGGCAGATACTGTGCCACCCTCCGGGAACGATATCTCGGCGCAGACGGCGCAGCGGGACTGATCCCCGAACTCAGGCGTTTCTATCGTTTATCCCATCACGGCAAGATTCGCCACATCGAATCCGGCATTTCTGCCTGACACCACCGGTTAAGGATCCCGATTGCCGGCGGCAACCGGGATACATTTCCGCTATGCTACGCCAGACGCTGGCAGACCAGATTCAGGATCCGTCGTTGAGCGACCCAGGCAACGATACCGGGCCGGCAAAAACCAGGGTTTTGCTGGTCATGGAGGACGCAGACGATCGGCAACTGATCGGTCAGGCCCTTGACCAGGCCCGCGGCCAGGCTTTTGAACTCGATTCGGTACCGACAGTCGCGGATGCCATCCACCGGCTCGGGAACGGCACCCTCGACGTGGTGCTGCTCGATCTTGTCCTCCCCGACAGCCAGGGTCTGACCACTTTTCTCAAGCTTCAGTCGAGAACCGGGCACGTGCCGGTCATCGTGCTGGCCAATGAAGACGACGAGGACATCGCGATAGGTGCGACCGACCGCGGCGCGGTGGACTACCTTATCAAGGATCAGATCGACACCAACCTCCTGGTCAGGACTTTGCGATACGCAACGGAACGCACGCATACCTTGCTTGCGCTGAAAGCATCCGAGGCAAAATACCGCGAACTCTACGAAAACGTCATCGCCGGCGTCTTTCAGACCACCACCGACGGACGTTTCCTGGCGGCAAACCCGGCGCTGGTTCGACTGCTCGGTTACGACTCGGAGGAGGAAGTTCTGGCGCTGAAGATCGGCCGCGATGTGTTCATGTATGAGGAAGACCGTGAGAACTGGATCAATAACATTGAAGTCGAAGGTGAGATTCGCAATGCGGAACTGATTCTGAAACGCAAAGACGGGAGTAAAATCGTTGCGCTCGAAAATTCCAGAGCGATCCGCGACGAAAAAAACCGGACAATTTACTACGAAGGAACACTGACAGATATAACCGAAGCCCATGAACTATCACAGCAACTGAGCTATGAAGCCAGCCATGATGCACTGACCGGTTTGGTCAATCGACGCGAATTCGAGTTGCGATTGCAAAAAGCACTAGAGCAATCTCAGGTTGATCGCACTGTTCATGCCTTGTGTTACCTGGACCTCGATCAGTTCAAGATTATTAACGATACTTGTGGTCACATTGCCGGTGACGAGTTGTTGAGACAACTGGCAGAAGTGCTGTTCACCAAAATACGTTCTGGTGACACGCTCGCACGCCTCGGCGGTGATGAATTTGGAGTGCTGTTGCTCAATTGCCCGCTGGAACATGCCACGCGGGTCGCAACGGTTCTGCTGCGGGCAATCGACGATTTTCAGTTTGTCTGGGGGCGCAGCAACTTTTCAGTGGGCGTCAGTATTGGCATGGTACCCATTACCGCTGACTTCAAGCGGATTACGGAGCTGATGAGTGCGGCGGATGCTGCGTGCTACACCGCAAAGGATCAAGGCCGTAATCGTATTCATCTTTACCAAGCTGACGACAGCGTGCTCGCAAAACGACATGGCGAAATGCAGTGGGTGTCGCGAGTGAAGCGAGCGCTGGAGGAACAACGATTCGTGCTCGAATGCCAGCCGATCGTCCCCGTAACAGCTCGGGCAACGCCTCTGACATACTATGAGCTCCTGCTGCGGATGATCGACACCAATGGTAAAACGGTGCCGCCAGGCGCCTTTATGCCCGCCGTAGAACGCTACAACCTGGCCGCCCGGCTGGATGAGTGGGTCTTGAGGACCGCGTTTCAATGGCTGACACAAAGCAACGAGGTTATGCAGCGCATAAACATGTGTTTTATCAACTTATCGGGAGATTCGATCGGCGACAAGGAGTTTCTGCACCGAGTTCGCGAGCTTTTTGCAAGCTCCGGCGTACCGCCGCAGAAAATCTGCTTTGAGATTACAGAGACTGCGGCAATCGCAAATTTCTCGAACACAAACCGGATTATTCGTGAACTCAAGGCCATGGGATGCAGTTTTGCCCTGGACGATTTTGGCAGCGGTATGTCTTCGTTCGCCTATCTCAAGAATCTGTCGGTTGATTTTGTAAAGATCGATGGAATCTTCGTTCGCGACATCATCGATGACCCGATCGACTTCGAAATGGTCCGGTCAATCAATGACATTGGCCACGTAATGGGTAAAAAAACCATCGCGGAACACGTCGAACAACCTGAAATCCTCGAGAAACTCAGAACGATCCAGGTCGATTTTGTCCAGGGTTTTGCCATTGGTCGCCCAAGGCCAATGGAAGAGATCAGTGGCTTTGCGGAGCCCGGTCGGGTGGACGAGTCATCAAACTAGTAAACGCGGGACGAATTACGCGACACGTTTTTGAGCGCCCGCCGGCTGAGCTCCCGCCGGACCCGATGCAACCAGGCCCTGGCCCAGGTAAATTCAGCTCCCAGGATAGCTAGCCCTACGGGAATAACGATCAACGCTGGCCCCGGGAGAAAAATCAAAGCCACGCCGATTGCCAGAACCGAGAGTCCAACTACTACGATAACGATGCGGCGAGCGAATTTCCACGTCAGGTGCAACGTCGAACTGACCATCATTGATCCTTGCCTTGTCGACCCCTTGTTTGTTTGGTTCGACCAGCACAACCTGGCAGTGTTCCGCGTGGCCCGATGGAACATGGCGCTTGTGGCCGCTGTCTGGCCCATACGGGAGACTGGATTTTGACACATGAGTATACGCCAGATCATTGCTGAGTAGCCTGAACGCTGAAGAACTGTGACTGACAAATCCGTACGAATTGTGATCGCGGGTGCCGGTTTCGCCGGGCTCAATGCGGCCAAGACCCTGGGCAACGTCACGGGAGCTGATGTAACCGTCGTCGATAGAAACAATCATCACTTGTTTCAGCCCCTGCTGTATCAGGTAGCCATGGCTGCTCTGAGTCCGGCTGACATCGCATCTCCGGTGCGCAGCATCCTGAACCGCTACAAAAACGTGCGTGTTCTGCAGGGCGAAATAGAAGATTTCGACCTGACGCAGCGTCGGGTGAAGTGCGATTTTGGGGATTTGCCCTATGACTACCTGATTGTGGCGACCGGCGCCAAGCACGCCTATTTCGGGCACAACGAGTGGGAAGAATTTGCACCGGGGTTGAAGACAATCGAACAGGCAACCGAGATACGCCGCCGTGTGCTGTTTGCGTTTGAGCGGGCTGAACGGGAGCCTGATCCGGAAGAACGGCAACGGTTGCTGTCGTTTGTCGTGGTTGGTGGCGGTCCCAGCGGGGTCGAAATGGCCGGTGCCATCGGTGAGATGAGCCGATATGCGCTGGCGAAGGATTTCCGGAACATTAATCCGCGATCGGCCCGGGTGCTCCTGTTTGAGGGCGGCCCGCGGCTTTTGTCGACTTTTCCACCACGGTTGTCACAGATCGCAAAACACGACCTTGAAGTTCTGGGTGTGGATGTTGCGACGGGCTGCCGCGTCGTAGCGGTTGATGAAACGGGAGTAGAGACCGAGTCCGGCCGGGTATCGGCTGCAACGGTATTATGGGCAGCCGGCGTGCAGCCGTCGCATCTCGGTTCAAGACTGGAATCTCGGACCGATGCCACCGGTCACGTGCGTGTTGGTTCAGATCTGAGTCTCGATTGCCACCCGGAAGTATTTGTCGCCGGAGATCTTGCTCACGTTGACGGCCCGGGCGGTGAACCCCTGCCCGGAATCGCGGCCGTTGCTTTCCAGCAGGGGCGATTTGTCGGCCGAACGATTCGACGTGAGATTGGCGGCAGGGCCAGAAAGGCTTTTCGCTACAAAGACAAAGGTGAAATGGCGACGATCGGGAGACGACGTGCCGTAGTTCGCTTGTGGAATCTGACGTTTGGCGGATTTTTCGCGTGGCTGCTGTGGATATTCGCGCACATCTATTACCTGACCGGTTTTCAAAATCGGATGGTTGTTACCCTACAGTGGGCCTGGCATTACGTTACGTGGCGACGTGGCGCACGGTTGATTATCGGGCGCGACTGGCGAGCCTATTCAAAACCTGACAAGCAATCGTCGGATACACGATGAATTATCAACTGCGACGGGAGCGCGACCTTTCCATAAGGTGATTGAACAGTTCTTCTTTTTCATCGCCCGATTCCGGTAGCGGCTTATCGGGCTTCAAGTCCGGTGCCGGTTCAATCGACAACTCCAGTTTACGGCTCCGAACTGACGGATCGCTGTTGTAGGGGTTAAATTGATCCTCGGCCTCTTTTTCAGCTTCTTCCCGTGCCCCCTCGATCTCCAGGTCCGGTATAACGGCATCGGACAATTCACCTTCGCTGGTCAGCGCCGGGCGTTTTGATTCATCCCATTCCCAGATGCTGTTGCCGCGGTCGTCGAATACGACACGGCCCGTGTTATGCAACACCGGTTTTCTCTCGTCGTCCTGGCGATCCTTGCTCATGCCTCTGCAGCCCTCGGTACCCGGAGTAAAAATCTTAATCTTTCAGTAACTTACCGTAGTTCCCACCCGGAGTCGCGGGTTGTTTCACATAAGCCGGAGAATACTGGACGGGCGGAGGGTGGCCACCGATCGGCGGCACGAAACAGGCTTCAGGCTTCAGACTTCAGACCGCAGATTGCGCCCGGCCCAGCCGACAAACAAAAAAATACCGACTGTTGGCGGCGCCATTGCCGTTAGCTGAAACTCAAAGCCTGCAGCCTGACGCCTGAATCTCAACTTCGCCGGCGAACAATTACCGGCGCGCCCCGACCCAGGCCAAGCCCTTCGGCGGCGCTGCGTTCTGCACGGGCAATTTCGACAACACCAAAAGAATTGATCAACGCGACGTATTCGCCGGGTGAGACGTCGCCATAAGTGTCACGAAAAGGCACTTCGTGACTGCCGACCTGCGCCACCGGCACATCCACTTTTGCAACCAGTTCCCGGTCGATATTCGTAATCAGGTTGCCGAAATGGTCTTCGGTGATGACGACGCCGTGTATTCCCTGATCGTCCATATGCGGCTCCTCTACCCACCCGGGCACGATGTCGTCTGTCGCCGGACCCAGGTCGGCCGGCGAAATGTTGCCCGCTGCCAATTCGGCTCCGAGCGGCGCGAAGATATCGCGGCCATGAAATGTAGCGCTGCGTGTTGGCAGGGCAAATTTTTCCAGCCCGTCAGAATCCAGTCGATGTATTTGCGCCTGGCCCGGTCTTTCCACCAGCGAAGCGAGCAGGCCATTATCCGGCGCGATAAACATGTGCGTGTCCCGTGTGACGATGATGATGTCCCTGGATGTGCCGACGCCCGGATCAATTACTGCCAGATGCACGGTACCCGCCGGGAAATACTTATAGGCTCGTGACAACCAGAATCCGGCCTCGGCCGGCCAGTACACCAGTGACTCGTGAGTGACGTCAACAATTTTTGCATCCGGAAACCGTGTCAGAATCACGCCTTTCATTGCCGCCACAAACGGTCCTTTATGGCCGAAGTCGGTCGTGATCGTAATCACACCCGACGGTGGGGAAGAATTGTTCACGACTCCTGTCACTTCTTGTGTTCCCGAACGTAGTCGGCGAATCCCTGTACAAATCTCGTCAGCCGCTCCCGCATATCCTCGTCCACAAGATGCCCGGATTCGTCAAAAATCTTCTTTGCAGACCCAACATATAACTGCTGCCCAAACCACGGTCGCATGCCCAGCGCCCGTAACACGGGTAACCACGCAGTCTGCGCAAACCGGGTACCAACCATGCCGGGCGTCGCGCCTGTCAGAGCAACCGGTTTGTTACCGAACACACCAGGAATGTCTTTCGGTGGCCGTGTCATCCAGTCGATCGCGTTTTTCATTACTCCCGGAATCGAATTGTTGTACTCCGGTGAAACCAGAAGAAGAGCGTCGCATGCGCCAACAATTTTCTTGAGCTGATCAACCTCCGACGGAACGCCATGATCGGCTTCGAGATCACCGTTGTACAAAGGTATGTCCGCGATGCCGGCGTTCAGAATCTCGATTCCATCCGGCGCGACCTCTATGGCCGCTTGCAGCAGGGCTGCGTTGACCGAACCTCGGCGGATGCTTCCGGCAATACCGGCAATTTTGCACATATCCAAAACCCTCCTCCGTCTCAAAAAGTGTAGCACCTCGAGCCGCGCTCAACAGGAAGGCGGAGCGCCAGCACGCACTGGTTTGCGGGTTTTCGTTGACCCGGCGGTAGCACTTCTGTTTAATCCTGCAACGGGCCCAGACAGCCGCGCCAACAAAAAATACAGAACAGTCCCATGTCCGAATCAGCACCCCTGGTCACCAATGATGCAGTCGTTCTCGGAATGCTGGCGGTAATCCTCGGCGGGATTTTCTACACCGCACACAGTGACAATGTATTCTGGCGCAGGTTTTATCGTTATGTACCCGCATTGTTCCTGTGTTACTTCGTGCCCTCGATGTTGACCACGTTTGGTGTTGTCGATCCCGATGCAACTGATCTCTATTTCGTATCCTCCCGGTATCTCCTGCCTGCTGCGTTAATTCTGCTGACTCTCAGTATTGACCTGAAAGGCATTATTCGTCTCGGCAACAAGGTCATCATCATGTTCCTGACAGGGACTGCCGGTATCCTGGTTGGCGGACCCCTGGCCATTCTCATCGTCAGCTGGATAGATCCCGAAATTGTCGGCGGTGCCGGACCAGACGCCGTCTGGCGCGGTATGGCAACGCTGGCCGGAAGCTGGATCGGCGGAGGCGCAAATCAGGCCGCCATGAAAGAAGTTTACGAGGTGGGAGACAACCTGTTTTCACAGATGGTTGCCGTTGATGTGATCTGGGCCAACATCTGGATGGCCATCCTGCTCTTTATGGCCGGTCGGGCGGCATCCCTCGACCGGCGCATGGGCGCGGATACGTCGGCGATTGAGGACCTGAAACGGAAAATGGACCGTTTCAAGGAGGAACATTCCCGGCCCTTAAGTTTCTCCGACCTGATGTTCATCATTGCCATTGGATTCGGGATCACGGGACTTGCGCACGCCATTGCCGGCTGGCTTGGCCCCTGGCTGGAAGGCAACGCGCCTGTATTGAAAGACCTGAGTCTGACAAGCATTTTCCTATGGATCGTTGTTATTGCCACCACCGGCGGACTCGTGGCGTCGTTTACATCGGCGCGAAAACTCGAGGGCGCCGGTGCATCGGTCGTGGGGTCCGGGTTGCTTTACATTCTGATCGCGTCGATTGGTTTGAAAATGGATATAAGGGCTGTATTCGAAAACCCTGGATTGTTCCTGGTTGGTGGTATCTGGATCGGTATTCACGCAGCCTTGCTGCTACTGATGGCTCGCATAATCCGGGCACCGCTTTTCTATATGGCTGTCGGCAGTCAGGCCAATGTGGGCGGCGCGGCCTCCGCACCGGTCGTCGCCTCGGCGTTTCATCCGTCACTTGCACCCGTTGGCGTTTTGCTTGCAGTTCTGGGCTACGCTGTCGGCACCTATGCTGCCTACATCTGCGGTCAGTTGATGCGCCTTGCCGCCCCACAGTAATCAACGAATAACCGGCAGGCAAAGCCAAACTCTGACAACGGGTTACTCGTCACCAGTCACCTGCCGTTGGCGCATCGCAATTACAAATACGCCGATGGTCGTAAGAAGACCGCCAATGAGCATACGATCAGTCAGCGTATCGCCAAGCAGCAAGACGCCAAACACAACTGCGAAAAGGGTTGCAAGCAGCGTCAACGGCGCCAGTTGCGACAAATCATAACGCTGCATCAGATAATACATTCCGCCATGACCCACGAGACTCGCAAACAGCGCCGTATAGATCACCGCACCCCACCCGACTATGCCCGCTGACCGGAGTGTCATCAGCTGATCACTCTCGAACAGAACCGACAGCAACAGCATAACCGGCCAGCTGTATGCGGCGATCCAGGCCTGCAATTCAAATATCGTCAGGCCCGCCAGCTTTTTCATCAAGAGGAAACCGACAGATCCCGACATCGCGGCAATTACGACCAGGGTCAGGCCACCAGCATAATCGATTACACGGGGGTCGAATCCGAGGATCAGAACGCCGGAAAACGACAGCAGAATGCCCAACCGGCGTTTCCAGCCAACGACCTCTTTCAGAAAGATGATCGACAGGATAGTCGAAAAAGGAACAACCAACTGTATAGCGATTGCAACCGTCGACACATCATCAACAAGGTAGAGTCCGGCGTATATGAATGCAAAATGCAGACCGCCGGTCGTCATGGCGATCCAGAAGACAAGCCACATGCGCCCGCGATGAATGCGCAGGAACGGCGCCAGTACGAGCGCAAGCAATGCAAATCGAAGAAATGTAAACAGCATGGGCTTGAACTCGATGACACCGACCTTGCCGGTCACGATATTGAACCCCCAGATAAGGTTGATCAGAACAACAAAGACCAGATGCGAAGGACGCATGGCAATGGGCTATGCGATCACGAGTCCGGGGACAAAGAAAATGCGGCGGTAGCCGCGGTGCGGCATAGCCGATGTACAGCCTGCAGACAGCATACTAAGGCTTATACGAATGGCGGTCCCGATACCCAGGACAGCAGCCAGACACGGTCGCTAGTCGTTACCGGCTTTAACCTGTATTCAAGCCACGATGGAAACACGGTGAGCTCACCCTGCCCGGGAGGCTCGGACCGGGCATGGCGAAACTCGACATCGCCTCCATCACAATCGGCAGGATTACTGAGCGGGACGATGACAGTCAGCTTGCGCGTCGCATCCTGTCCGGCACCGAGATCGACATGCCAGTCGAAGCCCTCGCCTTGGTTTATCGTCGCCACTATTGCACCCTGATAGAAGCCGTTCAGTTCGAACCGGTATACGGCAGCGAGATCCTTCAGCGCCTGCTCCAGTTTGGCATAAATCCACTCTGTTTCAGCAGACGGAAAGATCCGGCTTTGTGAGGTGCATCCGAGACCCGCCACGGCTTGGGTCTGCGGATCGCCCAGTTTTTGCGCGAGGTCGATTGTCTGCTGGCATTCCAGCGGAGTCAGGAAACGCCGGACGACACGTACCTGCATCAACGAGTCATTTGGTTGAAGCCGCACGATATTCGCGAGCAGGCGTGTCGGGTTTGCCATGAGGTAGTTACGGTCTAAGCTTACCGTGGAAGAGCATAAACGACGTCCGTGTGTTGCGCTACAGTCGCGGGCATCGTTGACTCAACAACACCGGCCGACCGGAGATCCTTATGCACCGCTTATATTCAGTCCTCGTTGCCGTTATATTTGCCGTCGCCATGAATCCGGATATTGCAGACGCTGACGACAAGATCGCCATCGCCATCCATGGGGGAGCCGGTACGATCGCCCCGGGTGACATGACACCGGAACTCGAGCAGGACTACCTGTCGACACTCTCCAATGCGCTTGATACAGGGTATGAACTGCTTCGGGACGGCGCTTCCAGCCTGGATACTGTAGTTGCCGTTATCAGGATCATGGAAGACTCCCCGTTATTCAACGCCGGCAAAGGTGCGGTGTTTACCAGCAACGGTATCCATGAACTGGATGCCTCTGTCATGGACGGCCGCACCCTCAATGCCGGCGCCGTCGGCGCAATCCGATACGTTCGAAACCCGATTGATGCGGCACGCCTCGTGATGGACAAATCACCGCATGTCATGCTGATAGGCAAAGGAGCACAGGAATTTGCGTTCGCCCATGGCCTGGAGCGGGTGCCAATGGAGTATTTCTACACGGAAAGGCGCTGGCAACAACTCCAGAAAGTCAAAGAACTCGAGAAAACCGGCGCTGCCGGTCTGACATACAAGTTTGGCACAGTCGGCGCCGTTGCACTGGATAAAGACGGGGATCTTGCTGCGGGCACATCGACCGGCGGCACCACGAACAAGCGATTTGGCCGGATCGGAGATTCACCGATCATCGGCGCCGGCAACTACGCCAATAATTCAACCTGCGCCGTATCGGGGACGGGCCAGGGCGAATACTTTATCCGGTCCGTCGTCGGTCATGACATCTCGGCGCTGATGGAATACAGGGATGTCACATTGGAAGAAGCAGCGAGGAAAGTTGTGCTCGGTAAGCTCGTCGACCTCGGTGGCGAAGGCGGCGTCATTGCTGTCGACAAGGATGGAAATGTTGCACTGGAATTCAACAGTGCAGGTATGTACAGGGGTGCTGTGGATGCCGAAGGTCGTCGGCAAATAGCAATATACGGTGACGAATCATGGCCGCCGGTGGCGGACTGAAAGCATAGAAATCCTGGCGGTTCAACCCTGCATTTGCCGGAAGGAACCTGTGTCCAGGTCATCGTACTCCGTAGCCTTAACGACAATTCGGTTCCGCCCGCCTTCCTTGGCCTCATAAAGCGCTTCATCGGCGAGCTGGAGGAGTCCCGCGCGGCGCCGGCCTTGTGTCGGAACTGCAATGGCACTGCCGACGCTTACCGTGAGAAAACGCGATACGTGTGACCCGCGGTGCAACATCCTGAGTCCTTCGATGCCCCTCCGCAGATCCGCAGACAACTCTTCTGCATACTCTAGCGGTGGGTTGAACAAGACGATGACAAACTCTTCGCCACCATAACGGGCCACCAGGTCAAAGGGCCGCCGGGCCGATTCCGCCAGCGTGTTCGCGACCTGCCGCAGGCAATCGTCACCCGCCTGGTGCCCGTAGATATCGTTGAACATTTTGAAATAATCGATATCGACCAGCAAAACGGCAAGACGGACCTTGTCCCTTTGAGCCTGGCTCCAAACCCGACGGAAGTGCTCATCAAAGATTCGCCGGTTATAGAGTCCGGTCAGGCCATCACGTTCCGCCTGTTCAAACAGAAGTCGCGATTCGAGATAGTGTGAACGCAACGCATGCTCGAGTACGTAGCACCCCAGCGCTCCGCCAAGATTCGCGGACAGGAGGAATATCGATTTGTACATGAACTCGAGCGTAGGCAGTTGTGAAAACGCGAACACAAGATATGAGAAGTAGACGGCGACCGATGTACCAATGGCAATCTCACAACGCAAACCCGTAAAAAAATACACATAGACCGAATACAGGATCAGGCTGGAAAAAAAATAGGTAATGCCAAGGCTGTTCGCCTTGAGCTCGATTGCAACGGCAACGCCGCCCACCGCAAGCGACGCCGCAACTGTCAGCGCGGTCATGTATTGCCTCAGCCGGCCTTCAAACGTTGCAATGAGTGGCAGGATCAGCGCTGGATACATGATTCCGAAACGGAGGTTTATCGCCCAACCTGAGAATTCTTCAGGTTGAGCTACCCAGTCGATCAGGCAGAACGCCGCGATAAAGACGATTGCGAGGTAGATCGACCACCGCAGGCGGCGGATGTTTTCATCGGCGTAGTCGCGACGAAACTCATGCTCAAGCGCTTCGTCAAACCTGAGTTTTTTGAACCCCCCGAGCAATTGCCGGGCGACAGGCGACGTAAGCCGGGCTGAGATGGTGGACTGATCCGTCATGGAGCCCCCTCCTGCCGACAAAGATTAGCGGCACGGTGCCGCGGGGCCCGTGACCTGGTCCACACATTTGCAGATTATGTCTTGTCGCGGAGGCAGGCTGTCAAGACATCGAACAGGCGATCGATGTCGCGGTCATCGTTACAAAGGTATGGCGCGACACGCATGCTGTCCCCACGCAGGCTGACGTAAACCTTGTGCCTCGCAAGCCTGTCCAGAAGGCCATCCGGGACGCCGCGGGGAAAACGCAGCCCGACAATGTGCGGTGCACGAAATTTCTCCGCCGTCATGCGGAGCCCCAGATCCTGTGCCCGCCTTGCGATATCCCCGGTCCTGGCGGCGAGTGTCGCGGCGATATTTTTGACGCCCCAGCCCGTTATCTGTTCCAGCGCCGCTATCGCCATCGGCATCTGGGTGAATTTGGCCCGCTCACCCACATCGAAACGGCGCGCTCCGACCTGGTATTCGTCGCGGTAATCGACCAGAGCCGCAAAATCGTCACTGGCTTTACGATTGAGCCAGTTGAATTCGATCGGCGTACCGGTCTGGTGGTCGGGGCTTACGTACATGAAGCCAATTCCATACGGGCCGAGCAACCATTTGTATCCCGCCGTAACTATAAAGTCCGGTTCCAGCTCGGTCACTGAATACGGCATGACACCTGTCGATTGCGACAGATCCAGTACCAGCGCCGCGGCAACAGATCTGCATCGGTCCCGCACCGGCATGAGATCGACGTAACTGCCGTCGGTGTAATGAATATTCGGGATCGCGACTACTGCCGTGTCCCGAGTGATGCAGTCGATTAGCGCCGGGGTCCAGTTGCCATCCGGCGGTCGCGGCACAGTCACGATTTCGGCGCCGGAATTGCTGGCAAGATCCCGCCAGGCATACACATTTGACGGGTACTGTTCGGCAAGCAGTACGATCCGCTCGCCCCGGCTGACTGGAATATTGGCAGCCGCCGTAGCGATGCCGTAACTGGCTGCCGGAATAATCGCAACGTCGTCGGCTGTCGCTCCGATAATCCTTGCAAACAAGGACCTGGCATGTTCCGAGTCATCGAAAAAGTGCCGCGCAACGATCTGCCAGGGGCGCCGCTCACGTTCGATACCGGCCGCGCCCGCCTGGACCACCGACAGCAGTTTCGGCGCCAGATAGGCGCAGTTGAGATACACCACGTCATCAGGCAGATCAAACAATTGTCGCTGGCAGGGAATCATTCCGGTCGGACGGCAGCAGATATCCGATCCTCACTATTTGCAGCACAAACATAAGACACTAGTATACGGTGCTCGCTCGCGGCCCAAGAAAAAGCACGGGAAAAATCGATGACCGCAACCAGTCAGGGCACATCACCGCCGCGCTGCATCTGTCTCTGGTCGGGACCGAGAAACGTATCAACGGCGCTGATGTACAGCTTTCGCCAGCGGTCGGATGTGTCCGTCATTGATGAACCGCTGTATGGTCACTATCTCCGCGAAAGCGGTGTCGCGCACCCGGGCCGCGAGGAAGTACTCGAAAACATGCAGCTCGACGGCAATAAGGTTATGAAGGAGTTGCTGGCCGAATCGCAGCATGGCCCGAACCTGTTTCTCAAACAGATGGCGCACCACCTGACCGGTATCGACCACGATTTTCTCGCCGCGACGGACAATGTGTTCCTGATCCGCGATCCCGAGCAGATGCTGCCGTCATTGATCAACCAGGTTCCGGAACCGTCACTGCGCGATACCGGGCTCAAGATCCAGGCTGACCTTTTCGACGAGCTGGTGGCTATCGGACAGACTCCGCCCGTACTCGACGCAAAACAACTGTTGCTCGATCCGGCCCGGGTTCTCGAACTGCTGTGCCGGCAACTGGGGTTGTCGTTCGAAAAGGCTATGCTCAGCTGGTCCGCAGGCCCCAAACCGGAAGACGGAATCTGGGCGAAACACTGGTATCACAACGTGCATCGCTCGACAGGATTCATGCCGTATACGGAGAAGAAAGATCCGTTTCCCGATCAACTTGCAGCCCTGCTCGAGACTTGCAAGCCTCACTACAACAAGCTTGCCAGCCACGCAATCAAATCAGAGTGAACTATGCATCAGAAAGCACCCAAACTCCCCGACCCACGTAATGCCGACATCAAGATCTATGTCGGCGGCGAGCTGATGTCGCGCGACGACGCCCGGGTGTCGGTTTTCGACAGTTCCGTGCAGGGTGGTGACGCAGTCTGGGAAGGGTTGCGGGTCTATGACGGGCGCATCGCCGAATTTGATGCCCATCTGGATCGGCTGTACGACTCGGCCCAGGCCATGTATTTTGAATCCGTACCCGAACGGGACGTAATCCGGCAGGCGGTATTCGACACGCTGGCAGCCAATAGCATGCGGGATAAGGTCCATATCCGCCTGACACTGACCAGAGGGAGCAAGGTTACCTCAGGTATGAACCCGCGGCTCAATCAATTCGGGCCGACATTAATAATCCTGGCAGAATTCAAGCCTCCCATTGACACCGGCGACGGAGTACGTCTTATCACCGCGTCGATACGTCGCAACAATCCGCAGTGCATCGATTCAAAAATTCATCACAACAACCTTATCAATAATATTCTCGCCTGTATTGAGGCCAATGTTGCCGGTGTCGACAGTGCACTTATGCTCGACCTGAACGGATTTGTTGCCGAGACCAACGACACGAATGTCTTCATCGTCAAACGCGATCAGTTGATTACACCCCAGCCTGATAGTTGTCTCCCTGGAATCACACGCGGGTTGATTCTGAAACTCGCTAAAACAAACGCAATACCGGCAGTCGAACGCAATGTATCGCTGACGGAGGTCTACACAGCAGACGAGGCGTTCACAACCGGAACCATGGGGGAACTGGCTCCTGTGTTGGAAGTGGATGGCCGGGTCATCGGCGACGGACGCTACGGGCCATTAACCCAACGTCTCAGCGAACTGCACGGTGAATGGGTACGGAGCAACGGCGAACCGTTGCCCGACTGAG
>CAZJFQ010000026.1:0-5897 GCA_964545335.1 uncultured Gammaproteobacteria bacterium | reverse complement strand
CAGATCCGCTTGGGGATCCTCGACCCGGTTGTCTTTTGGCGTATGCAGACCAGTCTATCTTTGTCCGCTTTGCCGAGTGCCGCAGAGGCATTCATGATTTCTGCGGCTTCGTCCAGATTGGGTTCGTCGCCGAAGACAGCTCTCTCTTCCTGGCTTACGCAGCCGGTCGCCAGAATTGCAACAAGAAAAGCGCTTGCGATTATTCGCTCCCTGGACATGGGTGATTGGTGTCTCCCGCGGTCAACTGTCAACCGCACAACCTGACATTGGCACGATTATACGTCGCACCGGGTGGAGGTCAAAAGCAGACAGTTCGCATTCTTGCCAAAATTCAGCCGTAACACCGAAAACGGTATTGCATTCAGGAAGTTGAAGGAGCCGTAGTAGCGGTACCGGGGTCGCCGGCAAATTTCACTCCGCTGATTTCGTCTGCGCATAATAGTTTGCCAGGTACTGCTCAAAGTTTATCGTATCGCCCGCTTCGATTGCCTGTTGTCTCTGAATCGAATCGTGAGCCTCGGTGCCAAGAACGGTCTGTGCTGCATTGTTGTCCATTTCTAAATTCCGGAAGTAATCACTGTGTGATTCCGCCATCCGCATGGCAAATGCGAAAAAACTTTCTCTCATCGAGAGTAACTCGTGCAGTATCCGTGCGGACGGAGTGCGCGAAACATCATCAAAAGCGGCGGTTTGGTCCTCCAGCGCCACCCCATACGGCTGACCATCCCGGCCGTCATCGAGAAGTTCGCAGATACCGCGCATGCCGTCGAGAATATCGCGGCCCAGACGATCGAGCGCGCAGCTGCGGCCATCCGAGGGTACCTCGAGGCCGGGTTTCCGCCCTGCCTTCGCCACCACGCTGTGCCGATGATCCAGCTCTGCCAGCTCCGCCGTGGCCAGTGGCGGGCTATCGGTCAGCAGACAAAACAACAGAAACGCTTCCATGAACAGCATCTGGTTGCGGTGAATACCAATTGGATCGAAGGTATTCACATCCAGCGCCCGAACCTCGATATATTCGACACCACCGCGATGCAAAGCATGCGTGGGACTTTCGCCGGATCGGGCAACTCGCTTGGGTCTTACCAGTCCGTAGTATTCATTTTCGATTTGCAGATATCCGGTACTGAGTTGCCGGTATTCACCGTCTACCACCGTCCCGATCTTTTCATATTCCGGCAGCGACGTGTGCAGGGCCCGGGTCAGGTCCGCGGTGTATGCATCCATATTGTCAAGTGAGATCTCGAGCGACGACTGGTTTTTATTTTTGTAGCCGAGTTCGCTCATGCGCAGTGACGTTGCATACGGAGCATAGAGCGTCCCCGGGTCGAGCTCCTGCAGATCTTCGCCACCATCGGCAACAAACGATTTGCATACCGCTGGCGAAGCACCAAACAGGTAGAGCATCAGCCAGCCGTGACGCCTGAAATTCCTGAGCAGTCCAAAATAAGCCACCGATACAAATTCCACCAGCGGACGTTTGTCCCCACGGATTTCCTGCAATACCGGCCAGAGTCGTTGCGGAACCGAATAATTGAAATGCACACCTGCAATCGTCTGCATAACCCTGCCGTAACGGTGTCCAAGTCCGACCCTGTAGACGTGCTTCATCCGGCCGACATTTGAATCGCCGTAACGGGCGACCGGAATACTGACGTCGCCCTGAACAGTGCACGGCATGCTCGTAACCCAGAGCAGTTCGTCCTCGAGATGCGCGTAGACAAACTGGTGTATGTCGCAAAGAGACTGTACAACCTCCCAGGCGCCCGTGTAGGGCGGAGTTATAAACTCCAGCAGGGCCTCTGAGAAGTCCGTCGTGATGTATCGATTGGTGAGGGCCGATCCTAGCTCATCCGGATGCGGACTCGTGGCGATCGATCCGTCCCGATTTATCCTGAGGGACTCCTTTTCTATACCCTTCAGCCCGTCGCTCAGCGGATGCCGCAGACCCGACCCCGCCAGTCGTGTCAGCCGCTTTTGCAGCAGTTGATCCAAAACGAATCCACCCGTATTAAACCAGCAAGCTGAGTTGTCTGAGCGTAGCGTTCAGAACCGGATCCTGCCGGTCAGGATATCTCTGAACATCACCAGGTCCCCGGCCAGGCTGTAGAAAGGATACCTGAAGGTCGCCGGTCGGTTCTGCTCGAAAAAGAAATGCCCTGCCCAGGCAAAGCCATAACCAATTACCAGAGCCAGCCCGACCCATGCCCAGTTGCCGGTCAGGATGACAAACACAAAAACGAGAAGACTGCAAAAGGTGCCGAAGAAATGCAGCCGCCGGTTAATCCTGTTGCTGTGCTCCGAAAGATAGAATGGATAGAAATCTCGGAAGTTGTTGTAGACGCCGCTCACATCCTGTCCCCGGAATGGAACGGAAATTCTTGTCCAAAGCGCCGGGGGCGTCAAGAAATCACCGGATTGGGGTCAGTACCCGGGTACGGCCGGGTCACCGAAAATGTGACATCGTCCGCCGATTGCCGCACGGCCAGTCGGTAAAATGGCCGGACAACAAGACCCGACAGCGGGCGAATCGGGTCACAAGGGCCGTCTGCAGCGGCCAGCAGCCCGGGAAACATCACGGACCCGGCTTGAGAGCATATGAGTACACCGGACATCGAAAAATCGCGGCGCGAACTTATCGTTGTCGACGACGACCCGGATATCACGGAACCGGTCCGCGTTGCGGCATCTACGCAGGGCTTCGATCCTGTATTCACGACGAATTTCCATGAATTCGTAGAACGTTGCCGGAACGATACGACGGCCATCCTGGTCAGCCTGCGTGTCGGCGAAACTGATGGCGTGGAAATACTGAGATTTTTGTCATCGGAGCGTTGCCAGGCTACCGTGATTCTTGCCGGCGCAGTCAGCCCGCGTGTTATGAAAGCGGCACTACGACTTGCCCGCGCGTACCGTTTACGAGTGGCCGGTACACTGGTCAAACCATTCGATGCCGGCGATCTGCTCGCGCTCCTCGAACAGATTGACGATATTGACAGAGACCCGACTATGAAGCGTCCGGCATTGATCGGTTCGGACGATATGCTGGACGCCGTGAGACGCGAGGAGTTCGATGTCGTCTACCAGCCCAAGATCAGGACCCGCAGTCTGGAATTCGTCGGCGTGGAAGCGCTGGTTCGCTGGCAACACCCGCATCTGGGAGAGTTGCCGCCGGATACATTCATCGCACTGGCCGAGCGTACCGGGCTGATTGACAGAATCACGGAACTCGTGCTCGACATGGCATTCTCACAATGGGCTCAATGGAACAGAAATGGTCTTACCGTAAAACTCGCGGTCAATATTTCCGCGCGCTCTTTAAGTGAGATGGATCTGCCCGACCGAATCGAGCAGATTGCAGGCCGACATCGTGTGCCATGCAACAAGGTGGTCCTGGAAATCACGGAGAGCTGGCTTGGTCAGGATACGATTACGGCACTCGATATTCTGACGCGATTGCGCATGAAAGGCTTCGAATTGTCGGTCGATGATTTTGGAACAGGTTATGCAACGATGTTGCAACTCAAACAGATCCCATACAGCGAGATCAAACTCGATCAAGCATTCATCAGGGATGCGGCTACGGATCGCGAATCGCGGTCTATTGTTGAGGCAGCCATCGCACTCGGGCAGAAGCTCGGGCTTTGCGTGGTCGCGGAAGGAATCGAGAAACAGGCAGATTGGGATCTCATCGCCGAACTGGGCTGTGATGAAGGTCAGGGATTTTATATTGCGCGCCCGATGCCGGGAGAAGCTATTCCTGACTGGCTCGAGCACTGGAACGAGACGCTCGGGCACAATGCCGATACCGTGATCACGGCGCAATTGCAGGTCTGATTTCTCCGCTATCACCAGGCTTTCAGGGGCACACAATCCCGATGTCGCCGGCGATTATCGGCGTGTCGAAGCTCCGAAGGCCGGCGACCCAATTTGTAAACCGTGAATCGCCCGGAGTTTTGCCGCCACAGTCGCGGTTATACTCGGTTTAGCCTACATATCCGCGCAGGCCCGGGAGCGGTCCCGGCAGCGGTTTTCTCCGGCTATGACATATCCGGCCAGACAGCTTGTTGTCGTACTGGCGGCTTTTGCCACCGCCGCGTGCAGCAGTGGTGGCAGCGCGGCTGACGCCTCAGCGGCTGTCCCGCCCATGGCCTCCTGGCGGGAAACACTGACACCGGACGAGCTCAACGGAAATGCCACACAGCCGCCGGGACCCGTGCTCAATGTGTATTACCTGCCCATCGGCGCTGCCGGACCCGCGCGACATGCGTTGAGTGGTGTCCTGACCGTGCCCGAGGTCCCTATGGCCGGCACGACCCCGGATGCAAACTACGGCGTGACCGGCCTCAGGATTTTCCCCGGTTTTTCGGTGGAGTTTGTTAGCCGCGGAGACTATCTGGTGCCGGCTGAAAGAGATCTGATTCAGCCAGCCGGCAGCGACAGTTTCTGGACCCTGATCCTCTCAGCCGGCCGTGTCTGGTCGGAACCGTCCGATCACGGCTGGTCGCGTGCATCATTTCCGTTTGTCCTGGCGAGCAATCTGAGTAATGAAGCACATAACGGGGTCGCGACCTTCCTGTTTGACGACAACCGGGTTTCCAACCTGCATTTTCAGGTTGTACAGGAGACCGCTGCGTGGAATCGAAACGACTTCTGGGGCCAGGTGCCGATGAACTATAGCCCCGGACCGGTTGCCGACGAGGCCGTGTTGATTGCCGGGTTCGATGAAGAAATCAGAACCCGCGTCCCGGTCAGAAAATTCAGTGATCTTGGGTTTACCAACCCGGATCTTGCGTGGAATCGATTTACCCGTGGCCTGAGTTACGATGATGTCAGTTTGGCCGGGTTTGTGCTGAACGGTGAACTCTACCTCAAACCCTGCGCGACGCGGTTTGGCGACTTTCCCTATTGCACGTCGATGCGTCATGGCGCATTTTCGGTCACAAAGTCTCTCGGGGGTTCGTTAGCGTTGATGCGACTGGCGCAGAAGTACGGTGTCGGTGTGCTCGATCTGAGAATAAGCGATTACGTCGCGATCGCTGCGCAGCACGACGGCTGGCGAGCAGTTACATTCATCGACGCCCTGAACATGGCAACCGGCATCGGCGACAACTTTCCGGATCCGACGGCGGTGCAACCATTTGCCGACGAGAACAAACCACGGATGGCCGAGTGGAGCCGGGCATTGAGCGCTGCTGACAAACTGCGTGTGTCGCTTAGTTATGGCGACTACCCATGGGGACCGGGCGAGGTTTTCAGGTACAACACCACGCACACGTTTATCGCCGCAGCGGCCATGGACGCATTTGTGAAAAGCATTGAAGGACCCCAGGTCTCGCTCTGGGATATGGTCCGGGAAGAAGTTCTGCGCCCGATCGGCATCCGTAATGCGCCGATGATGCACACCAGGGAACCGGACGGCAGCGGCGGTTTGCCGTTGCTGGGTATCGGTTACTATCCGACCGCCGATGACATCGCTAAGATCGCGACCTTGCTCCAGAACCGCGGCCGCCATGAGGCCGTGCAACTCCTTCACGCCGGTCTTGTTGACCAAGCGCTGCATCGTACGGGCGCGGGATTACCGACCGGGGAAATGAATGCCCATGGTTCCCACCGCTATAACCTGTCGTTCTGGTCACTGCCCTATCGGTCATCCGATCACTGTGTCTTTCAGCTGCCCTACATGGAAGGATTCGGGGGCAGTTTCGTAATGCTGTTGCCCAACGGTGTTTCAGCTTTCCGCTTCGCAGACGCCGGTATCTACGACGTCGAACCGCTCGCCGTACTGGGTGAAACCATCGCTCCCTATAGTTGCGACAATTGATGGATCCACCGGGGCAGCGCACTGTCGGGTGAAGAGTGAAAAGCGGAAAGAAGCGCTGACGCGAAAAATAGCC